>NZ_VOYU01000004.1:0-306129 GCF_013420135.1 Acinetobacter sp. YH12023
GTTTTTCAATTTGGGCTGAGGAATGCGGCAATTTCAACTGTGCTTCATCGATGAGCCAGTTAATGCCTTCACTGCGCCAAAGTCGGGTCAGAAAGTCATAATCGCTTTCATTCGACTGCATGATGAAGGGCCGAACATCATAGTTTTGGCTTAAACCGCTTAGATCTAGCGTTAGACTGGCAGCAAAGAGCGGACTTTTGCTTTGCCATTCTTTAAAGAGAGTTTCACTGACATCTCGTACCGATTTGTTCATAAACACACGGCTGTTGCGGCGTTTATGCCACAGTGAAGTTGCATCTTCTAAAGTGAGTTTATATAGCGTGAGTGAACCGTCACTCTGCCCTTGGGTCGCTTCGGTAATAATACCCGTGGTACGGAAGAGTTCGCCCTGATCGGTCACTTGATCAACGGCGACTTGTACGCCAATAAATTGTTTTAGTGGAATAAGTGCATTAGTAGATAGGCAAATCAAAGTCGCTTGCAGGCCTTGGTTTAAGACATGCTCCCCATCAATACGTTGAATAAAAAGCTCATCATTCAACGCAGGGTTGGAAAATTGCACATGAATGGCACGTTTTTGAGCGGATAAGCCTAATTTTTCAAGTATAAGAGCAATCGAATTTAACATTTTAAAAGTCTGTTTTTTAAACTTTGTATAATTATGCTGCGAATGATATAGGCTAGCCATCAGACTTGACCAGCCTATTTTATTAATAAAAATGTAACATCTTAATAATTATTATTTTTTACAATCTCTTAAATTAACCTTTCTGAACCAAATAATGAAATTCTTTATTTCCATTTTCATCAAGACGTTCTTCTTGAAGCAAAAGCTCATGACCTAAATGCATACAAAATTTCGGAATATCCCAAGAGGTCGAATTATCTGTTGCAAAAACCTCAACAATATCGCCCGATTTTGATTTACGAATGGCTTGATGCAACATCATCACAGGCTCAGGGCAACGTAAGCCACGGGTGTTTAATTGAATTGATGGGGGCACAGAAGGCTCAGACATTAGAAAACTCAGCATTAAAATCTAAGGCTATTTTAGCATAATCCTGAAGACTGAATGTTAGCTTGAAAAATGCAAACGATAGCGTCTTAAAATGACTTGATCGCTCATCATCTAGATCAACATTAACAATAGACAACTGTATTTTCTACGGTATGATAAAATCATCATTTATTAGATATTAAGAGTCTTTAGGAAAGATCATGCAAGAGGAATCCGGCCCGTCGTGGGGCATGCGCGGCTTACGTAAATGGCTGGGCACTGCACCAGAAACCCGTGACGAACTGTTGAAATTGGTACAAGATTCACGTCGCTTCTTAGAACCCGATACAGTTGCCATGCTCGAAGGGGTACTCGACTTACCTGCAACTAAAATCCGCGAGGTCATGACCCCCCGTACTGCGATGATCAGCTTGCAAGAAGATGATGAGCTATTAGATATTTTGCATGTACTTGTTGAATCTGCACACTCACGTTTCCCAGTCTTTTCCTCAGACCAGCCAGACAATGTTGTCGGTATTTTGTTGGCCAAAGATTTGTTGCCATTTTTGACAGAACCGACCACCAAAGTCGATATTCGTGCATTAATGCGTCAACCCCTATTTGTACCCGAGAGCGCGCGTTCTGACCAAGTTTTACGGATGTTGAAAAATACCCAAACCCATATCGCTGTAGTGATTGATGAATATGGCACAACTTCAGGTTTAGTCACTTTAGAAGATATTCTTGAAGAAATTGTGGGTGAAATTGAAGATGAACATGACAAAGTCGATGAAGAAGCTCAATTTATCATTCCAGATGAAGACCCACTAAGTGCAAATACATGGTTGGTTCAAGCACTTACACCAATTGAACACTTTAACAATCTTTTAGATGCTGATTTTTCAGATGATGAAGTAGAAACTGTGGGCGGCTTACTGCTACAAGAAATGGGCTTGGTCAGTGATTTACAAGGTCAAGTGATTGAACTTGAAAACTGGGAGTTTACCATTTTGGAGGCAGATGCACGTACTATTCATCTGATCCGAGCTGTCCGTAAATGAGAACCTACTTTGATAAGCTGCTAAACCACTCACAACAAAAAAAACAGCTACCTTTCATCTATCCTTTGCTGATTGCATTATTTTCAGGTGCCATCTTCAGCTTGTCGCTGGCACCTTATCATTATTGGTGGTTGGCAATTTTATCTCCAGCCCTGTTGTATGCCTGCCTAAGTCAGCGTGCCCCTAAACAATCGTTTTTCATTGGTCTAGCTTATGGCTTTGGCTTATGGTTTGTCGGGGCTTTTTGGCTGTATACCTCGATCCATGTCTATGGTGATACCAATTCAGCACTGAGTGTTTTGATGATTGCCATTATGGCGATTGTGATGGGGCTGTTTACCGCAGTTCAGAGTTGGCTCTACCGCCGCTTCTTTCCAGAAACACCACTGACCTTTGCGCCACTGTGGGTGTTTTTCGAATGGAGTAAAACTTGGGTCTTTACCGGTTTTCCATGGCTGTTTGCAGGTTATGCCTTTACTGAACGATTCCTCGATGGCTATGCGCCATTATTCGGGATCTTTGGAGTATCTTTCGCGGTCATTGTATTGGCCTGCGCTTTGGTTGAAATCCTGCGTAAACGCATCTTTTGGATTGTTCCATCTGCCCTTGTTTTGCTCGGTGCTTGGGGTGCAGCGCAACTGCAATTTGTTCAGCCTAAAAATGAAAAACCGCTGAGTGTTTCCTTAATTCAAGGCAATATTCCACAAGATTTAAAATGGTTAACAGAATACCAAGCTCAAACCTTAATGAAATATGCGTCATTAAGTCGGACCGAATGGGGGCGTGATGTCATTGTTTGGCCAGAATCCTCTATTCCAATGTTCCAAACCGATATTGAGCCGTTTTTGGATGCGATGAAAATCCAAGCCAATAAAACAGGGACGGCTTGGGTGACAGGTATTCCCTATTGGGATTTGGCAGAATCACAGCAAAACCAACACCCTATGTATTACAACACCATCATGGCAACTGGTGATGAATCTTCTGGTCTATACAAGAAGCAACGTCTAGTCCCCTTTGGTGAATACATTCCGCTTTCAGGGATGTTAAGTTGGGTACTGCCTGCCCTACAAAATGACCCGTCGATGAGTGGCTTTTCACGTGGCGCAAACAACCAAAAGCCTTTGAATGTTAAAGGTCATGATTTAGGTGCGGCGATTTGCTATGAAGTGGCTTATCCTAACTTAACGCGCCGTAATGCCAGTCAAAGTGACTACCTAGTGACTATTTCCAATGACGCTTGGTTTACTGGAACAGCGAGTCCGCATCAACACCTACAAATGGTTCAAATGCGTGCCAAAGAAAATGGCCGTTGGTTTATCCGTGCAACCAATACTGGTATTACCGCCCTTATTGATCATAATGGTCACATTGTGAAACAAGCACCGATGGATAAAGATGCGGTACTGCGTGGTGATTTACCTGCCATGCAAGGCGAAACACTTTACACTCGCTTAAGTGATTGGCCTGTGTTGTTTTTCTCATTCTTGTTGTTGGTTCTCGGTTGGATTTATCGCCCGCGTAAAGTTGATATTTCTTTTAAATCACGCCGTTGATTCCGCTACAAAAGATCAAAAAACCGAGCTTTGGCTCGGTTTTTTATTGATAAACTTTCAACGTGCCAACTCACCCTACTTTTTCAAATTAACTTGGTGCCTAGGGGAATCTCTGCATCAGGCACACAAAGAGCAACATGCCCCTCTGCATTATGAAAACCTGTGACCAAACACTCTGACTGGATCGGACCAATTTGTTTTTTTGGAAAATTTACGACGGCAACGACTAATTTTCCCACTAGATTTTCCGGCTGATACAGCTGTGTAATTTGTGCACTGGACTTTTTAATGCCCAACTCCTCTCCAAAATCCACATGGAGAATGTACGCGGGTTTACGCGCTTGCTCAAAGACTTCAGCCTGCACAATTTTCCCTACACGTAATTCAACTTTCACAAAATCGTGCCAATCAATCTGTTGCATTTTTCCCTCTTTCTATTCTTTGTTGTACTTCATCTGACTATTTATGCATTATAAAAATTTCATTCAGGCTGACGATATGTGAAGCAGACGTTCGATGCGCCAAAACGGACAAAGCAAGGTTATGTTAGAGCGCGTACCATGTAGAAGTATGCACTGATGTACGCTACGAACTGTTCATTAACACGAGACATAAAAAAACTGGAGCAAGCTCCAGTTTGGAAAGTTTAATTTTGGGGTTATAACTGCGTAACTAAATAGGAAAGCATGGCAGCTAAAGATACCATTGGAATATATCGATAAAGACGAACAACCATTTGTTCGATGGCAGATGCATGTTCTTGTTTTAAATTTGCCACAGTCGCTTTTAATGCAGACCAAAAACTTAAAGCCAGTAATGAACTCATTAAGCTCATGGCAAAGAAGCCCACCATAATTTGGCTACTGCCCTCAGTGCTTTGCCATAAATACACAATGCCTTGACTGATCGGCAGAATACTTAAAATCAAAAGAACAGATTTCAGCATAGACCAATGAAATTGGTTAATTTCATCCGTTAATAATAATGCTTTCATACTATCCTCCATGGCTAAAAAAGTACCATAAAAGATATTATGCTCGGTTTTATTTAAATGAAAAGCCTATATTTATTCATATTTTACGATTATTGTAATCAATAAAATTAGGAATAATTCTTATTATAAATATCACATATTTTATATTATACAATTTAAAGTAAATTCAATAACTTAATATTAATTTTATAATTAAGATTTATTATCACTTCACTCAATATTGAAACATCCTATTAAGTGAAGTGATTAATTCCATTAAAACTGAATTTATAATTATTCTCAGTTAGTGTTTATAGTAAATATCGGCATCATTTTCTTCACCGCCAGACTGACCATCCGCACCAAATGAATAAAGATCATAAGGACGGCCTTCAGAACCTGGAATCACATATTGAATGTCATTGTCCCAACTGTCTTTTGGATAGCCACCTTTGATATAGCCTCCCGGCAACCAGTTTTTAGCAGACTCAGGTTTAGTGACCAAAGCATTTAATCCACCGTCTTGCATAGAAGGGAATTTACCATTATCCATTTTGTATTGATCTAATGAGCCAGCGACACTTTTTAAAGTAATTGCTGTGGTATCAACTTTGGCTTTTTCACCACGGCCCATCACGTTCGGTACAATCAGCGCAGCCAAAACACCTAAAATGACAATGACCACCATCACTTCAATTAAAGTAAAACCTTGTTGCTTCATATTTTTTGTCTTCACTTGCATGTTACAAATCTCTGTTCACATCATTGTTCGAATGTCTTAAATCATATTATTCATATTCACGATTGGCAGCATCACAGCAATCACGATCACCAGTACAATGCTCGCCATAAATACCAACATCAGCGGTTCAAGCAACGCCAATAAAGTTGAAATTAAAGTCGTCACTTCTCGGTCTTGCATCGTAGACGCACGTTCGAGCATCCGGTCTAATTCGCCTGAACTTTCACCACTTTTGATCATTTGTACCATCATCGGTGGGAAATAACCACTTCGCTCAAGCTGTGTTGCTAAATTACCACCTTCTGTTACTTTCTCTGCCGCAAGGTTGACCGAATCTCGAATCACCCAATTATTACTGACCGCTGCACCAATTTTTAAAGCATCGACCAATGGCACGCCAGACTTGGTTAAAATCGACAAGGTACTGGCAAAACGAGCGGCATTAATGCCTTTAGACAGTTTGGAAAATAACGGTAATTTCAAGGTCAATCGGTCAAAGGCATAATGTCCCGCCGCTGTTCTGAGGAATCGAACCAAGAGAAAAATCGAGACTACGCTACCGACCAATAAAAATGGCCAGGCCATTCGAATAAAATCACTGGCTTTCATTAAAGCGATCGTTATCCACGGCAAGGCATCTTTGCTTTGGTCAAAGGTTTTGACAATATCTGGGACCACATAGGTCATGAGTCCCATCACAATACCGAAAGACATTAACATCAGGATGATGGGATAAATCATCGCACCCTGCACTTTTTTTTGCATGGCGAAGCGGTTTTCGGTGTAATCGGCAAGTTGATCGAGAATGAGATCGAGATGACCTGAACGCTCACCTGCTGCAATCGTGGCAATATACAGTTCCGGAAAGCGTCCCGCTTGTTGTAGTGCGTTGGCTAAAGAATGCCCTTCCAAAACTTTAGAACGCACCGACATCAACAGGTTTTGCACATGGGCTTTTTCGTTTTGTTTTCCCACAGCACGAATCGCTTCTTCTAATGGAATCGCAGCGGCAACCAAAACTGAAAGTTGGCGAGTCAATAAAGCCAAGTCATAGGCATTCAGCCCTTTTTGAAACCAGCGCTGCTGCGCGTGTTTGTCTTTTTGCTCTATCGGATCGACAGCAACTGGAATGAGTGACTGATCTCTGAGCTGTTGACGAATTTGACGCGCAGAATCACCCTCAAGTACACCCTTCTGCTGCTTCCCTGAAGCGTCTATGGCAGTAAACTGATATGCAGGCATTGTAATGCTCTAATTTTCCAAAATTTCTATCAGCGCAGTTGCGTCTGACCATCAAAATCATTCATATTCTTAGATATAAAATATGAGCTCACTCTAACACAACTCCTTTACGATCACGACGAAATTTAATCAGGAACTTATCCACGTTTTATGGCAAATTCAGCGAGCATTGCAACACCTATTTACCGCGTTCGAGTCGCCGTTCCGGTATATTTATACGACTGCTTCGATTACAGCTTAAGCCAAGAGCAATACCAACAAGCTGAAGTAGGTGCACGCGTTGCTGTATCTTTTGGTCGGCAAAATTTGACCGGCATCATCGTGGAAAAAATTGCACCCGATGCACCACTCAATTCAAGCTTTAAACTCAAGGCCATTACTGAACTTCTTGATGATCGTGCCATTTTAGATGAGAAAGTTTTAAATTTATTGACATGGTCTGCACAGTATTACCAATTTCCGATTGGTGAAGTGATGCAAAGTGCCCTTCCGACGCTGTTACGCCAAGGAAAGCCCTATAATTTATTGGCACGGACATGGAATCTGATTGACCATAATGCTGAAGCCAAAATTAAACGTTCAGAGCGTCAACAAGAAGCGTATAAAATACTAAAATTACATCCCACAGGCACAGGTGAAAATCTTTTAAATTTGTCAGGTGTGGAAACAGCAACACTCAAAGCCTTAGAGAAAAAAGGCATCTGTGAATGTGTGTTAGCAGAACAAGACTTTAGCCCGATGCCGATGAGCATGGCGCAAATGCCACTTACAGCAAACCCTGACCAAAAAAAAGCGATCGATAGCGTATTAAAAGCACGTAAAAAATATCAGGCCTTCCTGCTCGATGGCTTAACTGGCAGTGGTAAAACTGAAGTCTATTTACAAATCATGCAAGAGGTTCTCAAGCAAGGCAAACAGGTCTTGGTTTTAGTGCCTGAAATTGGACTTACCCCACAGACCATTAGCCGTTTCCAATCACGTTTTCATTGCAATATTGCCCTATTACATTCGGGGTTAAACGATTCAAAACGTATGCAAGCTTGGCAAGCTGCGCAAACGGGCAAGGCTTCAATTATCTTAGGCACACGTTCTGCGATTTATACGCCACTGCCTAATCTAGGTTTAATTGTGATTGATGAAGAGCATGATCTGTCCTTTAAACAACAAGAAGGCTTTCGCTATCACGCTCGGGATGTCGCACTTTACCGTGGGCATTTGGAACAATGCCCCGTAATTTTAGGTTCTGCCACGCCTAGCATTGAATGCTATGCCCTTGCCAAACAAGGCAAGATGACAATTTTGGAACTAAACCAACGCGCAGGCACCGCGGTCATGCCGAAAATGCACATCCTTGATCTGAAAGTGGCACAGAAGCAGCATGGAATCAGCCAATTATTAATTGGTGAAATCCGTAAGCGACTTGAGAAAAAAGAACAGGTGTTAGTGTTCTTAAACCGTCGAGGATATGCCCCGGTTTTAATTTGTGAAAGCTGTGCATGGCAGGCCAAATGTCCACACTGTGATGCCAATTTCACTGTACACCGCACACCTTATCAACATTTACATTGTCATCACTGCGGCACCATTCACCGTATGCCAGATCACTGTCCACAGTGTAATCATCAGGAGCTCAAATCTATTGGGATGGGCACAGCCAAAGTTGAAGAAAGTTTAAATGAGTTGTTTCCTGAACATGACATCATTCGAGTGGATCGTGACTCGACCAGCCGCGTTGGTAGTTGGCAAAAGATTTATGAAAAAATTCAAAAAAGTGAGCCTGCTATTTTACTTGGTACACAAATGCTGGCCAAAGGTCATCATTTCCCTTACGTCACCTTGGTGGCGATTTTAGATATCGATTCAGGTCTGCTGAGTGTGGACTTCCGTGCCATCGAACGTACCGCTCAACTCATTGTGCAAGTCACAGGGCGTGCCGGCCGTGGCGAACGTAAAGGCGATGTATTCCTACAAACATTAAGACCCGACCATCCGCTTTTGAATATTTTGGTCAATGAGAACTATCGAAAATTTGCCAAAGAAACCATGAAAGAACGGGAAATGGCACAAATGCCACCGTTTCGCTATGCCGCATTGGTACGCTGTGAGTCAAAAAACCAAGAACTCAATACTGAATTTTTACAGCAACATGCCCAATTGCTGCGTCAGGACTCTGCTGGAATTATTGACATTTGGGGGCCGATTCCTGCCCCGATGGAGCGCAAAGCAGGGCGTTACCAATCCCACATGGTTTTACTGTCTACAGATCGTGCGCGCTTACATTATTATCTGCGTTATTGGTGGCAAAACATCTTGCATAACAAGCCATCAAATATGAAATTGAGCCTCGATATAGACCCACAGGAACTCAGTTAAACGCGTACAATTCAGTCTGAAAATATCAGTCATACTGAATTGCAACTTTCGACCAAAAACACAACTCTAGGACGAGTAAATGTCACTACTGTTACAGATCACAATTTTCCTTGGCGCATCCTTATTGCTTGTCCCTTTGCTCAAGCGCTTTGGTATTGCAACGGTATTGGGATATCTGTTCACTGGTATTTTGCTCGGCCCCGATGTCTTTAACATTGCCAGTGATCCCCAAGCGATCCAAGATCTCGCTGAGTTTGGCGTGATCTTACTGATGTTCCTGATCGGCCTCGAACTCCGTCCACAGCGTCTATGGAGTATGCGTAGTTCTATTTTCGGCATGGGGAGTTTACAAGTCGGTCTGACCGGTCTTGTTTTAGCGCTAGGCAGTTTTTTTGCCTTACAACAAGGCATTGCAGCCAGTATCGTTATCGGTTTCGCTCTCGCTCTTTCTTCTACTGCCTTTGTCTTGCAGATGCTGAGTGAGAAGCAGCAATTAAACACCACCTATGGGCAACAATCCTTTTCGATTTTGCTGTTTCAAGATATGGCCGCGATTCCCCTGATTGCAGTCATTCCCCTGCTCGCAGGAACAGAATCATCACATCACGGAATCGCCTATTTCGCTGCAATCATTGCGACTTTTTCAGGCTTATTTTTATTTAGTCGATACTTAATGCGGCCTTTTTTCCGCTTCGTCGCGAAAAGTGGTGCGCATGAACTGATCACCGCTGTCGGTTTATTTATAGTGCTGGGTGTCGTGGTGTTGATGGATGTACTTGGCATCAGTACCACACTCGGAGCATTTTTGACTGGCGTGCTATTGGCAGACTCGGAATTCCGCCATGAACTCGAAGCGAGTATTGCTCCGTTTAAAGGGCTTTTACTTGGTCTGTTCTTTATGACCGTGGGCATGACCACGGAACTGTCGTTGTTTGTTGAAATGCCATGGTTCATTATCGGTGGTGCGTTGGCACTGATGCTCATCAAAATGGCGTCAGTTACCGCAATTGCACGTTATCTCAAAAATTCATGGCGCAACAGTATTTTACTGGCGACCTGTTTGGCTCAAGGCGGTGAATTTGCCTTTGTGGTCTTTAGTGTGGCGAAAAGTGAAAATGTCGTACAACAAGCCATTTTGGAGCCATTAACACTCATCGTCACTTTGTCGATGGTGTTGACCCCAATGTTGTACTGGTTAATACAATCACAAATTTTGCCGCGTTTTAATCCAAAAACCATCCCCGAATATGACGACATTCCGGATGAACATAATCCTGTGATTATTGCGGGCTTTGGACGTTTTGGACAAATCATTGCTCGTGTGGCGCATTTACAGCATTTGTCTTTTACCGCCATTGATAGCAACTTAGACAAAGTCGATTTCGTACGTAATTATGGTGGTCATCTGTATTATGGCGATGCCACACAACCAGATATTTTACGCGCTGCGGGCATTGAACATGCCAAAGTGTTTGTCCTTGCCATAGATGATATTGAAGACTCGATGAACGTGGCGCGTCATATTCGTCTGAATTACCCTCAGTTAAAATTATTGGTCCGCGCGCGTGACCGTCATCAGGTGCATTTGCTGCGTGATTTGGGGATTGAGCATATTTGGCGTGAAACCTATTTATCCTCTTTAGGGATGGCCTATCACATGCTGTGTGACTTAGGTATCAGCGATGAAGATGCCTATAAAAGTATCGAATTGTTCCGTGATTATGATGAAAAACTGCTGACTCAACAGCAGCAAATCTATACCGATGAACAAAAGATTTATGAAACGCATCGTAACGCTTTAGCTGAACTGGAACATTTGTTTGAAAGCGATGCGCAAGCCCGTGAAAAACCTACAGGTGTTGATTTACAACGAAGCTTACAACGTCATCGTATTGATGTCACAAGAGATGATAATGAATGACTTGTGTTTTACAATATCGTCACCATTAAAGCAGGGTTATGGAGAATTTTATGTCAGATTTACGCCAACGCTTTTTTATTGAAGATAGCCCTGTTCGTGGAGAAGTGGTTCATCTTGAAGAAGCCCTACAAACGATTCTTGCACAGCGTGACTATGCACCTGCTGTACAAATTCTCTTGGGTGAAATGCTCAGCGCGACTGCCTTGTTGGCCAGTACCTTAAAAATTAAAGGTCGTATTAGCTTACAAATTCAGGCTGCAGGCACATTTAAATGGGCAATGGCGGAATGTAATCATCTCGGTGAAGTTCGCGCACTTGCAGATTATGAAGAAGACCCGCACTTTCAAGCCGCTGAAGACAGCAGCACAGTACTGAAAGCCTTGGTAAACCCAGTACTTTTCATTAATATCGAGCCTGAATTTGGTGAGCGTTATCAAGGGATTGTACCTTTAGACAAACCGACATTAGCGGGTTGCTTGATGCAATATTATGATCTATCTGCACAGATCCCAACACGTATCGTCTTAGCAAGCAGCAACAGCCGTTCAGGTGGTTTACTGATTCAATTATTACCACGTAACAACGAAGAAGAACAACGCCGTGTCGATGAAGACCTATGGCCACGTTTAACCATGCTGACTGAGACATTAAAAGCAGAAGAGTTAACGTCTTTATCCGCAAATGAAATCTTATATCGTTTATATAACGAAGAAGAAGTTCGTCTTCCTGAAACTGAAGCCTTAAAATTTGGCTGCACGTGTTCAAAAGAACGCTGTGCAACAGCACTTGAACAAATTGGTGTTGCTGCAGTTCGTGAAACCTTAGAGTTTCAAAACCCAATTGAAATGGACTGCCAATTCTGTAATACAAAATATACCTTTACTGCAGAAGAAGCTTTATCCCTTTTTGGTCAACACCTTAGCTAAATCATTGCATGATTAAAAGCCTAAATCTAAGCATCCCTCGGGGTGCTTTTTTATTGTCCCGAAAAATATTTATACCTACTACTTTCTTCCGCTTAGTCGAATGGTTTCGAAATTTAGAACCTCAACATGATCAGCTGTATTTGCGATCAATTTTTTTTCGAGTAGAATCGCGCCAGAAATAAAGTCAAAAAACCAACAAAGCTTTATTTTTAATAGAAAAATAATGTAAAAAAACTGGATAAAATATGAAACTCAAAACACTCGCTATTGCTTTAGCCATGTTCTGCTTTAGCCCAATAACAGCACATGCAGCAGACCTCGTCGGGACATGGAAAACCATAGATGACAAAACAGGCTATGCCCGTGCTGAAGTCCAAATCACCAAATTAAAAGACGGCAGCTATAGCGGTAAAATCACCAAAGTGCATGCCATCCCCAACCGCCCTGTCACCACCATTTGTGAAAAATGCGAAGGCAAACTCAAAAATGCACCTTTAATTGGTTTACCGATCTTCTCTGGCTTTAAACATAATGCAAAAGAGAATGCCTATACCGATGGCAAGGTGATAGACCCACTTTCAGGCAATACTTATCAAGGTAAAGGGCAATTGAATGCACGCGGCAATGTGCTGACACTTCGAGGTTATGTTGGAACCACGCTCCTCGGCCGGACGGTATCTTGGGTCCGCGTCAACTAAAGCGGCCTTTTGGCTTTCATTGGCATGATAAACTCAACTCCAGACGAGTTCATCATGCCGATAACAATCTACTTTGAGATGAATTCCGACTATTTTACTAGTGCGTAGACGTTCAGCATAAACCTCATTTAGCGCCAACTCGTTCATGTTTTGGCTCAAAATATAAATACCAATCCTTGAAAAATCACTAGAATATTCATATTATTTCAGGCTACATTAAACCCATAATATTTTTATGCCTTTAAGTTTTAGGCATCCGCTTTTTGTGTAATGTGGGTAATTATATGGCTGTTAAATTCCTCCCTTCTATCCTGTTCGGCATGTTCTCCATCTGCAGTTTATCCTCTGCTTTTGCAGCGATTGACCCCTTAGTGGGGACATGGAAAACCATTGATGATCGAACAGGTTATTCACTTGCCGATGTGGTGATTCGCAAAGATAAGCATGACCTGTATTCGGCCACCATTATCAAAAGCCGAAGCGTACCCGGAACAGCAAATGTTTCGACATGCACGCAATGCACCGGTGCTCAGAAAAATAAACCCATGGTCGGTTTAACCACTTTAAGCGGCTTAAGCGCTGATCCAGAAAAGCCCAATGAATTTGTGGGTGGAGTGATGCTCGATCCCAAATCAGGCAAGCACTACAATGCACGCGCTCGTTTGATGAATAATGGCAAGCATTTGATCATCAATGGTCGTACTGAAGGCTCTGCAATTGGACGCAATGTCACTTGGGTCAAAAACTAAGCACGAGGCCTTTAAATCATTAAAGGCCTTTTTTAACTTAAAAATTAGAGTAAAAACTCCATATTAAAGCAGTGTTTTAAAAAAATCTGCCAAATACATCACAAACCATCACATTGATTTTGTAGGGCTTTATATATAAATTAGGCAACTTACTCTAAAAACACAATTCTGAATTTTCAGGGGATGAAATGAAAAAAATATATCAACAATTATTTGCCGGAATAGTACTTAGCACTTTGTCAGGATTGTCAATCGCTGCGGAAACCGATCCGCTAGTGGGGAAGTGGAAAACCGTCGATGACCGCACAGGATATTCACGTGCAGACGTTGAAATTCGCAAAAAAGCCGATGGAAGCTATGAAGGCATCATTGTCACCACACGCAATGTCCCAGGCACTGAAAAAATGGGCGTCTGCTCGAACTGCCCAGGTGAATTGAAAAGTAAACCTTTTATCGGCTTGCCATTTATTTGGGACTTTAAACAAGATCCAAAAAATCCACGTGAATTCCAAAACGGTAAAGTTCTGGACCCGATTGGTGGAAAAATCTATAAAGGCAAAGCAAGACTTAGTGCTTCAGGAAAACATTTAACTATACGTGGGTATGTTGGTGTATCTGTGATTGGTCGTAGTGTCACTTGGATAAAATATTAATTTTAAATGTGTTTTTAAAAGCCTCCTCGTGAGGCTTTTTTATTGTCATGTTTTGAAACAATAAGCTGCAGTTTGCCCCTATGACAGTTTGATGAACCCTTCTATATTGATTAAAACATGATCAATATTTATACAGAGAGTATGCCAGACAATCACTATCAAACTTTAGGGATCGCCCGAGATGCTTCGGCAGATCAAATTAAAAAAGCCTATCGAAAATTGGCGCGTAAATATCACCCTGACGTCAGCAAAGAAGCTGATGCTGAAACGCGTATGCAAGCGATTAATGTTGCATACGACACTTTAAGTGATGCCGAAAAGAAAAAACAATACGATTTTGAACTCGATCATCCTCAAGGATTTGCTGGGTTTAATGCTGGCAACCAAGGTGGTTTTGACCAATCTCAGTTTTATCGCCAATCGACGAGTGATGGTCAGCATGCGGACTTTAGTGGATTTGAAGACTTGTTTGGTCGTTTTGGGCAAGGCTTTGGTGGCGGTGACTATCAGTATCAACGTGCAAACCGCCAAACCAAGAGCTTCCGTGGTGAAGACCAACACGCCAGTTTAGAAGTGGATTTAGAAATCGCATTTCATGGTGCAACGCAGAATATCACCTTACAGATTCCAAGCCTCAACGCCCATGGTGAGCCTGAAGTCCAACGTAAAACCCTGCAAGTCAAAATTCCTGCAGGTATGAAATCAGGTCAACAAATTCGACTCTCCGGCCAAGGGCAAGCTGGCTATAACGGTGGAGCCGCCGGCGATTTATACATTGAAATTTTGTATAAACAAACTGAGCAAACCCGTGTAGAAGGCGTTGATATTTTCCAACAACTGAATATCAGTCCATGGGAAGCCGCATTGGGTCAAAAAATTGCATTTACCAGTCCTGATGGCAAAACATTAGAACTACAAATTCCTAAAAATGCACGTACTGGTCAGCAGCTACGATTAAAGGACAAAGGGATACCAAATAAAACACCCGGACACCTTTACCTGATTTTAAATATACAGATACCAGCTGCACAAACCGAACAAGAGCAACAAGCATATGCGGCTTTTGCTCAAGCTTTTCCGTCATTTAATCCACGACAGTCTTAAGGAGAGCACCATGACAACAATTCATTATCGTGAAATTGTCTGTGACGGATGTAAACAGACTGAAATCGTAGACGAAAAAAGTAGTTTTGATCTACAACACTTTGCCTCTGCCTGTGGGCAAAGTCCAGAATGGGTTCTGCAACTACTCGAATACGATATTCTGCCTAGCCGTTCAGAAGACAGGATTCATCAATTTTTTGGCGATGATATATCTCGCGCACGGCGTGCGTATCGGCTTCAACGAGATTTCGATGCCAGTTTTACTGCGGTCGCTATGATGCTTGATTTAATTGACGAAGTTCAACAACTACGTCGCCAAGTCAAACACCAACAGTTTCATTCACATTAAATGTAATCATGAACGCTCTGCCTCGCAGGGCGTTTTTCTTTTCTTGTAGAGTTTGTCTTGTAGAGGAAGTGATCGACAACCATGAAAACACGAGATTGCAATAAAAAAGTCAAAAACATGTTTCCTGAGTACCGTGATTTGGTCTCTCAGTTACGTGATGAAAATCCATATTTTGCACGGATCTTTGAAGAACATGATGAGTTAGATCGTGAAATTATTCAATTGGAATTAAATCCTGTCAATCACCATAACACGGATATTGAGACCATTAAGCGTAAGAAATTAAAGCTAAAAGATGAAATTTATCGCTTGCTGAAAAGTAACGAAAATGATGATATCTCTTGAGATATCGATTCATGTATAGGGGATTTTGCACGATGCATGTCGTTCGCAGTACAACCCACGAGGCTACGCAATTGAATTACTAAGACCATAAGGATCGGTCAAATCGCGTTGTACTGCAGATTTTTAAAAAACAATAAAATCATGACAAAGGATTCATCATGCAAATACATCATGTGCTATTTGGAGCATTACTCAGTTTCAGCGCTCTGTTACATGCCAATGATATGACCAGTGTTTGGAAAACAATTGATGACCAAACAGAATATTCACGCGGCGATGTCACCGTCGTTAAAAATGCCGACGGGACGTATAGTGGAACACTCACTGCAATATGCCCATTGCCGTACAAACCCTTGGTTGAAGTATGCTTAAAATGTAATGGCAAACTCAAAAATGGGTTTTGATAGGTTCCGAAATTATCAAAGAATTTAAACCAGACCCACAATATCCAAATCAATATAGCAATGGAAACGTGCTGGATCCCCTCTCGGGCAATATCTATAAAGGCAAAGGCAAGCTGAGTGCAAATGGCAAACGTTTAACCATGCGCGGCTATATTGGCGTGTCTGCACTCGGACGTAGTACCACATGGATTCGTAATGATTAGCAACTAAACCCACCCATCAGAGAAACTGACGCGAACTATTTGAGTTTCGTCAGCTTCTCAATTTCTTTCATGGTTTTAACCGTACCTTTGACTGTGCCCTTCACCGTCTGTTTGATTGGTTCATAATCCATAAACCAAAACAGATTCATGTGTTGATCGCCGTGCTGCTGTGCCAACATATCAATCACGCTTTTTTCACCGCGCCCGACCAAATGCCGTCGATAAAAATAATACAGTAGTAAAATCGTGGTCATCAGCATGATGCCGAGCATGATCCAAAAACCGGTTGGCGATTTGAGTCCCGGAATAAACTCAAAGTTCATACCGTATATACCGGTTAATAAGGTTAATGGTGCGAAAATTGCCGTAATAATCGCCAGAATCCGCATATTTTCATTGGTTTGGTTAGCAACGGCTGAAAAATGCAGATCAATGGCGGCCTGCACAGCACTGCGTAATCGTGTGGTGTGTTTTTGAATGCGTTCGATATGGCTGGTTAAATCATCTACCCGAACCAGCATGATATCCTGCTTTTCACTGCGCTTTTTGCCTTTCAAATGTGGGTAATTATCCACAACTTCATCACGCAGTTCTTGTAAAGCTTCAATTTGCTCTTCACACAAATTTTCCACTTGCTGAAAGGCCATATTTTCCTGCAACAACTGATGCCACTTGGTAAAACGTCGATGGCCTTGCAGCAATTCTCGCTGCCAAAACTCGACACGGCGGGTCAAAGGAACACGTAAATCCAAGTATCCATCTACCATATTATTCAGTAAGCGTAATGCCAAATCTAAGGGTGTAATGGCTAATTTTCGTGGTTTATTTTGTTCATCAATCGGACGAGAAATTAAAGTTTCAATCCGTTGGATATAACTTTCAATGGCTTTGTTGCCTTTTTCGCGCACCGTGATCAGCACTTGGGGCGTGATCAAAAAACTGATCGGGGTGGTCGCCAAACCAAAGACCCGCTCATGCTTTTCAAGAGCTTCTGCACCTGCAACAATTTGGTCATCGGGTGTGACCATTTTTCTAAAAATTAATAAATCATAATCATCGAGTGTGTCAAAGGCACACGGATGCTCTAAATTTAAAATATCCCGCAGATGGTATTCATTGATCCGTAGATCTGATGCCTGAAAAATATCACTCTGCCACTGCTCTGGGCGGTTGACGACATCTTCACGGGTACAATCAATCCAAATAAACTCAGGCTCAAGTTCAGGATGATGCTCACATTGCGCTTGGTCTTGCACATAGATATGCGCGGCTGTTGGATGCTGAAAAAAATAATAGGTTTGCATATCTCATTTATTATTGTGTTTACTTTTTGCATGATGCCATAAAAAAAGCCTTGAGCAAGTCAAAGTTCATACTCTGACTACACTCAAGGCTTTTTAGAATCCATTCACAGAGCCGTAACCCTGTGAATCAACAAACCATTAAGCTTGTTCGATGTCTTTCATGGTTAATTTGATACGACCACGGTTGTCGACATCGGCAACTTGTACTTTGATTTCTTGACCTTCAGACAATACGTCTGAAACGTTCGCAATGCGTTCGTTAGAAATTTGAGAGATGTGAAGTAAACCATCAGTACCTGGAAGGATGTTTACAAACGCACCAAATTCAACGATACGAATCACTTTACCAGTGTAGATTGTACCTGGTTCGATTTCAGCAGTAAGCGCTTGGATTTTCGCAACAGCAGCAGATGCAGCCGCTTTAGTTTCACCAAATACGCGAACTGTACCGTTGTCTTCGATATCAATTGCCGCTTTGGTTTCTTCAGTGATTTGACGGATTGTTGCACCGCCTTTACCAATCACGTCACGGATCTTATCAGGGTTGATGTTGATCACTTGGAATGTAGGTGCATGCATTGAAATTTCAGGACGAGCACGGGAAATCACTTGGTTCATTGCATTTAAGATGTGCATACGACCTGCATACGCTTGGTTTAATGCAACTTCCATGATTTCTTCAGTGATACCTTCGATTTTGATATCCATTTGAAGTGCAGTAATACCGTTTGCAGAACCGGCTACTTTAAAGTCCATATCACCAAGGTGGTCTTCATCACCCAAGATGTCAGAAAGCACTGCGAAACGTTCGCCTTCTTTCACAAGACCCATCGCAATACCAGCAACTGGCGCTTTAATTGGCACACCAGCATCCATAAGTGATAAAGAAGCACCACATACAGACGCCATTGAAGATGAACCGTTTGATTCAGTAATATCAGATACGATACGAATCACGTACGGGAAGCGGTCAGCTGCAGGAAGAACAGCTTGTACACCACGACGCGCTAGACGACCATGACCGATTTCACGACGTTTAGGACCAGATTCACGACCAGTTTCACCTACAGAGTATGCAGGGAAGTTGTAGTGCAACATGAAGTTGTCAGTTTTCGTACCTGCTAATGTATCCACCATTAACGCATCACGTGTATTACCCAAAGTTGTTGTTACCAACGCCTGAGTTTCACCACGTGTAAATAATGCAGAACCGTGAGCACGGTCTAATACACCAACTTGTACGTCAAGCGCACGAACTGTTTTCGTATCACGGCCATCAATACGTGGCTTACCTGACAAGATGTTGTCACGTACTGTACGGTATTTAAGGTCTTCGAATAATTCAGCTAAGTCGTCAGCGATACCATCAACGTCTTCTTCTGGAACGAATTGAGCAACAGCTTCAGCTTGAAGCGCATCAAGTGCTGCATAACGATCGTGTTTAACCGCGATTGTGTATGCTTCAGAGATTTTCGCTTCAAACGCTTCTTTTAATTTCGCACGAAGGTCTTCGTTTTTCGCAGGTGCAGTCCAAGTAGACTCTGTTGCACCAGCAGCTGCAGCAAATTCTTTAATCGCTTGGATCGCGATTTGCATTTCGTCATGACCGAACAATACAGCGCCAAGCATTTGGTCTTCAGAAAGTTCTTTCGCTTCTGATTCAACCATCAATACCGCAGATTCTGTACCTGCAACCACAAGGTCAAGGTCAGATTCTTTTAGCTGTTCGTGGTTCGGGTTTAGGATGTATTCACCGTTGATTAAACCAACGCGTGCACCACCGATTGGACCACGGAAAGGTGTACCCGCAATTGCAAGAGCAGCTGAAGTACCTAACATTGCAGCAATGTCAGCTTCCATTGTCTTATCAGAAGAAATAACAGTCGCAGTCACTTGGATTTCGTTGTAGTAACCTTCTGGGAACAATGGACGAATTGGACGGTCAATTAAGCGTGAAATAAGCGTTTCAGCTTCAGACGCACGGCCTTCACGTTTACCATAACCACCCGGAATACGACCTGCAGCATATTGTTTTTCTTGGTAGTTAACAGTCAATGGGAAGAAGTCTTGACCTGCTTTCGCTGTTGGCTGAGCAACAACAGCAACAAGAACTTGTACACCACCCATAGTGATGATCACAGTATTCGCTTGACGCGCAATACGACCTGTTTCTAGGACAACTTGATGCTGACCATATTGGAATTCTTTACGAATAATATTAAACATCGACATGTTTTATTTTTTCCTGATTTTATTCTAGTGGAGACCCCTAAGGTTTGGCATTCATTCAACGCCCCAAACGCTGTAACATAAATGACAAAGCTTAGAAGCCGACCTCACTAGAGATTAAAAACATTAATTTAAAATACTAATTTAAGACACAAAGAAGGAGCGAATCATCGCCCCTTCCCCATTATCCAACCAAGGTTGGATAGACTTTAGTTTTCAGTAATACGGCACTTAGCATGCAATAGTCCGAAAATAAAAGTTTAAATCGAATTAACGACGTAAGCCTAAAGCAGCAATCAATGCGCTGTAACGAGTAGCGTCTTTACCTTTAAGGTAGTCAAGAAGCTTACGACGTTGGTTAACCATACGAATAAGACCGCGACGGCTATGGTGGTCGTGTTTGTGCTCTTTGAAGTGACCTTGTAAATCATTGATTTGAGCAGTTAAAAGAGCTACTTGAACTTCTGGTGAACCAGTGTCGTTTTCAGCGCGAGCGAATTTTGCAATGATCTCTGCGCGATCTGCGTTTGTTAAAGCCATTCGATTTCTCCGAGATGCTTATAAAGTTAACTTTTGATACGAATCAACCGATAAATCAGCTGACTGCCGTGCATCACTACAGCAAGTGCATTATATTAAGGGAAAATCGTCTTAATTGCAAAAAGAGATAGCCGACTTCGTCAGGTTTTCTTAATGACAATAACGCCTTATTTTTCCTCTCGATTCCATTATAAATTTTTTATATGCTTCGACACTCTATACGACACAAAACTGCATATTTTCAACACATTGAATTCCAGATTATTGAATGAATTTTAAACTTATTTTTGATACATTTTGCCACTCGATATTTAGGATACAAAACTCAAACTGGAATAATTAAAAAAAAGCCCGAGCTAGGCTCGGGCTTTTTTGCGCTGTAGTTTCTTCTTTTTTAGTTATTGTTTTATTATTTATTGTTTTATGTGGCGCTTTTCCGCGTCCTTATGTCAAACATTCCATGTTTTAACTTGCACTTCCTTATGTGGTAGATTTTGCCACAACGGCTGTTAGATAAAAGTCGTATTTTTCGTATCTATATGTAAGCTTTTTCGTACATCGGTTAAGCTCTATTTCTTTTCTGTTACAGCATATAGGCATTTCTTATTTTCTATACATAAAAAAGCCTTGTAGTCTCTCCCAAAACTACAAGGCTTAGCGGCTGTAAGTTTCCTATTTCCTTACTTCACTGTAAGTTCGCTGTCTTTTGACGTTATTCTTATACTTTTGCGATTTTACTCAACCATCCGTGTTGAGTTCTTTTTCTGTGAAGTCATCTTCTCAAAAAGCTCTAAGAAGCTCTATGCGCAAATCTCCTGAATCAATGTAAGCTATTTCTTACAAAATACGGTACATTTTTCCCAGGCTTTACAAAGATAGGTGATTGTTAATTTTTTCTAACAAACCACTAACTCGTGCTGTTCTTTTTATAAGCGCTTTTGCCAATGCATCTTTTGCAACAAGTAAACTCACCACTTTTTTTGCACGAGTGATAGCAGTATAAATCAGCTCTTTACTCATCATTTCAGTTGCATGATTTTCCAAAACTACCGCCGTATGGGTAAATTCAGAACCTTGAGACTTATGTATGGTCAAGGCATAGGCGGTTTCTATACTTTTAGGTAGCCGTGTTGCCACAACCCATTTATCCAAACTTGGAAAATAAACCTCAAACTGCGACTTTTCCGTCATCGGTCGTTTTAAGCAAATCCCGATATCACCATTTGATAGTCCAAGTTGATAATCGTTATAGGTCATCATGACTGGACGACCGACATACCAAT
The DNA here is from genome assembly GCF_013420135.1 of Acinetobacter sp. YH12023. Taxonomy (NCBI): domain Bacteria; kingdom Pseudomonadati; phylum Pseudomonadota; class Gammaproteobacteria; order Moraxellales; family Moraxellaceae; genus Acinetobacter; species Acinetobacter sp. YH12023. The sequence continues at coordinate 21,654 of NZ_VOYU01000004.1, forward strand.
CCCCTTGTTTCAACACACCCAAGGCATTTAAGACCCGTAGTTCAATCTGCTGATTGAGTTCGTGTAAGCCTAATTTTCCATGTCGAATGGCCGATAGAATCCGATAATCATCAAAATAGCGAATCAATTGGGCTAACCAATCTGTATATTCAGCGGGTTGCTCTGGCCATTGTTTTAACCATGCCACATAGGGCTGAAAACCATACATCAGTTGATCATAATATTTTGCCCAATGTGCCGCACTGTTCGTGGCTTCGGGGAGATATTGCAACTGAATCACATCGCTCATATTCGGTGTCAGTTGAATCGGCTGAAGTTCGGATGCAGATACCACCTGATGTTCGAATTTCACCAGAACTTCTGTGGTTGTTTGCTGTTGTTCTTGTTGTTGAATAAAACGAGCAAACTCACCAATGGCTGCACCCTGTACAAAACGGCGGCTGGTCTGTAAATGGGTACGGTTGGCTTGTAAGGCATCGACATCCTGAAGATTGGCCAAAACAGCGCCAACATCGACCGAAGCCAACTGTTCTGCATCCCCTAAGAGAATCAGCTTGCTGTGTTGAGGGATCGCCGCGAATAGCATCTGCGCCAAACTTAAGTCCAACATAGAGGCTTCATCGACCACAATGACGTCATAGGGTAAGCATTGACGTTCATTAAACCGCGGGATAGCGCGCGTCCCTAATCCCAATAGACGATGCAAAGTCACGGGTTTCAAATGTTTGTGAATAATCGAATAATGCTGCAATGCAGGATCTTTAAACGCTGCTTGTAAGGCTTCCTCCATTCGCTGCGCCGCTTTTCCTGTCGGCGCTGCCATCGCAATTCTTAAATTTGGATTTTGCTCATTCAACACGGCAATAATCCGAGCCAAGGTATAGGTTTTACCTGTCCCAGGCCCACCGGTAATGATATTAAAATTGTGCTGACACACCATGTGCAGTGCTTGGATCTGATGAGGATCGGTCAGTAAATCCTTTTCAATATTAAGCGTCTGCATTTGATTGAGATCTTGCTCGGTTTGCTGCTTTAGACGTGCGACTTGCTTAGCCAAAGCATTTTCTAATGCCCAATAGCGATAGAGATACAGTCGCTGTGAATCAAAAATAAAAGGCGCAACAGGTGTTTTTTCAGCTTGCTCGTGCTGAACCATCTGAGCCAAACATTGAATCTGCGCATCTTCGGCCAAAATACAACTATCGCCTTTTTCCACGGCTTGCATCAATTGTTGAATTAACTGATTTGCAGCAGGATGACTGGCCTGATTGGGTAAATAATGTTGGATTAAATAGTCAATCCAATCCGGCAAAACCTCATCTAAATCAGCTTTTTCTTGGGTATTTTGGGGAACTAAAACCTGCGTTTCTACAGTATTTTCTTGTCCCGCGTGCAAAGGCTGTGCTGACAAGGCTTTTTGATCATTTTCCACACAGTTATCCTCAAACTTATCCACAATGCAACTTACTGTTTCAGCGTAAATATTTTTATCTTTTTCGTGCTTATTCACGTTTTAGCCACAACCTTTTCGCTCAATATTGCATCGAGGTTTTGAATGAATGTATCCGCCGGCTTCCAGTGATATACTCCACGATCGGACTGTCCATCCATACCGCGAAGATATAAATAACTCGCCCCACCCAAATGCTGCGTCATGTCATAGTCTTTCATCACGGCTTTCAAATAACGATGTAGGGCCACCAAATATAAAGCAGCCTGCAACCAGTAACTAGAATGACTCATACTTTCTCGAATATAGGCATGATTATAATGTGCGGTCTGATCGCCTAAGAAATTACTTTTATAATCGGCAATGTGATAACGCTGACCATCATAATATACCAAGTCAATCGACCCCGTCAGATAGCGTGCCGTAAACACATCATTCAAATCTTGTATCTGTAAATCTGGCTCATTTAGGCTTTCAAATAGCATGCGTATTTTACGTATTGCCAATGCACGATCCGCCATACTTAAATGAAAGTCCATTTCTGAACGGTATTCACCATCGTTTAACTGATGCAGCCTAAAACCATCATGCAACGGTGTATGAATGATTTGACTGTACCATTCCTGCATTTCTTCAATCAGTTCAGCTTCATCTTGTTCAGGGTTCGCCGTTTGCCCAAACTGTTTAATCAAATTTTGCAATATTTGCGGCGAATCAAACTCAACATCACTGTGAAAGCGCGATGCGATGGCTTTGGCCAACTTATCTTCTGGAGTGCTAAATCGAACTTTTTCCATCAACTTGTGCAAGAAACTTCCGGGCTTGGTTCCCTTTGGAAAATGCCGTTTAATCCAGCTTATTTTCTCTGCCGTTTCTGCTTCAACGATTTCAAGCTGTTCAACTTCATCGGCAGCACTGTCTTCTGGCTCGGTCATGACCGCTGCCAGTTGGTCACGTTGTATATGTGTCTTATGTGCCGTACGCGTGAGCGCGGTAAAACTGGTGGTTTCCCGTGGATAAAAATGGCTGTTGGGAATTTCTTCCGCGTCTAATACAACAGTTTCAACCTGAGTCTGAGTCAAAATTGGTGGTGCTGCACGCAAAACATCAGCATCCACACTTTCTGCATGTTGGAACAGATCAGGTTCGCTTCCACGCCAAAAAGTCAGTCCTGAACGCGCTTCTGCCATTTGTTTCTTTTCTACTTCATGATGACGTAGCACGGCATAGACACGATAACTGGCACGGGTCAACGCCACGTACCACAAACGATGGTGCTCTGCTTCATTGCGTGCTTCATTTTGTTGAATATCATCTTCGGGTAAATCAGAAGACTTCACAGCAATCACACGTTCTAACCCAAGGCTTTTTTGCTGATTGTCTTTAAGGGAAAAATTCAAATTGCCTTTTTCACTTAAGCCGGCATTTGCTCCCAATAAAAATACACAACCAAACTCTAAGCCTTTGGATGCATGGATCGTCATCAATTGCACCCCCAATTGCCCAGTCAATTTTCGCTCTTGGGTGCTTTCATTATTGATGCCTAAATTGATTTGGCGAATAAACCATTGATAAAGCTTATGTGCACCTGTGTAATGTTCACTTTGCTGACTTAATAATTCTGCGATATGGCGTAAATTCACCACTGTGCGTTCATTATCTCGACTTTGCCCAGCCACCAAACGCGTCCACACCTGAAAGACCGTCATGCAGCTATTCCACGCACTGCGGAATCCTTGCTCATTCCAAATTTGTCGGATCTGTTCGAGTTTTTCGATAATTTCGCTCAGTCCATCTGCCTGCTGTTCGAGTGCGACCAGTTGTTTCAGATCAAAACCCAATAAACGGCTCAGCAGCGCACGTTTCACCTTGGCTTCTTGATAAGGATTTAAAATTGCGGTCAGCAAAGCGGCAACATCTTGTGCGACGGAACTTTTATAGACACTGTCCCGAGAGGCTTTATAACAAGGAACGCCCAGCTGCAATAAACATTGTTGCACTTGCTCTAAGTCGAAATGGTTTTGCCCCAAGACCGCAATATCGTTTGCTGTCAGTGCTCGCTGGGTATTGTTGTCTTGAAAATATAAATGTCCTTGCTGAGCTTGGTTGAGCAAGGACTGAATCTGCCAAGCTACTTGTTCAGCTTCATTTAGCGTTTCATCCAAAGCCAACCAACGCAGCGGTTGTGGATTGACTTGATCATGATCAATCAACGGAGGATGCTCGCGCTCACCTGCTTGAATTGGGGTGTATTCAACATGCTCACCAAAATCCATTTGCCGATGAAACAAGGCATCCACCACTTCAACCAAATTTTTGACTGAACGATGGTTTTTGTTCAAGGTATAACAACGCCCACCCTTGGTTTGAATATCATGACGCGCTTTACGATAGGTCAGCATGTCACCGCCACGGAACCCATAAATCGCCTGTTTGGGGTCGCCGACCATAATCATACAACCCTGATGTAAGCGCTCCTTGACCCGCCAAATACTGGATAGCATGTCATCTTGATCTTGGTTGGTGTCTTGAAATTCATCGACTAAAATCAGTGGATATCTTGCCAAAACATGAGCGGCAAAACTGTCTTTCCCTGCTGCTGAGCTTTGCTGTAAGGCTTCCGATAAGGTCCTAATTTGTTGTGAAAAGGTGGTTTCGCCAGCGTGGGACAACACTTGAGGTAAACGCTTTTTGACTTCCTGTGCCAAATAAAAGTTTAGAAATTGTTCTGCTTGATTGATATGTTCATAAGCATTGAGCACCGCTCGGAGTTGTTGAACAAAAGCATGTTGATAAAATTCTTTTGAGACATCTGGCTGCTCTTCAATGACTTTGTCTTTAAATACACGTGGCTTGAATTCAGTTTTATTCGGATCATAAAACAATGAACGAATGGCTTTCATCGTGGGTTGTAACACGTCGGACTGAGTCAGAACCCCTTGGCTACCCGCAGCTTCAAAGTGCTGTAAAAACTCGGGAATGCGTGTGTTAAAGGTGACAAAGAATGCCCCTTTATTAAAACGTCGAGCGTCGACAAGGTTCTTATAATGACTTGCGGCATCAAAACACGCTGCAAGTTCTACACGAGCAGCAGGCAGCATTTGCGCAAGCTGATGACACATCGCCTCAAAATGTGCCAAAGCATTTTCGGGTAATTCAGGGACACGTAAATCCACCGATGGGAAGTTTAGACTTTCCTTTACCACGCCCAGATAGTATTCAGGGCCTTTCAACTGATGATTCAACAGCAAATATTCAATCAAATGCGCAGGCTGCTGCTGAATCCAATCTCTTAATAAATCATGAATAATACGTTCAATATGTAGATCTTCATCTTCACTGATTTGCACCTGTTCAATACGACCACTTTCAAAGGCAAATTCACGTAATAACTTTTGACTAAAGCTGTCTAAAGTTCCGACAAAGAGTTCTTCATATTGTTGTAAGACCACGTTCAGCCGATTGTAGGCATAATCTAAATGATGCCCATGATCTTTCAACACCTGCTGATACAAAGGGTCACTCAAACTCTGCTGAAGTTCGGCCAACTCATCTTGAGGTGCCGCTAACAGGCTATAAATAAAGTCACGGGTTTCTTCAATCCGCAGTCGAACCCGCGCTTTGAGTTCCGCTGTAGCCTTACGTGTAAAGGTAGTGGCAATGACCTGATTCGGCATATAGCGATCGAGAAAAATCCGCACCATCAGACTGGAAAGCGTATAGGTTTTACCAGTACCCGCAGAAGCTTCAATCCAATGCAGTCCCGTAAAGCTCATGTCTGCAATCGGGTTGGTGGACATTTTCATTGTTTGCTGTGGCTTGTTCATTTTTTCACCTCAGGCTTGATGACATTGAGTTTTTTTAGGCCGTCATCCGCCTCGGTATCCATCACATGATATAAACGTTCTGCATAATAACGACAGGACAATGCCAGAAGCTCATCTGCCGCTTGTTGCTGTAAAATAAAGCTCCAATCACGATGGTGGCTATTGGCTTCATTCGACTCCAACTCCACACCACCAAAACTATGATTTTTCAACCATTCCTCTTGAAGTTTTGCAAAATTATCTGGCATGAGTTGGCCTGTTTCATTTTCCACCCAAGTGCATTTTTCTTGGCGAATTAAGGCAGCAGGCAGCACCACAGGACGTTTTTGTGCATGTTTCCACATCGCCAGCCATTCACTGAGCTGTAGCTTGGCTTGTGCGGAGCTTAAACCACAACAAACTATACTTTTATCATTACAAATCACTTCACGACGATATGCAGCCCCCTCATCACCTAAGTCTAAATAGCTCAACCACAGTAGATATTCGAGCCAAGTTTGTGTCTGACGTTTAGGCTTTGCCCCAGATGCCATACAGCTTAACCAATGCATACTCTGACGGTCTTCAGGCACGGTGATGCTCAGTATCAAATGCGGTTCAAGCTGTAAGTTTTGTAAAGTGGTCGCAGTTACACAACGTCCATCTAAACGTGCTAACAATTGTGTCTGCTCTTGCAAACTGAGCTTCCACGTTGCTATTTGGCTATGTCCCACAGGCAGTACATCTTGGAACAAGGCCATGTCTGGTTCAGATGGAGTCGTGGAGTTCTGATCCTCAGCTTGATTGACACGAGATGCAGGCTGCACATAATGCTTTTGCAATAATTCACGGACATGGTATTGCTGTAAACGGTCAAGTAATAAAGGCTCTTTCTGTGGTAACTGATCACCGGTATACACACTGGCCACACCAAGCGTTTTCAAATATGCCCGAGCTGGGAATACCACATCTTTAATCCATTCCTGACCATCTAACACCCTTACTTCTTGTGTATCATGCACTGGATAATCAAGGTTAATCCAGGGTTGGCGTTGTCCAGACTGATTTAAAATATGTTCCGCCACAGCAAACCATTGATCTTTATATCGTACGTTTTTCGACTGCTGAAATCCTGTCGGGTCAAATGGCTGCAAAGGATAAATATGATAGAGCGGTTCGAGTTGCTCTGGAATTCGTAACCCATCCAAATCCAACATGGCATCATGTGGCTGATCTAACTGCTGGGGTTGAATCATTCGAGCGAGGAATTGGCTAAACTCATAAATGACAGATGATGGTTCACGACTTTCACCTCCATTGATATCAAAGCCATTATAGAAAATCCATAAGGACTTTCGGGCAAATAACAAGGCATCTAAAAATGCACCTTTATCATCTTCCAAACGTGAGCGATCACCCAATACTGGCTTAAACACATCCATTAAATCAAAAGGTACTTTCTGATCACGACGTGGGAATTTTCCACTATCCATGTTCAACAACACCACCAGTGAAAATGGGACTTGACGGATTTTACCCATGTCTGCAAAGGTCACTGAACCAGTTGGTTCGATCTGATCGACAGAACCATCGATGCCTTGTTGTATCTCCTTAAGCAATAAAGATAGCGGTAAATTAAAGCTATTTGGTAGCGACTCAACTTTTTCACTTTGGGCATTTTTCAGTCGTTGTGTCATTGCACGCATCACACCGCGTATGGTTTCAAATGCTCGACCACTGGCTTCAACAAAAGGTTTTAAATCTGCATCTAGCTGTTGCAACCACGCTTTGACCGTCTGTGCACTGAGGTTAGGATTAAGCCAATCTCGACGCACACTGATATCTTGATAGATCTGAATTAAGGTTTGCACCAACTCAAAATCACTACTCTGCACCCCTGCGAAACTTAAAGTATTCTCAAATACGACATGCTGTGGAATCGCAATCCCTAACGCCAAACGGTCTAAAGCAAATTTAAAGGTATAACGATAATCTCGGTCTTGCTCAGACAAATAAGCCAACATGTGCTGTTCATCTAAACCACGACGGAAACCGGCTTGAATTAGCAGTTCCATCATACGTTCCATTTGTACATGGTCGAGCTGATACAGTTCTTGCACCGCATTCAAATTCAACCAATCGTGAAAATCTTCTGCGGTAAAACGACCTTGGCTAATTTCAATGCGTCCAACAAAGGCTTTCCATGCATTTTGAATATCTTGACTAACCACTCCTGCAATTTTTACTGGGATATAAGGTAAATCCACAGCACTGCGACCCATGCCTCGAGTCGTCGAAAAGACCGTCCGAATATGCGGTTCCAGTTCTTTTAAATTTGGCACCAATACCAAGATATCACTCGGATGGCGTGGCTCTTGTTCCGAGCCTTCGGTCAACCAATATACCAACTGCTCACGTAAAACTTCTAACTGACGCAAGCTAGAATGACAGACATGAAATTGAATCGATTCATCTGAACCCGCGAGTGCATATTGATGCTGTTCGGGCTCTTCTAGAGTCATGATGTCATATTGAATTTGAGTGAGCAGCGTTGTCGGCTCAGTATCTGGAAAAATATCTTCCCAGCCTTCGCCACCAGACATATTCACCAATAATGCAAAGTTATCCCGCGCACGTTTGCCTAAACGAGTCAATAATGAATGCTGTGATTCACGAAATTCCGCATTGGTCGTACTCAGATAGGCCTGAATTTGCGCTGTGCTGACATTAGGATTTCGTTCAATATAACGCTGTTGCAATTTTAGGTTATAACGATCTTTCCAAACAGGATCGACCATGTCTGCCCAATACTCACGCGATGGGTTGAAATACAACAAATGTACTTCGGTATACGCCGCCAAACGATATAAAAATTTGAGTTGTGCAGGTGGTAGTTCTAAGGTAGTAAAGACGAAAATCTGTTCAGGTAAACCGTTATAGGTTTGATGACGCTCATCATCATCGCGTTCATCATCCTCAGCATCCAAATCAAACTGCTGCTGCCGATTTTGCTCAGCATGCGCCAAGGCAAACCAAAATTTATTGTCTATTTCCTGACGGTCATTAAAATCTTTTTTGAATACTTGATGCCACAGCCAACGCTGCCACTGCTCTAGTTGTCGAGCCTGCGTCGGTAAATATTCATCAGCTTGTTCAGGTTTCAAACCTGTGAGTTGCATAATATTTAATGGCTGGTTATGACTCCACGCTTTTAGCCAGTCGGTATCGCAATGTGGACAAATCCATTGCTCAACACCTTCATCCGGGGTATGAATACAACTGCCACGAAAGGCCATGTAGTTGGTAAAAAGCCGGGTGACTTGAGCAGCGATCCAGTACAACATTTCTTGGCGCTTTTGCTCACGTTTTTTTCGATCTGAGAGTTGTGCTGTGCTGTCAAAAATACGCTGAACTAAGGGCTGCACGTCTGTCGGAATCTGAGCAGCATCAAACTTATCAGCGGCAATAAAACCGGCTAAAGCATTATAAATACGCCATTGCATAATCAATGGCGGCATGTTGATACCTTTAATTCGCTCACGGTCTTGTTTGTTCGGCAAGGCCCAATCGTAGGCTTTCCACTGCAACCCTAAAATTTTACGATGATGCTTAATATTGGCACTAATACTGATTTTTTCAGCAACTTGTTTTTCTAACCATGCTGCAATGGCTTGATCGGGTACCACGATATGCCGTTCTTGCAAGACAGATAATGCATTAGTCGACTGATTTGATTTCAATTTTTTGATTAGACAATCCACCAAAACTTCGATTCTTTGACTCTGAATTACATGTATTGCCATGGATTACCTTTACAGCCTGAGTGACCAACTACTACAAAACAACAATGATTATTTACTATACATCTTGGGCTGTCTATGCGACTTTGACAAGAGAATAGATTGCAAAAAATGCTTTTAAACAAGTATCTTAATGATACTTTATGAGAAAAAAACCAATCCAGTATTAAGGGTATTTGCTTATGAAAATTGATAACATTCCTGATTCCATCGACCCTAACTTAAATCTGGACATTATTCGCGCTGAATGCTTAGAGCTCGTCAAAAAACGTGCTTATTTTTCAGCAGGTGCAGCCATTATTCCTGTGCCATTTTTGGATGTGGTGATTGACGTCGGAATTTTGTCACAGCTCATTCCAGAAATTAATGCGCGTTTTGGTTTAGCGCCAGATCAAATTAGTGTGTATGATCCAAAAACCAAACAAATTCATTGGACAGAACTGCGTAAACGTGGTGTCGAATTTTCTGGTTTAGTGGTTGCACGAACCGCGATGAAAAAATCGCTAAATAACATTGCAGCAAAATATATTACCAAACAAGTCACTAAATTTATTCCATTAGGTGGACAATTGGTGGCAGCCAGTTTGGGTTATATTGTGATGAAAAAAGTCGCTGAAACCCATGTAGAAGAAAGCTACCAATTGGCGAAGCGTATTCAACAGAAATTTCCGAACCAACCTGTCCCAACGCCGAACAATGGTTAACGAAACGATGTATAGCGCATCAACAAGATTTAAGAATCAAAGTGATTTAAACCATAGATCTAAAGATGAAGTAAATCTGAAAATGAGCGAGTTTTGAAAATGAAGAAAAAAGCCACGAATTGCGTGGCTTTTTTCATAAAATCAATCTGCTTTCAACTGCGCTAAAATCGTTTTTAGCACTTGTAAACGAGCACTATGCTTATCATTGGTCGCAATCACATGCCACGGCGCATATTCTGTATTCGTGCGTTGCAACATATCTGCAGCAGCTTTGAGATAGTCATCCCAACGGTCACGATTCCGCCAGTCATCTGGAGTAATTTTAAACCGTTTATGTGCGGTTTCTTCGCGGGCTTTAAACCGCGCAGCTTGCTCATCCTTATCTATGGCTAACCAGAACTTGATGACAACCGTTTGACTGTCATATAGGTCCTTTTCAAAGCGATTAATTTCATCGTATGCCCTCTGCCATTCAACGGTGTTAGCAAATCCTTCAATCCGCTCAACCAAAACACGACCATACCAACTGCGATCAAAAATCGTGATTTTCTCTTCAGGGACAATTTTATTCCAAAAGCGCCATAAGTAAGGACGGCGTAGTTCATATTTTTCAGGTGCTGCTATGGTATGAATTTCATATTCGCGTGGGTCTAACTTTTTAACAATACGTTTAATTGCTCCGCCTTTCCCTGCGGCATCCATCCCTTCAAACACGATCACCACGTTGCGTGAATCAAAACGTAAAGCTTCAGCCACCTTACGGCTTAATTTTTTTAATTCTTTTTTATAATCGGCTTCATCAGCGACGGCTGTACTTGGCTCCAATAAAGCCTGTGGTGTTTTGGCTTGTTTCCAACGCCCTACCGCTTTAGTTTCATGTGTTGGACAATGTTTTAAAGTGCGTAAAATATACTGTGCAAATTGCTGATCACGGACTTGCTCATCTTCACAGTCGATAATGATCCAATCATGACTAAAACGCTGACGTAAACGTTGCAAGTTGTCATATTGTTTTTTATTGCGCCAATCTAAACCATGCAATTTATGCCAACGCGCTTCACTCGGGTCCATTTCATCCAAACGTTTTTGTAAAGATTTCCAAGATAAATCGAACCAGACCTTAATCACGTCGACATGATTATTTTTTAGGTCTCGTTCATAAGCCCGCATGTTCTCGACATATTCATCAAATAAGGTTTCATCCAAAGGCTTCGACACATGCATGGCGGTACTGAGCAAATCACTATACCAGTTTCCAAACATCACCATGATTTGCCCTTCGGCAGGAATAAACCGTGCATAAGACTGCCAAAAGGTTTGTTTTGGATTAAATATGATCGGGGCATCCGCTTTCACCCTTAAGTAACGTGGATCGACCCATTCACGGAGCTGTTTGACGGCCTCCCCCTTACCCGCAAGCTCTATTCCGCTGACTAAAATCAACACGCTTTTGGCATTAGGCTGACGGCTGGTATTTTTCAGTTGATATTGCGCTTCAATTAGCTCAACCGAGAGTTGCTCTTCATCCATCAATTGAAATTCTGTTTCTTTTAAGCTCATGGCGGACCCTTGGTTTTATTCTGTTTTGAGTATAACCATGCCGTTCATCACACAACAATGCTTTCATGTATATGCTGAAATGCAAAATATGACCATTTCTGCAACAAACTGACTCAGATTAACCTGTAATTTCGTCACTTTGTCATAGCCCTAAGCTACAACACCCACTAAGATTCAAACATCTAAAAAATAATTGAGACACTCAATGTCCAAACTTGCAGTATTAGATGATTTACTTGAACTGTATTACCAGTTGAACTACCACAAAAAGCCAGAAATTTTACAGCGTTTACAAGATGTCCAGCAGTGGCAAAAACAGCGTATGCAACGCACACATGCCATACAATTTGCTGAAAAACACAATGTGCTGATGTCTGAATATTTTATTAATCGTTTATATGGCGGTCCTGATTTTGATGCATTAGCAGCACAAATTGCTCGTCTCACGCGCTATGCACACAAAGCTGAAAAATTGATTCCAGACAATGCTATAAAGACTGGTACTTCGGGCGTACAACTTGCCATTTTAGCCGTACAGCTTGATGAACAAGTGGCCATGCAATTATTAGAAGATTATCCATCCAATCTGCCCCTAACCGATGAAATGATGCGCCAGACTTATCTTAAGCTCGATCAGGGCAAGGACCGTATGTTACAGCTGCAACTATTGGACGATTTAGGTCGTAATCTAGATAAATATATGCGCTCATTTATGGTCTATACCGCCTTTAAGATGTGCAAAGGTGCAGCAATAAAATATAACTTCGAAGTGATGTATGACTTTATGCAAGATGGCTTTCTCGCAATGAAACCACTTAAGTCAGCAGAAAAATTTGTGCGTGAATTTACCACTGTAGAACGTCAAATCATTGACCGTGTACATGCTGGAGACCCTAACCCGTTTCAGCCGGCGGCCTAACAAAATTATCATCCCCATTCAGCCCACATTTGATATAAAACAAACAGGGCGCTCAAAGCTGAATTCAGATTTTTTATAGGGGTTTTGCAAAGCAATTACAGCAGCCCCTTATTTTTTCTGTATATTATTCACAACAAATGCAAATGACTGCTGTATAACAACAGAGAATCTGTCATCATGCTTACAAAGTAACATTAACCCTATTTATAAGTTAGGAGTGACTCTAATGTCTAACGAGAATCAAACGCCTGTCCCTACACCTGAGTCGGCACAAAATACAGACAAAGCGAGTCCATTCTTAACTGAACCTTTACCACAAGGGACAGCGCAAGGTCAGCAACAATCTTTAGAACAACGTCTGACCGACACACCTGTGACAGGTTCAGTACCCAAATATAATCTGCCACGTGGCGCGAACACAGGTAATGTTGGGCCAACTACACACTTTGGTTATCAGACCGTGAGCAGCGAAGACAAAGCGCAAAAAGTCGCGGAAGTTTTCCACTCAGTGGCTGCGAAATATGACATCATGAATGATTTAATGTCATTTGGTATTCACCGTCTATGGAAACGTTTTGCCATTAACATGTCAGGTGTTCGTCGCGGTCAGCACGTACTGGATATTGCAGGCGGTACAGGTGACCTTGCTAAAGTGTTCAGTCGTGAAGTTGGTCCGACAGGTCATGTGGTGCTTTCAGACATTAACGAATCGATGCTCAATGTCGGTCGTGACCGCCTAATTGATGCTGGTTGTACCAATGTCGATTTCGTTTTGGCCAATGCTGAAACTTTAGAACCTTTTGCAGACAACAGTTTTGACCTATTAACCATTTCATTTGGTCTACGTAACGTGACTGACAAAGATGCTGCTCTTGCTGCAATGTACCGCGTTCTTAAGCCAGGTGGTCGTTTACTGATTTTAGAATTCTCTAAACCGGTATTTGAACCATTCTCAAAACTGTATGACTTATACTCATTCACTGCATTACCAATTATGGGAAAAATCGTAGCAAATGACTCTGAAAGTTATAAATACCTTGCAGAATCAATTCGTATGCACCCAGACCAACGTACTCTTAAAGGTATGATGGAAAATGCAGGCTTCCAAAACTGTGATTATCACAACTTAACGGGTGGTATCGTAGCCGTACATCGTGGTTTCAAACTTTAATACTGCAGGCTGAACTATGTGGTCGATTCTCGCACTTGGTGCAGTTGAACGCTTAATTCATCATTTCATTGATCTGGATGCTATTACTCGCATCCAACTGAATGAATTGCAAGGCAAAATGCTTCGTGTGGTGATCGACTCACCACAGTTGTCGGTGGATGTGTTTTTTGACGATCAGAAAGTTCGCTTAGAACCGACGCCAACAGGACACTCTGAAACCGCATCTATCTTTGAGCAACGCCCTTACGAGCAGCAGTCAAGTACGACCGAAGCAACGGCGACCTTGCATGTCAAAACGGTCGTCGAGCTCCTTAAACTGCTGTTGGCTGAAGATGTCGGCAATATCCCATTGCAAGGTGATTATCATTTATTGCAGGATATCCAACGCATTATGCAGCAAGCTGAGCCCGATTTAGCTTCGCATTTAAGCCCTTGGATAGGTCCAAGCCTTGCGCATGAAATTGGTAAGTTGCAACTTGCACCCAAATATCTCAAACGTACTTTACAAAGCCATTTGTTCTTTGCTGAAGACGCGTTAAAAGAAGATTCTGGCTTGTTTGCCCCACGTTGGCAGATGGATGACCTGAATCAAGACACACGAATTTTGAATCAAAATCTGGACCGTGCAGAAGCAAAAATTCAGCAACTGCATAGCCAAATTGACTCATTACAAGACAACACTTAAGACTAGGTAATTGCACATATGATTCCGCACGTTTCACGTTTACTCGACCTTTGGCGCATCGCTGCGCACTATAGACTCGACACGTTGTTTCCTGCGGAAGAATTACCGGAAAAAGCCCGTCATATTCTTTCTCTCATTCGCATGCACCCTGCGGCATGGTCAAGCCGCGAGCGTAAAAATCCGCTCAAGCTCAAAGAAGCCATGGAAGATATGGGCCCGCTGGCCATTAAAATGGGGCAATTACTGTCTACCCGTCGTGACTTGATTCCACCTGAAGTTTTACAGCAATTGGTATTACTACAAGACCGTGTAAAACCTTTTTCGAATGACGTTGCCAAAATGCGTATTCAGGAGTCACTCAAAGCGGATGTGAATACCTTATTTGCACGCTTTGACGAGCAACCTTTAGCAGCAGCATCTATTGCGCAAGTGCATACTGCAGCCCTGCATGATGGCCGTGAAGTCGTGGTAAAAGTGACTCGCCCAAATATTCGCAATCAAATTCTGGAAGATTTTGAAATATTAGAGTGGCTTGGTCAGTTCCTTGAAAAACGTCTAGAAGCCGCTCGTGCCCTGCATTTATCTGAAATTATTCAGGACTACCGTCAAATTATTCTCAATGAGTTGGATTTGACTTTAGAAGCGGATAACACCCGTCGTATGCGTCATTACTTCACCGGTTCAAGCATGATGTACGTGCCTGAAGTCTATATGGACAGCCGTGATGTCATGGTCGAAGAACGTATTACGGGTGTGCCTATTTCAGATATTGCGACCTTTGATCGTTTGGGCATGGATCGTAAAGATTTAGCCGAAAAAGGGCTCACCATTTTCTTTACCCAAGTGTTCCGCGATAACTTCTTCCATGCAGACATGCATCCGGGGAATGTCTTCGTCGAAACCATCAATCCTAGCAATCCACGCTTTATTGCCTTGGACTGCGCGATTATGGGTGAGCTTTCAAAGCACGACCAAATGACCGTAGCACGCATGCTACTTGCGGTTATGAACAGCGACTTTATGCAGCTGATTCAAATCGTGCATCAAGCGGGTTGGATTCCACCGGGTACAGATCAAGATGCCTTAGCACGTGAAATGCGTCGCACTGTTGGCCCAATGGTCTCTAAACCAATGCATGAATTGGACTTCGCCGGCATTCTGATTCAAGTGATGGATATTGCGCGTCGTTTCCATTTAGAGATTCCGCCACAACTGATGTTGCTGCTCAAAACCTTGGTCCATGTCGAAGGCTTAGGAACGGATCTCTATCCTGAATTGGATATTTGGAGTTTAGCAAAACCAATCCTCACCGATTGGATTAAAGCGCAAATGAATCCGCAGAAAAACTTAAAAGAACTCGGACAAAAAATTCCAGACTTACTTTTAGGTGCGCAAGATTTACCAACGCTGATGATCGACAGTCTGAATGGTTTAAAAAATCAGTCGGCTTGGCATGCCAAACAACTCAATGAACTGCAAAGCATGCGCTTGCAAATGGAACATCAGCAAAAGCGTAGTTGGGTCTTTGGCAGTGTTATGGCCATCTTCCTCTCCATTGCGATAATTGCGCCATGGTACGTTTCCATCGTATTAATTGCACTTTCAAGCTTACTTGCCATTTGGCGTGTGTTTAAATAATCTGTATTTAAATGATCTTGATGTATCCATAAATCCTTTAAGCCTTTTGACAATAAAGGGCTTAAAGCTATAAAAACAAAAAATTCAAAAAATAAAATAAGGCTGAACGCCATGTCATACAGTTATTTAGGGGTACTGTATGGTCGAAATCCACTCCGAGCTTGTGCAACGGCCTTGCTATATAGTTTTTCGACCCTGCTCGATGTGTTGGTTCAATTGAATTTGCACTTATCTTTTCTGAACTGGCAACCGACAGCCAACACCACCCTGTATCGGATGCAGCATAGCGCTGCATTTTGGTGGATCATTCTCTTTAATGCACTTCCCTGTATATTCCTGCTTTGTTTGCCACAGCAAAAACTGATGGCCGGGTTAAATTATTGGTTATTAGCTGGGGCCGTGGTTTTTATCATTAATCTATTTGCTTGGGCGGTCTTCCTAATGGCGACATGGGCAATCGTCTGCCTCAGTTTGTTTCAATTGCATCGGCATAATGAACAATTATTACAGCATTCGTGAGCGGTGCCCTGATATGACTGAGAAGTCATTTGTCGTAAGTTTCAGCCATTGGGTCTGTGCAAAAACGCACTAGAATAATTCTACGACTGTATTTTAAGCGACTGCCATGACTCAAATTTTGCAAAAAAAACCGCCTGCGCTCAATATCCGTGCTGGCCATTTAGCACGCCAACTGATTGAACAAGAAGGTTTAAACGCTGCTCAAGTGGATATCCTGCCCGGTGCTGCTGGTGGCCCGAAAGGCATTGGTATTCAAGGTTTAGATCAGGCGATTTTTGCTGACTTTTTGCCACGTGCGCAACAAAAGCGTACTTTAATTGGTTCATCGATTGGCAGTTGGCGCTTTGCCAGTATTGCTGCTTGGGGAGCTATCGAAGGCACGAAACGCCTCTCTGAGCTGTATACCAATCTGAGCTTTCATAAAAAGATGAGTCGTCAAGAAGTCAGCGATGTGTGTCGTGGCATGCTGATCGATTTGATTCAAGGTCAAGAAGCTGCACTGGTTAATCATCCTGATTATCACCTCACTGTGCTTTCGGTCAAAGCTCAGCATATTTTCCAAAGTGATAAAGCCCTGCCGCTGTTAGCCTCTGTCGCAGGGATCGTGGGCACGACAGCGCTTGCACGTAAACACAGTCGTTATTTCATGCAGCGTGTGATTAGTCAGCCTGTGTCAGGTCATCAATTTACCGTGGCGGATGATGGCTTTACCACGCATTACCATGCATTGACTCAAGACAGTGTCATGCCGTGGCTTATGGCTTCTGCATCTATTCCCGGTGTCATGGCCGCGATACGTGATATCCCTGATGCGCCACAAGGCAGTTACCGCGATGGCGGCCTGATTGACTATCATATTGACCTACCCTTCCAAAGTCAGGGCATCGTGCTGTATCCGCATTTCACGGATAGCATCACCCCAGGTTGGTTTGATAAATTATTTAAACGCCAAGCCAATCCTGAAAATCAGGCGCGTACCCTGTTGCTGTCACCTTCACAAGAGTACCTTGCAAGCTTGCCGCTTGGCCGACTGCCTGATCGTAAAGACTTTACCCTCAGAGGCTTAGACAACCAACAACGCATTAAAATGTGGAATCAATGTGTGGCTGAAAGTCAGCGTATGGGCGATGAGTTTTTGGAGTTAGTTGAAAAGCAACATTTCCCAGCAGTCATGCAAGCACTCTAAGCGTTACAGTAATCTCTTGCGAGGGACGCTATAATCCTGTTTCAGAATTTTGAGCTTATTTAGTATAGATTTATGCGGATATTTTTAACTGTTTTGCAGTATGCCTGCATCGCTTTTGCACTTTTCCTTGTTTATCAAGTGTCAACCGCCTTGATCAGCGGCCAATACGATTTAATGGAAGTGGTAGCAGATGTCGGTACCATTTTAATTTGTATCGATTTGGCGGTGTTTTTATTTACCAGTAATGCAAAACAAGGCATTAGCATCGAAGACTATGCGAAACAATTGGAACAAAAGCCGTCAAAATTGGTATATGTCACCCGTAAATTGGGACATTTCGGTATTTTGCTGATCATTACCAGTTGGATTGTACCGATGATTCGCTAATGTATTTTAGTTCAATAAAAAGGATCATCATGTGTTCATGATGATCCTTTTTTATGTCATCGGATTTTATTTATCCGAAGAAATTAACCCGTCCAGTTTTTACATCATACACTGCACCAACAATCGCCACTTTACCTTCTTGCACCAACTGCTGTAGCACTTCACTATTTTGCAAAATATAGCGGATGTTGTAATGTACATTCATTTGCGTCACTTGCTCTAAAAATGCCGGACTCAGCGTTTGTGGTTGCATCAATTCGGCAACACGCGATACAGACTCATTGAGTGGCCCCAGCACATATTGAATATGCGGCATACGCGTCAAGCTCTGAATCGATTGACCGGCTAAATGCAACTGACAAGCACTGCTAACCGCACCACAGTCCGTATGACCAAGCACTACGATCACTTTGGCGCCTTTGGCTTCGCAGGCAAATTCTAAAGAACCCAATACTTTTTGCCCTGCGACATTCCCCGCTATGCGTAAACTAAATAAATCGCCAATTCCAACATCAAAGATCATTTCAGTCGGCGCACGAGAATCCATGCAACCTAACACTGCCGCAATCGGATGCTGCCCTTCTTCAGCGGTCACCCGCAGTTGCCGATAGATATCTCGTTGCAAACGCTCATTTTGTACAAAACGTTCATTGCCTGCTTTAAGCAAAGCGAGCACGTCCTCTGGGTTCAAACGTTGCTGTAAAGCTGCGGTACTAATATCTATATCTAATGCCGCCTCCTGCGCATCGGCATAGTGTGTCTTGAAACCAATCAACTGCACTTGCACTTTACGCTGTGCTGCCTTTTCCTGTTGGTACTCTTGAATGAGTTGGAAAATATCAGCATCCATATCACTCACATGTGTGGCATCAATCACCACTTGTTCGCCGCGATGGATATGTTCCAATGCAGATATTAATGCCGAACGGTTGAGAAAACTGACTTGTGAAGGCAATTCAATCCGTGTAATCACCCCATGTAAATGATGCTCTTTATACACCTTCAGTCCCTTATTAAAATTGGCGTATAAAATAAAGGCCGCACTACTGGCTAAACCAATCAAGATTCCGAGCAATAAGTCTGTGAATAAAATCGCCAGTAAGGTAATGATAAAAGGAATAAATTGTTTCCAACCTTTTAAATACAACTGTTTAAACAATTTGGGATGTGTCAGTTTAAACCCTGTGAGAATTAAAATTGCGGCTAATGCTGAAAGCGGAATCATGTTCATCAAAGGCACTAAACACAGTACGGCAAACAAGAGCAATACGCCATGAAAGATGGCAGAACATTTACTTTTAGCTCCAGCACTGGCATTGACAGAACTACGAACAATTACTGACGTTAGCGGCATCCCGCCTATAGCACCCGAAACGACATTGCCGATGCCTTGCGCCCATAACTCTCGGTTGGGGGGTGAAGAGCGCTTATGCGGATCCAATTTATCTGCTGCTTCTAAATTCAATAGAGTTTCTAATGACGCCACAACCGCCAAAGTGATAGCCCCCGTATAAATCAGAGGATTATTTAATGCGGTCCAATCCGGAAAGATCATCACATTTTGTGGCTGATCCCAAAGGTTAGGAAGTTGGATGAGATTTGATGGATGAACTGCAAAAGACGAGCCACTAAGCACCAGCACGGCATTACATAGTGCAGCGAGGACTACAGCAACCAAGGCTGAAGGCAAAACCCATTTTTTGCATGGGCTCTGCTCCCAAAGCAACATCAGTACAAGGCTACCGATACCGATCACAATGGCACCCACATCCCATTGCAAATTGAGCGGCTGTGACTGCCACAACACTGACCATGAAAATTGGTTCAAGCCAAACAGATAAGGCATTTGACTCCCAATCAAGATCAGCCCAATGGCTGCCAATAAACCCAATATGACATTGTTCGGAATAAAGTTGGCAAAGAAACCGAGCCGAAATATGCCAAATCCAATCTGTAAGATACCGGCAAAAACAATACACAATAAAAAGGCGGCATAGTTGCCGCCCAGTAATTCAAGCTGTACCAAAATGACTGCTGTTAAACCTGCTGCTGGCCCTGCAACACTGATATGTGAGCCACTCAGTGCCCCAACTAAAATACCACCGACAATGCCGGCAATAATGCCAGAGAGAATCGGTGCGCCAGAAGCCAATGCAATGCCTAGACATAGTGGTAAAGCCACGAGAAATACCACTGTTCCAGATAAAAAGTCGTGAATATGAAATCGATGTCGTTCAATTTTAGATGTCATCATTTTACCGTTTATAATAAATATCAAATAATTAGATGTAAGTATGTAAAGCCTAAAGTTTGTGACCACTTTATGGCGTGACTTATATTGTCTGACAATCGAACGATTCTATAGTGTGTTTTGATACATGATTTGTGTGATTTTTACACTTAATTGCGAAGTTTAAGATTCAGCTCATATATCTTTGATAGGCCGTAATAGAAATAAAAAAACCTCCCATTTGGGAGGTTTTTTAACAATTAAAGATTACTTCGAACCTTTAATCCCTGCTTGTAATAACAACGCACCTAAACCACCAATTTTATTTTCTTGTGGTTTCGCTGCTTGAGGTTTTTTATGACCTTGTGGGCGGTCGCCTTGCGGACGGGCATGCTGTGGACGTTTCGCATGTGGCTTACGCTCACCACGTTGTTCTTGCTGCGCATTGTCACGACGTGGTTGACGTTGTGGTTTCGCTGCAGCAGCACCTTCTGCACGCATAGACAAGTTGACACGGTTACGTTCAACATCGACATTCAAGACACGAACTTGAACAATTTGACCTGGTTTCACGACTTTGTGCGGATCTGCAACAAATTCATTTGCAAGTTCAGAAATATGCACTAAACCGTCTTGGTGTACACCCACATCCACGAATGCACCGAAGTTCGTCACATTCGTAACCACACCTTCAAGCTGTAAACCTTCAGTCAACTGCGCCACTTCAGTGATGTCTTCACGGAACTTCGCCGTACGGAACTCTGGACGCGGGTCACGACCTGGTTTCTCAAGTTCAGATAAAACGTCCTGAATCGTTGGCAAACCAAATTGATCATTTACAAATGCTGCTGCATCGATCTGACGGATAATTTCAGTATTACCAATAATATCTTTGACTGTGGTTGCTTTTGCTTCCACAATTTTTGCCACCAAGTCATATGACTCTGGGTGAACTGCAGATGCATCCAATGGTTCAGAACCATCTTGAATACGTAAGAAACCTGCTGCTTGTTCAAAGGTACGTTCGCCTAAACGAGGTACTTTCTTCAAACTTTGACGGTTATCAAAACGACCATTTTCTTTGCGGAATTCAACAATTTGCTGTGCAATCGCTTTGTTTAGACCCGCGATATAACCCAAAATTGCAGATGATGCAGTGTTGACATCGACACCTACTGAGTTCACACAGTCTTCCACAACCGCTTCTAGCGTTTTTGCCAAACCGGTTTGGTTCACGTCATGTTGATATTGACCCACACCAATCGATTTCGGATCAATTTTCACAAGCTCCGCCAATGGATCTTGTAAACGACGAGCAATCGACACTGCACCGCGAATAGATACATCTAGCTCTGGCAATTCTTGAGATGCCAATTCAGATGCTGAATAAACAGATGCACCCGCTTCAGAGACAGACACACGAATCAAATTCAAATCCGTATTCGCAGCCATCATTTCAGCCACAACCGCTTCAGTTTCGCGGCTTGCAGTACCATTACCAATCGCAATTAATTCAACATTGAATTCGCGGCAAAGGCGCGCAAGTTCAGCAACTGAACCTGCTTTGTCTTCTTTCGGGGCAAACGGGTAAATCGTGCTATGTGCAAGGACATCACCTGATGCATTCACAACAGCCAATTTCACACCCGTACGGATGCCAGGGTCTACACCCAAGGTGCAGCGTGCGCCTGCAGGAGCAGAAAGTAATAAATGACGTAGATTTTCAGCAAAGACATCCATCGCTTCAGCTTCAGCAGCCAAACGTTTTTCAGTCAATAATGAATGTTCAATGGCAGGACGAACTTTACCGAGCCAGAACAGTTTTGCTGTTTGTTTTAAGAAATCTGCACGCGCTTGTGGCTGAGCTGTTTCTATATTATATTCAGTTTCAATACGTGCCAATGCTGCTTCATCTTCACCATCGACTTTTAAGCCCAAGACATTTTCTTGACGGCCACGGAGCATCGCCAGTAAACGGTGTGAAGGGACTTTGTTTAAGCTTTCAGAGAAATCAAAGTAATCACGGAATTTTTTACCAACTTCTTTTTTCTCATCACTTGCCACTAAACTTTTTAACATTGCTGTTTTTGCAAATGTCGCTTTGAGTTCAGTGGTTAATGCAATATTTTGTGCCCAGTCATCAATTAAAATGTGTTGAATCGCGTCTAATTGGCTTTCAACATCATCAGCATAATCTTCATGACTAAAACCAGCTAAAGCTTCGGTTGGATCAACCGCTTCATTAAAGATTTTTTCAGCGATTGGGCCTAAACCCGCTTCTTTGGCTTTAAATGATTTACTTGTACGTTTTGGACGGTACGGCGCGTAAATCTCTTCTAAAGCATTTTTCGTTTCTGCTGCATTCACACGAGCAAGTAAGTCATCAGATAACTTGTTTTGTTCTTTTAGAGATTCGATTACCTTTTCACGGCGCTCAAATAAATCACGCAGGTAAGTCAGACGTGTATCGAGCTGACGTAATTGAGTATCGTCCAGACCTTGCGTCACTTCTTTACGGTAACGTGCGATAAATGGAACACTGGCACCTTCATCAATGAGCTTGATGGCAGCTTCAATTTGATTTGGACGTACGGCAATTTCTTTTGCCAACTGCTGAACTAAGTCAGTCATCGTATTAGATCCCTGCAAGGATAAGTTCTAAAAGCCATGATTATAAAGACCAAGACCATAAAATCCACAATTGTTTTTATAAATTTATTCGTGGTTTTTAATGCCAATTCATCTCAAATACACATTTTTTTACGAAACTGACTATGAAACAGCAAATTAGCGAGACTTAGACAAGCAAACTGATTCGAACAACATGTATACATTTGGTATCTATGTCTTGATTTTAACTGCAATATTTGTTGCTTTAGAGCATAGTAAATTTATATAAATGAATCGTATACTCAAGTGAAATCGACTTTTTGTTTACGATGACAATAAAGAATAAGGAGCACGTCATGAGTTTAGTTGTACCTGCTGAAAAAACAGATGCCGTACAAGCCGAAACCGACCGAGTCGAACGCATTCTGGTTGTCGATGATGATGTGCGTCTACGCACCCTCTTACAACGCTTCCTAGAAGATAAAGGTTTTGTGGTCAAAACCGCACATGATGCGACTCAGATGGATCGTCTGTTGCAGCGGGAACTCTTTTCCCTGATTGTGCTCGACTTTATGTTACCTGTTGAAGATGGCTTGAGTATTTGTCGCCGTCTGCGCCAATCTAGCATCGATACCCCAATCATTATGCTGACCGCTCGTGGTAGCGATTCAGACCGTATTGCAGGACTTGAAGCCGGTGCAGATGACTATTTACCAAAACCATTTAACCCGAATGAGCTATTAGCTCGTATTCGTGCGGTCCTACGTCGCCAAGTGCGTGAAGTTCCGGGCGCACCAAGCCAACAAATGGAAGTGGTGTCTTTTGGTCCTTGGTCACTCGACCTGTCTACTCGTACATTAACCCGTGAAGGTCAAGTCGTCACATTAACAACGGGTGAATTTGCCGTACTCAAAGCATTAGTTCAACACCCTCGTGAACCACTGACACGCGACAAGTTAATGAATCTTGCTCGTGGTCGTGAATGGGGCGCGATGGAACGTTCAATTGACGTTCAGGTTTCTCGCCTGCGTCGTTTGGTTGAAGAAAACCCAGCACGTGCGCGCTATATTCAAACCGTTTGGGGCGTAGGTTATGTCTTTGTTCCAGATGGTGCTGAATAAGCCATAAAATAAGACCTGAGAATCGAGTCACCGTACCTCATGTCCGGAAATACCATTCGCTGCTGTCTGAGCCACTTGAAATTGAATGAATAAAAGTAATGTGCGCGAGTTCAGCGAATGGCAAAAATTTTGGTTACTTTTTTAAAAAGTAACATAACGAACTCCTCCCGAAGAACGTTCCAGCAGTAAGATTCCATCGCAAAGAATAAAAACTGCCTTTCAAAAAATTTGCTTAAAGGATTCTGCGTGAAACTCGAACCCATCGACCCACAGGAATTTACCGACTACGTTACCTACTCCGAAAAAAAACGGACACCTTGGGAACGCTTCCTCGATAAAATCAAACCCCGCTCTGCAGCCATGCGGACCACCGTATTGGTCTTATTTGTGGTGTTTTTTAGCCTGTTTATGTCCTTATGGTTCTTTTGGCGCACACTCTATTTACCCGAAATTCAACAACATGCTCGTTACCTCGCGGTCGAACTTGAAATCATTAACAATCCTGATTTACGGATTTTTCATAACAATGCCGAAGTGGATGTCGACGACTGGATGCGCAACCGTGTCGGGATCGAATATGTGACCGATCCGAAAGAATTCCCCAATGTCAAAGACAAAGTCATTGCAGAGTTCTTTACCAATCAAATTGAAAAGAAACTGGCCAAAGAAATGCGCATTGATAATGCGACCGTGTATTTCCAATTTAAACCTGACCCACGCATCTGGATTCAAACTCCAGAAATGAATGGCAACTGGGTTCGCGAGCCTTTAAAAACCTATGCCAACTATAGCGCAGAGCTGATTTTAGGCTGGTTATTGGGTATTCCGCTGATTGCTGGCATCATTATCTTAACCTTGGTTCGTCAGCTCAACCGTCCACTAAAACGTTTACAAGATGCGGCAAACAACTACAGTAAACACGGCACTGCACCTTATTTAGAAACCAACCATGGGCCACAAGAAATCCGTGAAGTAAACCAAGCCTTTAACCACATGGTCTACACGCTGGAACAAACTGAACGTGATCGTCGCATCATGTTGGCCGGTATTTCCCACGATTTGCGTACTCCGCTGACCCGTATTCGACTCAGCGCAGAAATGATGCCTGATGATGACTTCCTAAAAGAAGGTCTGATTTACGATGTTGAAGATATGGATGCGATTCTGAATCAGTTCATTTCGTATATGCGAGATGGTTCAGATGAAGTTCCGCAAGATACCGATTTAAATGCGCTATTGCAGGAATTAGTGATTCAATTTAAACCTTTAGATATTCGCTTTGAACCTCAAGACTTACCGATTATTCAAGCACGTAGCCTGTCCTTAAAACGACTAATAGGCAACTTAATCAATAACTCAAAACGCTATGGTGCCGAGCCGATTGAACTGTCTACCGAATATGAAGGTGACCATATTCAAATTCGCGTTGCCGATAATGGCGAAGGGATTCCTGAAGACCAAATTGAAGACCTGATGCAACCTTTTGTACGTGGTAATGATGCACGTACCATCCAAGGTAGTGGACTCGGTTTAGCCATTGTAAAACGTATTGTGGATATTCACGAAGGTCAACTTTCAATTCACAATCGAGCAGAAGGTGGACTCGAAGCGATCATTTCTTTACCACTGCAAAAACTCGAAAATGATGAAATATTAAACAACAGCCCATTGGAAAAAATTAAGCAAAGTTTAACTGAACGCTTTTAACAAGCGTTCAAAAAAGCAACGAACAGTTTTGTTTAATCCTTAACCATTGTTATTTTTAAGTTTATTATTCAGTAGCTTAAAAATCATAATAAAATCTTATACCCACATTTTTTCAAAAAATTAGACCTTAGCCTAACAGGGATGCAAAATGGCTTTTTTGATCGGTACAATCCGTATCAGTTTTGAGAATTTCACGAGAGTATATGATGTCTTTAGATCGCATCCGTTTAGCTGCCCTTCACGACAAAGTTATCAGCGCAGAAAAAGCTGCTGAATTCATTCAGGATGGTATGACGGTAGGTATGAGTGGTTTCACACGCGCAGGTGAAGCGAAAGCTGTACCTTTAGCGTTGGTTCAACAGGCTCATGCTAATCCTCTTAAAATCACCCTAATTACTGGCGCGAGCTTGGGTAACGATTTGGACAAAAAATTGACTGAAGCAGGTGTTCTTGCTCGTCGTTTACCGTTCCAAGTAGACAATACATTACGTAAAGCGATCAACAAAGGCGAAGTAATGTTCATCGATCAGCATTTGTCTGAAACAGTTGAACAAATGCGTAACCTTCAGCTTAAAAAGCCTGATGTAGCAATTATTGAAGCTGTTGCGATCACTGAAGATGGTGGCATCATCCCTACAACTTCTGTAGGTAACTCTGCAAGCTTCGCAATTTTTGCTGAAAAAGTGATTGTTGAAATCAACACCAACTTAAGCCCAGCATTTGAAGGCTTACACGATATTTATATCCCAACATATCGTCCAACACGTCAAGCTATTCCATTGACTCATGTTGACGAACGTATTGGTACACATGCAATCAACATCGATCCTTCAAAAATCGTAGGTATCGTATTTAACAACGAATTGCATGACTCTCCATCTACAGTTACTGCCCCTGATGATGAAACTCAAGGTATTGCAAACCACCTTATCGCTTTCTTTGAAAAAGAAGTCGCTGAAGGTCGTTTACCGAAAAACCTAGGTCCATTACAAGCAGGTATTGGTTCAATTGCAAACGCAGTATTGACTGGTCTTAAAGATTCAAACTTTGAAGACTTGATCATGTACTCTGAAGTACTTCAAGACTGTACATTTGAATTGATCGACGCAGGCAAAATGAAATTTGCTTCAGGTTCTTCTATTACGCTTTCTGCGAAATATGGCGAAAAAGTATTTAATAACCTTGAACAATACAAAGATAAACTTGTATTACGTCCACAAGAAATTTCTAACCACCCAGAACTTGTACGTCGTTTAGGTATCATCGGTATCAACACAGCACTTGAGTTTGACATTTACGGTAATGTGAACTCAACTCACGTTTGCGGTACAAAAATGATGAACGGTATTGGTGGTTCAGGTGACTTCGCACGTAATGCGCACTTGGCGATCTTCGTGACCAAATCAATTGCAAAAGGCGGCGACATTTCTTCTGTTGTTCCATTTGCTTCTCACGTTGACCATGCAGAACACGACGTTGACATCTTGGTTACTGAACAAGGTCTTGCTGACTTACGTGGTCTTGCTCCACGTGAACGTGCTCGTGCTGTAATCGACAACTGTGCACACCCAAGCTACCGTGCAGCATTAAATGATTACTTCGACCGTGCTTGTGCGAAAGGTGGTCAAACACCTCACCTTCTACGTGAAGCATTGTCTTGGCACATCAACTTCGAAGAGAACGGCCATATGTTAGCTGCTCAACCTGAAGTGAAAACGGCTTAATTGACAGTGAAATAAAAAACGCTCTTCGGAGCGTTTTTTTATGGCTTTTATTTTTCAATATGACTTATCAAGTCTGCAAAACTCGACTAATCTAAATTGGTCAAAATACATGCTAAAACAAAAATTATGTTTATTATCCGCCCCTATCTCGAAACTGATTTAGACGATGTGATTGCACTTTGGGAACTGTGTGATCTGACCCGCCCATGGAATAACCCTGAAATTGATATATTTCGAAAACTAGCGCAACGCGACCAACTATTTTTATTGGCGGTCAAAGATGATCAACTGATTGCAACTGTGATGGGTGGCTATGATGGACACCGAGGCTGGGTCAATTATCTTGCCGTACATCCACATTTTCAGCGAAATGGCGTCGCTACCGCTCTCATTCAGCAATTAGAAAAACGCTTAATTGCTCTAGGCTGCCCAAAACTTCAATTACTGATTCGCCAAGACAACATTGACGTACAAAACTTTTATGAACAATTGGGCTATGAAGAGGTTGAAGTAATTTGTTTGGGTAAACGTTTAATCACGGATTAATCGTTCGACAAATCTTCATTCAATCCTTGTAACAAAATCAAAAAAAAAACGACATTGCGCCATCGAAACAAAAATGGATTGCATTGCTTGGCTTTAAATTTTAGGATTTGCCCCCATCATTTTCCCAGAACATAGAAAAGAGATTTCCCATGCGTGTAGATATCTGGTCAGACGTGGTTTGCCCATTTTGTTATATTGCGAAAAAACGCCTTGAAGCTGCTGCCGAAAAATCGGGTGTAGAGCTTGAAGTGTTTTGGCATAGCTATCAACTTGATGCAGATGCGCCCGCTCGCCTAGAAATTTCCAATACTGAACGTCTGGCTCAAAAATATGGCCGCAGTATTGAAGAAGTAGAGGAAATGCAGCGCAATATTGCCGAAATGGCAAAAGCTGAAGGTATTGAATTTAACTGGCAAAAAGCCAATTCAGGCAATACCTTCAATGCGCACCGCTTGATTCATCTTGCACAAAGCAAAGGTCTCGGCAGTGAAGCCAAAGAAGCGTTCTTCTATAGCTATATGACCCAAGGCTTGGCCATTGGTGAACGTGAAACCATAGAAGATGTTGCATCTCGTATTGGTCTAAACCCTGTTGAAGTCGATGACTTATTAGACTCAGATGAATTTGCAGATTTCGTCAAATACGACGAAGAAGTGGCGCGCGACCAACTCAAAGTCACCGGTGTACCGTTCTTTGTCTTTGAGCAACGTATTGCTTTAGCAGGCGCTCAACCGAAAGACGTATTTAAACAAGTGATGGATAAAGCTGCGGAACTTCCTGAGCTTGCTCCGACACCTGTGTGTAATGATGAAAGCTGTGAAACACCTGAAAAATAATTCAGCGTGTTCAAACAAAAATCCCCGAACTTCGGGGATTTTTTATGATCAGTTTTTAACTTCAATAAAATTAAACTTATTCAACCAAGAAGCTGATTTTTAAGTTCACTCGATATTCCGCAATTTTATTGTCTTTCACCACAACTTTTTGTTCATTAATCCATGCACCCTGAACGTTCTTTACGGTTTCAGTGACTTTATTAATTCCCGTTTGGATGGCATCTTCAAAACTTTTTGTGCTACTTGCATTTACTTCAACGACTTTAGCAACAGACATTGTATTTATCCTCATTGTTATGATTTTGAAACTTCATCATATGATTAAGTCACTTATTTTGGTTATTTTTTAAACATCAAAACAGCAAAATATTACATGTCTTACACAGGAGTGAATTCCACTTCGAGGGATTACAAACTGACCATCATTTATTACATGCTTTCTGTTTAAGCCAAGGCCACTACCGATTAGGCTAAAAGCTTCATTCTTCTAACGATCATGCTCGGGAGTAATGTCATGACTATTGAACCTCAAGCAACTTCTGCTGAAACCGAACTATCTACCAATACAACCCCTCAAACAACCACCAACGAGTCCCAAACAGGGAAGAATAACTTTCTCTCACGTTTTTCTCCGACCGTCAAAGGTGCTGCGATCGGTGCTGTTGCAGGCAGTATTTTGCCCGTTTTTGGCACGATCAGCGGTGCCATTATTGGTGGTATCGCAGGCAAAGTCTATGAAAAAAAATGTGCCAAACATTCATAGATTTTTCATCTTTATCTGAGTGATACACCGCTGTCACTCAGCCACCAAAAGCTCTAGAGCAATAACTCTAATAGATTGTTTTATATAAATATTAATTCATACCGTTTATCTTGCGTTGCCGAATCGATCATTTTTAATTGATTATTTTTTGATATTATTTTCACATAAATTCAAGTGATTAATTTTCTCCCTGACTCAATTTTTGAGTCACTAATGATTGATAGGAATACACAAATGAACGCAATCAAATATGCTATGGCTGTTGCTGTGATGGCGCTTTCTGCAACTGTTTCTGCACAAATCGTTTACGTACCAGATTTTCCAGTAAAAAAAGCTGTAGCTGCAGAAACTGCCAACGCAGAGAGCCAAGCTCCAGCTGCTGATACAACTGAAGTTGTAACAAATACAGAAAAAAAAGCTTAATTTTTAGCTGATTTTTCTATAAAAAACCGATGGCTCCCACCATCGGTTTTTTATTTTCTGTGCCTTTTCTTTGAGCTTTATTCTTTACTTAACATTAAAAATGAACATCTAAAAGCGCTCGATCGCTGATGATGACTTCAAAAAAATTGATCAAACCATACCGCTATATCTTTTGCAAAACCTATCTTTAAGCTAATGATTTGGTATTATTTTTAAACAAAATGCGCATTAATTGTCATATTTAACGCTTAATTTGTAGAAGCTGACATTTATTTCCATGTTTTTTTTAATGAAATCTCTATAATCAAATGAACTAATCGACTTCTTTATTTTTAAATTTACATTGTCCTATGCAAGAACTTCAGGCACTGATACAAGGAAAAATTTCACCGCAGGTTATCGATATTGAACGCCTGATTGAATTGGCCAATACATATCGAAACCCGAACTCGGCTGAATATAAATTAGTGGAACTTGCAACCAATATTGTATTGGCTAAATATTTAGAAAAAGCACAAAAAGTCCTTTAGGAAGCGGACAAATGAATCTACAAGAGAAAGTACAATTAATAAAAGAAATCCATGTACTGACCCATCAACTTGAACATCGTGCTTTGAGTTTTTATGAAACTGCGCTTTCTAAACGTCGGATTCATGAAATTTTTGCCTTATGTGACGAACCGATTTTTCAAAAGCAAATATTAAGTTATCGCGCATTAACTGAACCACAGATGGCTGCCACTGAATTTGCCAAACAGACGCCATATTCATGGTTATTTCGTGGCTATTTTAACCATGACGCTGCACTCGAAAGTGCTTTATATCAATATCCTGAGATGGGTTGGGCCTTGCTGCATGACCATGAGTTAGGTTGGCAAGTATGGATGATTCCAGCCAAACAGCGTACGGCATTACTCAGTGAATGGGGCAATTTTAGCGAATGCTATGATTGGTTAATTGAGCAACAACAGCTATATAAATGTTTAATCAGTGATACTGATCTACGTCTACATGCCGTACGCCTAAAAGAAGAAGTCAGCACAGCACCAAACACTGTTGCAGCAAGTGTGGATGCCCTACTGCCGATTGAAACGATAAATAATGACGTATCTGTCGATCCAGATCATCGCGATAAGCAAATTGATGAAGCGGATCTATTGCTCGATAACTCAAATACAAATAAACCGGAGCCTTCTGCACCTGATACCGCTCCTCTTGTTCTAATTAAGCAGCCAACACATGCGCCATCAGAGGAACATCTCAACTCGACAGCGGCAGTCGTTGAACTTCCTGAACAGATTCAAATCGCTCAATACACCGCTCGCGTTCAAACGCTGCAAAACATCGATGCGCAATTGGCCTTGTATGAATTGCAGTTTATAGATCAGCCTGAACTCACAACACAACTTGATGTTCTATTGCATACGATAGATGGTACAGATTGGAAAAACCAGCCGCTGTATTTAGCAGAGCAAATCAATACCGAGGGCCGCTTCATCAAATATCTCTTGTTGTTTGGTGCGCAAACGCAGATGGAAGCCATTCGACTCTCTCAACTGTTTTGCCAACAACATCAACATGAACTTGCCGCGATTAAAGTCATGACATGGGACAATCTAGAGCAACTCTGTGCTGCACCTGATCAGCTCTATCAACAGTCTCAGCAGGCTGAAATAATTTGGTCGCAAAACGACTATTATCCATTTATCCCGGCACAGTTAATTCATACGCAAAAATTCATTCATTTTGATGAACCTGAACCGACGCTACATACCCCGCTGTTATTATTACAAGAACGTCAAAAAATACGTTTAATCCACGGTCAAAAACGCATGGCACTCTTGCGTACCGAACAAGCCCTTCCCTATTTGATCCTCCATCGACAGCATGGTTTAAATTGGCAAAGCATCCAAAATGTGATCCAACAATTGCCTCAACCCATTGATGTGATTTCGCTTTATCAAGCACTTAAGCAAATGACCGAAGATTAATTGCATTTATTTTGTAGTTTGGCTTGCATTTATCCGACAAAAATAACAAAACTACAGATGCAGGATACTCAGATGATAATTAAATAGAGCCAAAACATATGCATAAAAAACAACAGTACTTTATTCGGACTTTGCTTTTTTCCGCATCAATGAGCTTGATGCATCAAGTTGCTTGGGCCAATGAAACTGATGCTGTCGTCAATGAAACTGAGGGTGAACATTCGCAGGATGTGCCTGCAACCGAGCAAAGTTCACCGTATATCACGCCAAAGACCTATGATTTTTTAGATCAAATTCCACGTTGGATTGATGCAACACCGACCTTCTTACCTGAACAATCAGATCACCCCATTGTTCCGACAACAGAACAAACGGAAAATAATAGCTGGACCGATCGACAACAGAAGAAAGTCCGAAATTGGGCAGATCGA
Organism: Acinetobacter sp. YH12023; assembly: GCF_013420135.1. Classification (NCBI taxonomy): domain Bacteria; kingdom Pseudomonadati; phylum Pseudomonadota; class Gammaproteobacteria; order Moraxellales; family Moraxellaceae; genus Acinetobacter; species Acinetobacter sp. YH12023. The sequence continues at coordinate 53,860 of NZ_VOYU01000004.1, forward strand.
ACGGCCGTTCGCATGGATAACTGGTTTGGGCAAAGTGAGCCAGAAAAGCCTGCCAATGCAACCCTACGGGTGATTTTAGACAACAGTTGGAATAAGCACGATGAATACGAAATTAAGCCACGTATTCGCGGTAAAATTAAGCTTCCCACTTTAGAAAAAAAATTGAGTGTGGTCTTTGGTGATGACTCACTTGATAATGAATTAGAAAATAATGCTGCAATTACCAATGAAAACCCTGCGGGGCGTAGTGATAAAAATTATGACAATAAGCAAACCCGTGAAGATAACAGTTCGCTCGCGTTACGTTGGTCAGAAATTTCAGATCGACTGCCTTTCGAAACTGACGTTGATCTAGGTTTACGTTCTGGTGATGACCTATATGTCCGCTTAAAAGCAGCTAAAAAATGGCAACTCGACAATGATTACAGTTTTTTAGCCGAACAAATTTATCGTTATGGTATTGATAGTGAAAATTATCTAAGAACCAATTTAGAATTAACCCATGCCCGTCCAGGCCAACCCTTTATCTCAAACCAATTCAACCTGACCTATGCAGATGCACAGGATGATGATCTGAAATGGGATAACTTCAGTTACCGCCAACACCAATTTTTTAAAGGTAACCGATTCAACTACGGCCTATATACAGGTGGTTTTTACAATAACGATCAACTGCGTTTAAACAGTTGGGGACCCTATGTATCATGGCGACAGCCCTTTCTGCGCGAATGGTTTTATATCCAAGGTGATCTCAACTACCTCAACAACCATCGTGACGATAAAAGCCACTTTGTGGGCGCTTTAGTGCGCCTTGAAGCCTTGTTCTAGAACCCGCTATTTCACAGCGAATAAAAAGCCCATCTCAACAGGATGGGCTTTTTTTAAATAAATCAGCTTCAATTTTTATTAATCACACGTACACGATCATTACGTACAATACTTGGCTGTTTTTCAGCGACTTTTTTCACTTTAGGAAAACTATACTGAACACGATCATTTCGCATCACACGGCGACTATCAACAAAAGGGTTGATATCGTATTGTGCGATCTGCTTTGAAACCTGCACACGGTCATTACGCACCATTTTTTGCTTAGCGCTGTCTGCCTGAGCAGATTGCATGAGGCCCATAGAGAGCAGCGAGCCCATTACAGCGATCACTAAAATTTTCATCTTAAGATTCCCAACACTTAATGATCGTTATTATAGATTAATTATCTATTTTTAATCTATTTTAAAGATTGAAACATGGACGTTTTTATTCATGTGCTCTATCGAAAAACCAAATAAAAACCTCCCGAAGGAGGTTCATTTCATATCTACCGTTACTTCAGCAATAAGCTGTTAATCCGTTTGATGTATTGGGCAGGATCTTCGGGTAAACCGCCTTCAGCAATCAACGCCTGATCAAAAATAACATTTGCTAAGTCATCAAACTGCACCGAACTTTCTAATTTTTGTACCAACGGATGGGATGGATTGATTTCCAAGACTGGTTTTGATTCAGGTACCGCTTGGCCTGCTTGTTTCAGCATACGAACCAGTTGCGGTGACAACTCACCCTCAGCAACCACCAAACACGCAGGAGAGTCCACTAAACGTGTTGTTACACGCACTTCAGAGGTCTTATCTTTTAACGCATCCGACAGTTTTTCAACAACAGGTTTAAACTGCTCAGCAGCTTCCTCAAGTGCTTTCTTCTCTTCAGCATCTTGTAGATCACCCAAATCAACTGCACCTTTTGATACATTCTGTAATGGTGTTCCATCAAACTCAAAAACAAATTCCATCGCCCACTCATCCACTCGTTCAGTCATGAGCAGCACTTCGATACCTTTTTTCTTGAACAATTCAAGTTGTGGTGAGTTTTTCGCAGCATTTAAACTATCAGCAGTCACATAGTAAATTGCCTTTTGGCCTTCTTTCATATTGGCTTTATAGTCTGCAAATGATGTTTTCACTTCATCATTATTTGACGAAGCAAAGCGTAATAATTTTAGAATACGCTCACGATTCGCCATGTCTTCGCCTAAGCCTTCTTTTAAGACTGAACCAAACTCAGCGTAGAATTTTGCAAACTTCTCTTGATCAGCAACATCTTCAGATTTCGCCAAACCATCTAGCACCGTTAAAATACGGCGGGCGTTACCTTCACGAATCGTTTTAACGTCGCGACTTTCTTGTAATAATTCACGGCTTACATTAAGTGGTAAGTCTGCGCTATCCACCACACCTTGAACAAAACGTAAATAATTTGGAATCAAATTATCCGCATCATCCATGATAAATACACGTTTCACATACAGCTTAATTCCTGCTTTAGCTTCACGTGTGAAAATATTGCTTGGTGCGCGAGATGGAATATAAAGTAACTGTGTATATTCCGTACTTCCCTCTACACGGTTGTGTGTCCATGCAAGCGGGGCTTCAAAATCATGGCTCAGGTTTTTATAAAACTCAGTATATTGTTCTTCACTGATCTCATTTTTATTACGCGTCCATAATGCACTTGCTGAGTTAATCGCTTCCCACTCATCCGTCAGTACATATTGACCAGGTTTTGCTTCTTCGCCTTCGGCAGCTTCCTCTTGTTGCCAAACTTCTTTCTGCATCTCAATTGGCAAACTAATATGATCAGAGTATTTATTAATAATCTGCTTAACTTTGTAACGATCTAAATAATCTAAAGCATCCTCGCGTAAATGCAAAATGATGTCGGTTCCACGTGAAGCCTTATCAATTGGCTCTACATCAAACTCACCTGTACCATTACTAACCCAACGTACCCCTTCAGCGGCATTTACCCCAGCACGACGTGATTCCACTGTAATTTTTTCAGCAACAATAAAACCTGAATAGAAGCCCACCCCAAATTGACCAATCAATTGTGCATCTGACTTTTGATCACCCGTAAGCTTCGACATAAAATCTTTAGTGCCAGACTTAGCAATCGTACCCAAATGATCAATCGCTTCTTGTTGTGTCATACCAATACCATTATCCGAAATGGTAATTGTCTTCTGCTCTTTATTTAAATGAATACGCACATGTAAATCTGGATCATTTTCATAATATTCAGGATGGTTAATCCCTTCAAAACGTAATTTATCACAGGCATCAGATGCGTTTGATACTAACTCACGAAGGAAAATTTCAGGATTTGAATATAAAGAATGTGTTACTAAATGCAGTAACTGAGCCACTTCCGCTTGGAAGCTGTGTTTTTGAGATTGTTGTTCGCTCATCAGTCTCTCCGTTCATACTGAGTAAAATTATCAATTGCCTATATGAATGGAGGGACTTCACTATTTTTCAATAGTGTGAATGGAAAATTTTTATTCTGTCGCACTAAATTTTAAGGTTTAAAAAGGTCCTTGTTTATAAACGCGGTCCATGTAGAGATCCAGTTTTTGCTGCCGCATTTTATATACATCACTTAAACAACTGACATTGTCACGGCACTGATCGCGTAGTTGTAGCCATTTTATTTGTTGATCTTGAATTGCACCACGTGTCCCCATGGGAACTAAATGACGAATAATCGTATAGGTCGTGGCCATTTTGACATCGGCATCATTAATACTCCGGTTATCACAAACCGCATGTTCGGTAATGGTTTTCGCCTTTTTACAATCAAAACTTGCGGCATAACTTGTCGAAATAAAATAAGCACTGCCCAAGACCAGCATACCCTGAATAATTTTTTTCATCGACTTTTCTCTTCTTCCAACTTGCTGATTTATTTCGACTCTAACAGTTCCACCTAAATTTTCTATTGCCTATTTGTTCAATTCGATCAACTGATGAATGGAATATGCTGCATAAAAAAAACCCTGCCTAATGGCAGGGTTTTAAGATCAGTTACAGCTTAGAATTTGTAGCTATAACCAATTGTATACACCATTGGATCGATATCTAAATCAAAAGTTGTAACATCTTTAATTTCAACTTCTGGGCTGATCTGTGCATAACGCGCATCAAAGAAAACACCCCAATTTTTAGCATCAGCTGGCTGGTAGTTAAAGCCGATTTGACCAGCAAAACCAAAATCTTCTTTTACTTTAACTTTACCTAGATCTGATTCTTCATCCCAAGCAACAAAGGCTGTACCACCCACACCGATATATGGTGTAAAGCGTGTTGAATTTTTAAAATTATATTTCGCAGTAATCGTTGGCGGTAAGTGTTTAAGCTTAACAGCCTTATCACCGTTTAACAGCACATCATGATTGATTGGAGTTGCCAAAAGCAATTCTGCTGAAATGTTGTCGTTAAAGAAATATTCCACCGATGGTGTAAATGCATATTCATTGTCTGCTTTTACAGTCGCAGCACCGTCTAGGATATCAGTATCTGCTGTTGGCGCGATTACAGACCCACCAACTTTTACCTGCCATTGACCAGCCATCGCTGAAGCAGACATACCCAATAATGCAATAAGAGCAGCTTGTTTTAACATTTTAAAGCAACCTTCTAGAATGAATAATTAATATTAAACATTAGTATTAAAATTATGCAATAACATTATTTAATAATTTATTACATTATTATATAAGTTATTATTAATTAAATATTTTTATTTTAATCATAGTGCAATGCTTGGTTTTATATTTTCACCGTTATAATTAATTTATTATTCATAATATACCAACCTTTTTAATCAGAATTAATAAAACGAATTATTTTAATCCAACCAAAATCCTCAGGATTAAATAACAAAAAAGGCGATTATATAATCGCCTTTTTATTTATCTTTGAAAATTTTTTAGAGTACCATTGCGGCAATCCAACCAAAGATCATTAATGGAATATTGTAGTGAATGAAGGTCGGTACCACACTATCTTTCATGTGGTCATGCTGACCATCCATATTAAGACCTGATGTTGGCCCTAAAGTTGAGTCTGATGCTGGAGAACCTGCATCTCCCAAAGCTGCTGCTGTACCAATAATTGCAATCGTTGCCGCTGGGCTAAAACCAAATTGAATACAAAGTGGTACATAAATAATGGCCAAAATTGGGATTGTTGAGAATGAAGAACCAATACCTAAGGTAATTAATAGCCCTATCAATAGCATCCAAAATGCAGCTAAACCTCGGCTGTTTCCAATCCATTCAACCGAAGCTTGTACCAGTATTGGTACTTGATTCGTAGCCTCAATCACAGATGCAAAGCCTTGCGCAGAAATCATAATGAAACCCACCAGTGCCATCATGCGCATACCACTGATAATGACATCGTCGGCTTCTTTCCACTTAAAGATACCTGCACAGCTTAAGATCGCAACACCAACGAGACCGGCCAAAATCATCGACTCAGATATGACTTGAACAGAAAGCGTAGCAACCACTGCAACCGCAGCCATAATCAAAGTAAATTTAGCGACTTGTGGTTTACCATTTTCATCTGCTTTTACATCAGATGAGATGGTGTGCTGTGATTCCTTAACCTGAACGTCAGCATACTCTCGTGGTTTACGGTAGCTATAAAAAACAGCAATTAATAAGCCAACAAACATCCCAAATACTGGAATTGCCATAGCAGTTGGAATTTGATCATAGCTGATGTTGAAACCGTATGGCTTACCAAAGGTATTGATGTTTTGACCTAAAATATCATTAAGGAAAATAGCACCAAAACCAAAAGGTACCAGCATATAAGTCGCCACAAGACCAAAAGTCAGAACACAAGCAATCAAACGACGGTCAAGTTTTAAATGATTAAATACACTGAGTAATGGTGGAATTAATACTGGAATAAACGCAATGTGCACTGGAATCACGTTTTGTGAACATACGGCGGCTAAAGCGATAGTAGCGAAAATGACGTATTTCACGCGATTCTGGGCTTTCACATTACTGTTACCTTTGAGTTTAGTAATGAGTTGATAAGCCAGTAAATCTGGCAAACCTGAACGCGCAAGTGCCAAAGCAAATGCCCCCAACACGCCATAAGCAAGTGCGATTTGAGCACCGTTGCCTAAGCCACTATTAAACGCTTCGATGGTGCCATGAATACCAAGGCCAGCTAACAAGCCACCTGTTACTGCACCAATGATCAGTGCAAATACAACAGGCACGCGTGCCAGCGACAGTCCAAACATGACTGTAATTGCGGCAAGAATAGCAAACATAAGAAAAAAGGGAGTCTGACAAAAAACCGTATTTTATCAGAATTTGCTCGCTATTTAGCCCCCTATCGATGAAACTGCCACTGTTGAACGATTTACTTAAAGCTGCTGTGATTGCGCAAATTGAGCGATGTAACTTGCAATTTTTTCGGGTTGGCTCAGCACGGCCCAATGATTGGCATTGACTTCAACTACAGATAAATCCTCAACCCATTTAGGTAATTCTTTAATGTAATCTGGACTGACAAAATTATCATGTTTCAACACAATCGCTTGTACAGGACAGACCGCATGACGTTGTCTAGGCTGAGTTAAGCGGGGAATAAAATTAGCACGGTAAAGCGCAATACCGTGTTTACCATCATGCTGAATATTATGATTCAAAGGCAATTCTTGAGTACGTTCTAAATCATTCACAATTTTTCCCCAACGTTCAGCATTCAAAAAATGCCACGCCGTCGGTGCCAAAAATGGTAATTGGAATACCCCGATGTACCATGACTTACTTAATAATTTGAGTAATTTTTTCTGCTGATGCTTAAAGCTATTTCTGAGCAAAAATGCCGCATGATCCAAACATGGCCCAGAAATAGTTGAATAAGACAAAATACGTGAGCGAAATTTTGGCTCAGTCACCGATTCCCAAGATTGGATAGAGCCCCAATCATGCGCGGCCAAATGAAAACTACGTTCGCCTAATACCCCTTGCGTTACACTATCCAAATCAAGTGATAATTGCTCCAAACGATAATCTCGTACTTTACGGGGCACAGATGACTGCCCTGCACCTCGCACGTCATAGCTCACAATATAAAATTCAGAACCAAGATGTTCAATAACCGGTTCCCATACTTCCTGATTATCAGGATAACCATGAACCAAAACCAAAGCGGGCTTGGTTTCATCACCCCATGTCTTTACATAGAGCCGTTGTTGATCTGTGGTATTCACCCATTGCGTATTTAGTGGTTGCATTCTTCTAGTCCTTTTATCGATTCCATCGAATTGACGTTTTATTTGTGAACATGGGCAATGTGATCAATGCCACAGTTTTGAAACTCATTTAGTATGCAAAGTTCAGCATAAAAAAAAATTGACCCAGTATGAGCATAATCCAGAAAATAATGACAATGCCTATTGTCTCTAAATTCTTACTCAATCATTATGCCCCTTATAAAGGTGCTGGCATTTCGATTGATAAAATTGATCTCGCCAATTATCACATTCGCGTCAAAATGCCATTAACTCGTAAAAATCAAAATATCGTCGGTGTACATTTTGGCGGTAGTCTTTATTCAATGGTTGACCCATTTTATATGTTGATTTTGATGCATCACCTTGGCTCACGTTATATCGTGTGGGACAAAGCTGCAAATATCCAATTTTTATCCCCTGGGCGTGGAACGGTATACGCTGACATCCAGCTCGACCCAAATGAAATCAACCATATTAAAAACTTAGCAGATAACCACGCACCTGTACTACGGAACTATAGCTTAAATATTTTTGATGAAGCAGGCTTACGTATCGCTGAAGTTCAAAAAACCCTATACATTCGTCGCAAGCAACCCCGTCCACGCAAATAAAAAAGGCGCTTATCTTTAAGCGCCTTTTCATTCAAATTTATCGGATTGGATTAGCGATTTTGCTCAATTGCAGCACCTGCGCCACCACCGATTGCACCACCAATCGCAGCACCAGTGTTACCACCAAAGATACTTTTACCGACTGCAGAACCAATCGCACCACCTACACCACTATATGTGGCATTTCGGTTTGAACCGTTTTGAGTTTTACTACCGACAGCTGCACCAGCACCACCACCAACGGCTGCACCTACACCACCACCGACATTATTACCCACACCACCACCTATGGCACCACCTAAAGCTGCAGCACCAATACGTTGTTCATTTGGCGACATGCTTTCACAACCAGCAAGCATTAGGGTCGACATCATCGCGACTGCGCATACGCTCATTACTTTTTTCATTGTGATGTTCCTTGTCTTCTTCAATACCTATGATTCTAAAACCATTGTATGAAACAATTAAACATAGCTTGTTACGGCTTGGAGCATAAATGCTGCATTTTGTAAAAAATCACGCCTAATCGCTCACGAATCACTCAGGGTTTTCATCCAAAATCATCAAATCTTTTGTGGTTTCACCATTTTCAGTCAGCACAGCATGAGAGAGTTTGGCTTTGCTTTCTGGATCTGTTGCCTGATCTAGTTTTAGCGTGCGTTTAATCGGGTCTTGCCCTTTCTTAAACTCTACACCTTCTGCATCAATATTGGTGTTTTGACGAATAATCTGACCGTCCTGCTTCACCGTAGTCTTGGTTTCAATTTTAGAAGTCGGGACGATGACACCACCACGTTGTAGTACTGGAATCGATAATTTCTTTTCAGAAAAATCACTTTGATGGTCTGAAAGTTCAATTTCACGTGCCACGACATCCTGACCTTTATTGGTCATTTCTAACACTGTTGCAGTCACTTGGCGTACAGGTTCTTGACCTGCAACACGGCGAATCACTTCTGTTTTTAGTACTGGAACTACAGCTTTATCTTCCACCACAATCGAATTGGGCATAGGTGCAGCAATCGCTGTCAATGAGCTGAATAATGCAGAAACTGCGAATAATTGCTGTGCGAATTTCATCAAAAGACCCCGTTATGTTTAAGTTTAAAAATCAAGAGATTTGTTATGTTCTATTTTTACTATAGGAAATAAATCAACATTAGGAAAGCTTTAATTTTCAATTCATCCGCATAAAAAAAGCCACCCAAAGGTGGCTTTTTTGAATAATTTAAGGGCTAATTAAAGACCGTTAAATTCATCGCTAAATGCTTGGCTTAATGCTTGATCTACATCAGAGAAATCATTGTGAAGCTCAAGCTCTGCAGCTTCAGACTCTTGACGACGACGTTCTAAGTGGTAAGCCAAACCTGTACCCGCTGGGATCAGACGACCTACAACTACGTTTTCTTTCAGACCACGTAATTCATCTTCTTTACCTGTTACAGCAGCTTCAGTTAACACACGAGTTGTTTCCTGGAACGATGCAGCAGAAATGAACGAGTCAGTAGAAAGCGACGCTTTGGTAATACCCATCAATTGACGTTCAAACTTCGCTGGGAACTTGTTCTGAGCTGCCACAGCTTGGTTTTCTTGAACAACGCGGATGTATTCCACTTGCTCGCCTTTGATGAAGCTTGTATCACCACCGTCAGTGATTTCAACTTTACGAAGCATTTGACGTACGATCACTTCAATGTGCTTGTCGTTGATTTTTACACCTTGCAGACGGTATACGTCCTGAACTTCGTTCACGATGTAGTTTGTCAGTGCAACTTCGCCTTTCAAACGTAAGATGTCGTGTGGGTTTTGCGGACCATCAGAAATGGTTTCACCACGGTTCACATGCTCGCCTTCGAACACGTTAATCGTACGCCATTTCGGAATTAGCTCTTCGTAAATCTCAGAGCCATCATCCGGAGTAATCACAAGACGGTTCTTACCTTTGGTCTCTTTACCGAAGCTTACGATACCTGAAATTTCAGCAAGGATCGCATGTTCTTTCGGTTTACGTGCTTCGAACAAGTCAGCTACACGCGGTAGACCACCGGTAATATCACGTGTACGTGAAGATTCTTGTGGTACACGACCAATAACGTCACCGACACCAATTGTTTCGCCGTCGCGCACAGTCAGAATCGTGTTTTGTGGTAGGAAGTAGAACTGTTCGCCACCATCTGTTGTATCCAATACAACAGCTGGACGCATATCTTTACCAGATGCTGGACGTGAAGTTACTGGAAGTACCTCAATAGTCGTCATACCTGTTGCATCATCAGTTTTCGATGTCACAGTTACGCCATCAGCGATTTGGCTGAAACGCACTTTACCTGCAACTTCGGTAACAAGTGGATGTGTATGCGGATCCCAAGTCGCTACGATACCGCCAGCTTCCACAGCTTCGCCATCTTTAATGATGATTGAAGCACCGTATGGAATTTTGTAACGTTCGCGTTCACGACCGATGTCATCTGCGATACCGATTTCACCTGAACGTGAAGTTGATACCAAGTGACCTTTAGCGTGTTGTACTGTTTTCACATTGTGGAAACGTACTGTACCTTTGTTACGAACTTGTACGCTGTTAGCAGCAGAAGTTCGGCTCGCAGCACCACCTACGTGGAACGTACGCATTGTTAACTGTGTACCTGGCTCACCAATTGATTGAGCAGCCATTACACCCACAGATTCACCTGGATTCACCAAGTGACCGCGAGCAAGGTCACGACCGTAACATTTCGCACATACACCGAAAGTAGATTCACAGTTTACAACTGAACGTACTTTCACTTCATCGACACCTTGCTCTTCTAAGTAGTTTGCAAGTTTTTCGTCGATTAAAGTATTACGTGGAAGAATCACATCATCCGAACCTGGTTTCTTCGCATCTTCAGCAAGTACACGACCCAATACTCGAGTACCTAAGTTCTCGATGACATCGCCACCTTGAATGAACGGAGTCATTACAAGACCGTCGAAAGTACCACAATCTGGCTCAGTAATTACCAAGTCTTGTGCAACGTCAACCAAACGACGAGTCAAGTAACCTGAGTTCGCAGTTTTCAATGCAGTATCGGCCAAACCTTTACGTGCACCGTGTGTTGAAATGAAGTACTGAAGTACGGTCAAACCTTCACGGAAGTTCGCTTTAATTGGTGTTTCAATGATCGAACCATCTGGTTTCGCCATCAAACCACGCATACCCGCTAACTGACGAATCTGAGCTGCCGAACCACGGGCACCTGAGTCAGACATCATGTAGATCGAGTTGAATGATTTTTGTTTCTCGTCTTCACCCTGTTTGTTTTTAACAGTTGTGAAAGACAAGTTATCCATCATCGCTTTCGCTACTTGGTCGTTTGTACGCGCCCAAATATCGACAACTTTGTTATAACGTTCGCCGGCAGTTACGAAACCTTGCTCGAATTGTTGTTCAATTTCACGAACTTCAACTTCAGCTTTTTCGATAATTGCTTGTTTTTGTGGCGGAATCAACATGTCTTCCATACCAACAGACACACCTGAGTGAGTCGCTTGACGGAAGCCCAAATACATCAATTGGTCAGCGAAGATAACAGTATCTTTAAGACCTAATTTACGGTAGCAAGAGTTGATCAATTTAGAGATGTTCTTTTTAGTCATCTCAACGTTGATTTGTTGGAAATCCATACCTTCAGGTACAACTTCCCAAAGTAAACAACGACCTGGAGTTGTGTCTACAACAATGGTTTGTTGTTCACGGTTACCATTTTCGTCAATGACAGTTTGGTGTACACGTGCTTTTACGCGAGCGTGTAAATCAACTTGACCTGTTGCAAGTGCACGGTTTACTTCGTCAGTATCCGCAAACACCATGCCTTCACCTTTGGCATTGATCGCATCACGAGTGATGTAGTACAAGCCTAAGACAACGTCCTGAGAAGGTACGATGATTGGCTCACCGTTCGCAGGAGAAAGAATGTTGTTTGTTGACATCATTAACGCACGAGCTTCTAACTGAGCTTCAAGTGTTAATGGTACGTGTACCGCCATTTGGTCACCGTCGAAGTCGGCGTTAAATGCCGCACAAACTAATGGGTGAAGACGGATCGCTTTACCTTCAATCAGGGTTGGTTCAAATGCTTGAAGACCCAAACGGTGAAGTGTGGGCGCACGGTTCAACATCACTGGATGTTGACGAATTACGTGAGCAAGTACGTCCCAAACTTCTGGAGTTTCACGCTCAACCATTTTCTTCGCAGCTTTAATGGTTGTCGCTTGGCCAGATGCTTGTAGTTTCGCAAAAATGAATGGTTTGAATAATTCAAGTGCCATTTTTTTCGGAAGACCACATTGGTGCAGACGTAAAGTTGGACCTACAGTAATTACCGAACGACCAGAGTAATCGACACGTTTACCCAATAAGTTTTGACGGAAACGACCTTGTTTACCTTTGATCATGTCTGCCAAAGATTTAAGAGGACGTTTATTCGAACCAGTAATCGCGCGACCACGACGACCGTTATCAAGCAATGCATCAACAGACTCTTGTAACATACGTTTTTCGTTACGTACGATAATGTCTGGTGCAGCAAGGTCTAGAAGACGTTTTAAACGGTTGTTACGGTTGATTACACGACGGTAAAGATCGTTCAAGTCAGAAGTCGCGAAACGACCGCCTTCAAGCGGTACAAGCGGACGAAGATCAGGTGGAAGTACTGGAAGTACATTCATCACCATCCATTCTGGCTTGTTGTTCGACTCTTTGAACGCTTCCATCAATTTCAGACGTTTAGAGGCTTTTTTAAGCTTCGTTTCTGAAGTTGTATTTGGAATCTCTTCACGAAGACGTGAAATTTCAGCTTCAAGATCGATGTCTTTCAACAAATCTTGAACTGCTTCTGCACCCATTTTCGCAGTGAATTCATCACCGTGTTCTTCTAAAGCAGTGAAGTATTCTTCATCGTTTAGAAGTTGGTATTTCTCAAGTGGAGTCATACCTGGGTCAGTTACAACGTATGATTCGAAATACAATACACGTTCGATATCACGTAAAGTCATGTCTAAAAGCAGACCAATACGGCTAGGAAGTGATTTTAAGAACCAAATATGCGCAACTGGAGAAGCAAGGTCAATATGACCCATACGCTCACGACGTACTTTTGCAGTTGTTACTTCAACGCCACATTTTTCACAAATGACGCCTTTGTATTTCATACGCTTGTATTTACCACACAAGCATTCGTAATCTTTTACTGGACCAAAGATTTTGGCACAGAATAAACCATCACGTTCAGGTTTGAACGTACGGTAGTTAATGGTTTCAGGCTTTTTAACTTCACCATGAGACCACGACTTAATCATTTCTGGTGACGCAAGACCAATACGGATGCGATCAAACTCTACAGGAGCATGACCGTCTGAATCCGTCTTTTTGCGCATGATATCGAGCAAGTCTTTCAATTTTTTTCTCCGTGTGTTGTGGAGATTTTCACTTCACAACTGGGTCACAAATATTGTTTTTTAACTGAGAAATCCCCCTTGCCCCTCTTGATTAAAGAGGTGAGAAGCACTGCTTCGCAAGGGAGATTCAATGGAGCTAATTAGTCACCATTTTTCAGTTCAATGTTGATACCTAAAGAACGGATCTCTTTGGTCAATACGTTGAACGATTCAGGCATACCTGGGTCCATGTAATGGTTACCATCTACAATGTTCTTATAGATACGGGTACGACCTTCAACGTCATCCGACTTCACAGTAAGCATTTCTTGAAGTGTGTATGCTGCACCGTAAGCTTCGAGTGCCCATACTTCCATCTCACCGAAACGCTGACCACCGAATTGTGCTTTACCACCAAGCGGCTGTTGAGTTACTAGAGAGTAAGAACCAGTAGAACGCGCATGCATCTTGTCGTCAACCAAATGGTTCAATTTCAACATGTACATGTAACCTACAGTTACTGGACGGTCAAAACGCTCACCTGTACGACCATCATACAATACTGTTTGACCAGTACGTGAAATGCCACCAAGTTCTAACAATTCTTTGATTTGTGATTCTTCAGCACCATCAAATACTGGTGTTGCTAAAGGAACACCTTTACGTAAGTTACCTGAAAGCACCAAGATTTCTTCATCAGTCAAGCTATCAAGATCTTCTTGTTCGCCACCAACTTTGTTGTAAATCTTGTCTAAGAAATCACGAAGCTCAAGTACAGTACGTTGCTCTTTCATCATCTTGTCGATTTGATCGCCAAGACCTTTAGCCGCCATACCTAAGTGAGTTTCAAGAATCTGACCCACGTTCATACGTGATGGTACACCCAGTGGGTTAAGTACAACATCAACTGGAACACCGTTTGCATCGTGTGGCATGTCTTCTACAGGTAGGATGTTTGATACAACACCTTTGTTACCGTGACGACCCGCCATTTTATCACCCGGTTGGATGCGACGTTTTACAGCTAGGTAAACTTTAACAACTTTTAGTACACCAGTTGTCAGCTCATCACCTGTAGACAATTTACGTTTTTTCTCTGCAAATTTCTCGTCAATTTCAAGGCTCTTCTCTTTCAAGAACACTTGAATTTGAGTTAAACGTTCAGCAATCGCTTCGTCGACTGGTTGGATTTCAATAAGATCAACCAACTCAAGACCAGACAATAACTCTTCAGTTAATTTGTCACCGCGTTTAGTTGTACCGCCACCATTCGATTCTTGACCTTTCAACAAACGAACAATACGTTCACGAGCTGCTTCTTCAAAGATTTTGAATTCTTCTTTCAAATCTTTACGGTAAGCATCTAATTGAGCTTTTTCAATTGCTTGAGCACGTTCGTCTTTTTCAAGACCATCACGTGTAAACACTTGAACGTCAATAACAGTACCTTTAACACCAGAAGATACACGTAAAGATGAATCTTTAACGTCAGCCGCTTTTTCGCCGAAGATTGCACGAAGAAGTTTTTCTTCCGGAGTAAGTTGGGTTTCACCCTTAGGTGTTACTTTACCTACAAGGATATCGCCCGCTGTTACTTCTGCACCGATGTAAACAATACCTGACTCATCAAGTTTAGAAAGTGCTGCTTCACCCACGTTCGGGATATCGGCAGTAATTTCTTCCGCACCCAATTTAGTATCACGTGCTACACATGACAATTCTTGAATGTGGATTGATGTTAAACGATCTTCTTGAAGCACACGCTCAGATAATAAGATCGAGTCTTCATAGTTGTAACCGTTCCAAGTCATGAATGCTACGCGCATGTTTTGACCCAATGCCAATTCACCACCATCTGTAGATGGACCATCAGCTAATACGTCACCACGACCCACTTGATCACCAAGGCTTACAAGCACTTTTTGGTTAATACAAGTGTTTTGGTTAGAACGTGTATATTTGATCAGGTTGTAGATATCTACACCTGCTTCACCCGCGATCATTTCGTCTTCGTTTACACGAATAACAACACGAGACGCGTCGACGAATTCAATACGGCCACCACGTTTCGCAAGAACACATACACCTGAGTCGTGCGCTACGTTTGCTTCCATACCTGTACCAACAAGCGGCTTGTCAGCGATCAACGTAGGTACTGCCTGACGTTGCATGTTTGAACCCATCAATGCACGGTTGGCATCATCGTGTTCAAGGAATGGAATAAGTGATGCAGCAACAGATACAACCTGCTGTGCAGATACGTCCATATGCGTCACTTTTTCAGGAGGCATACGTACGAAATCACCTTGGTGACGTACAGAAACAAATTCTTCTGTTAAATTACCGTCTTTATCTACACCTGAATCGGCCTGTGCAATCACAGTACCTACTTCTTCAATCGCAGAAAGGTATTCAACGTCATCCGTTACACGGCCATCAACAACTTTACGGTAAGGCGTTTCTAAGAAACCAAAATCATTCGCTTTCGCATAAACAGAAAGTGAGTTGATCAAACCAATGTTTGGACCCTCAGGAGTCTCAATTGGACATACACGACCATAATGAGTTTGATGTACGTCACGTACTTCGAAGCCCGCACGCTCACGAGTCAAACCACCTGGGCCCAATGCTGATACACGACGTTTGTGTGTAATTTCAGACAACGGGTTGTTTTGGTCCATGAACTGAGACAACTGGCTTGAACCAAAGAATTCTTTGATTGCAGCAGCAACTGGTTTCGCATTGATTAAATCTTGCGGAGACAAGTTATCAGTTTCAGCTTGAGATAAACGTTCTTTAACAGCACGTTCAACACGAACTAGACCAACACGGAATTGGTTTTCTGTCATTTCACCAACAGAACGAACACGACGGTTACCCAAGTGATCGATATCATCGACTTCACCTTTACCGTTACGGATTTCAACTAATGTTTTCAATACATCAGTGATGTCTTCGTTCGAAAGAATACCTTCAACTTCACGAGACTTCTGATCCGTACCCACTTCGTAAGGACGACCCAAACGACGGTTGAACTTCATACGACCTACTGGTGATAAGTCATAACGTTCAGAAGAGAAGAACAAATTGTTGAATAAGTTTTCAGCAGCTTCTTTTGTTGGTGGCTCACCCGGACGCATCACTTTGTATATTTCTACAAGTGCTTCTTCACGACCAGTTGTAGTATCTGCACGTAAAGAGTCCGCAATGAATGGGCCACGGTCGATGTCATTGGTATAAAGTACGTTGAATTGTTTAACGCCGCCTTCAGCCAATTTCACCATAATTTCATGGCTTAGTACTGTATTTGCAGCAATTACTTCGCCATCACGTAACGTTACATCTTCAGCAACAATACGTTCATATAGGTATTCATCAGGAACAGAAAGTTTTTCAAGACCTGCTGCTTCCATTTGACGAACATGGCGCGCGTTAATACGTTTACCTTGTTCAACAATTGTTTTACCGTCTGTACCCACGATATCAAACTGTGCCATTTCGCCACGTAGACGTTCTGGAACCAAGTCAATTTGATAGCTACCCATATCAAGATATACAGGTACTTTTTCGTAGAACATGTCTAGGATTTGTTCGTTGTTATAACCCAAGGCACGAAGCACAACAGTCGCAAGTAATTTACGACGACGGTCAATACGAACATATACAAGATCTTTTGCATCGAATTCAAAGTCTAACCATGAACCACGGTAAGGAATGATACGAGCAGAGTAAAGAACTTTACCGCTAGAGTGAGTTTTGCCTTTATCGTGGTCAAAGAATACACCTGGTGAACGGTGTAATTGAGATACGATTACACGCTCAGTACCATTGATCACAAAGGTACCGTTGTCTGTCATAAGTGGCATTTCACCCATGTAGACTTCTTGCTCACGCACATCTTTGATTGTTTTAGTTTCGCGATCTTTAATGATCAGACGAATTTTTACACGCATTGGCGCCGCATAAGTTGAGCCACGAAGAATACATTCGCGCACATCAAATTCAGGCTTACCAAGACTATACTCAACAAATTCTAAAGCAGCATTGCCAGAATAACTTTCAATAGGAAAAACTGAACGAAATGCGGCTTGGAGACCGATATCTTCGCGGTTTTTTGGAGTTTTGCCGTCTTGAAGGAAAGTTCGGTACGAGTCGACTTGAATCGCGAGCAAGTACGGAACATCCATTACCTTGGGCAATTTACCAAAATTCTTACGGATCCGTTTCTTTTCGGTATATGAGTATGCCATCTGGAGTCCTCGGAAAGTAAACTAAGTCCGCCTGCAGAACGAACTTAGAAGGAATTACGCAGGCCGATATGGCCACCACTTTCACAAATGCTGCAATTTTTAGTGGTATTAAAACGCTTAACAATATTTTTTTACTGAAAAATATTGGTAAGCGTTTGGTTTTATAAATTATTTTTAATTTGTATGATTTTTATATCATGCAAACAAAAATCGAGCCGATTATTGTAACGCAAAAAGGCTGATGACCCAAGGGCCACCAGCCATTTTTTGGAGCCGATTATAAAAAAATCGACTCCCCTTAAGATTACTTAAGTGTAACTGTAGCACCAGCTTCTTCAAGTTTTTTCTTAAGTTCTTCGCCTTCTTCTTTAGAAACGCCTTCTTTAAGAACTGAAGGAGCGCTTTCAACAAGATCTTTAGCTTCTTTAAGACCAAGGCCAGTAGCTTCACGAACTGCTTTAATTACAGCAACTTTGTTAGCACCGAAAGAAGTCAACTCAACGTTGAATTCTGATTGTTCTTCAGCAGCAGCACCAGCAGCGCCAGGAGCAGCAGCAACTGCTACAGCAGCAGCAGATACGTTGAATTTTTCTTCGAAAGCAGAAATAAGTTCAACAAGTTCAAGAACAGTTTTTTCAGCAACTGCGTTTAAGATTTCTTCGTTTGTTAAAGCCATGAGAGTAACTCCAAATGGGTATTGAATGGTGTGTAAATTGATTTAAGCTTAAGCAGCTTCTGACTCGTTTTTCTCTTTGAGCGCAGTAATAAGGCGACCCAATTTCGAAATAGGAGCTTGAAGAACGTTTGCAAGCATAGTAAGCGCTTTCTCTTGGTTTGGAAGGTTCGCGATAACGCTAACTTCAGCACCTTGATAAACTTTACCGTCAAATGCAGCAGCTTTAAGTTCAAATGCTTTATTAGTTTTAGCAAATTCTTCGAACAAACGAGCAGCTGCGCCCATATCGTCTTCAGAAGTTGAGAAAGCTAAGATTGTTGGGCCAACAAGGTTGTCGCTCAAGATATTGAATTGAGTATCTTGAAGAGCACGTTTAGCCAAAGTGTTACGAACTACACGAGTAGCAACACCTAGTTTACGAGCTTCAACACGTAGAGCAGTTAATTGCTCAACAGTTAAACCTTGATAGTCAGCAACAACAGCAGCATACGCAGTAGAAGCAACTTCAGTTACTTCAGCTACGATCTGTTTTTTGCCTTCGATAAGAAGAGCCATTGTAAAACCTCCTAACGGTGATTTATGCACCTATACAGATGCACTCCCAATTCGTTAGCTCATCACTGAACCAACACGCGGAGGAGGAACAAATCACACCACCGCGTCTACTCAGGCTGGGCTATTAAGAAGAAAGCATAAAACTCCCCTCGCCTGAGGTCTTTGACGCTGATAAATCTAAATTTATCAATTCAAAGTTTGCCTGAATCACGCAATATACGACGGAGCGTTTCTTGCGTAATATTTAAAGCGGTGCTTCAAATATTACTCAGGGCTTTAAAATTCTGTAATAAGTCGAAACTTATTTAGAAACGTTTGCCACATCAACAACAAGACCAGGACCCATAGTAGAGCTTAGAGTGATCTTTTGGATGTAAACACCTTTAGAAGTAGCAGGTTTTGCTTTCTTAAGGTCTGCTACAAGAGCTTCAACGTTTGAACGAACAGCTTCAGCAGTGAAACCTACTTGACCGATCGCAGCGTGGATGATACCTGCTTTGTCTACACGGTAACGTGCTTGACCAGCTTTCGCATTTTTAACAGCAGAAGCTACGTCAGGAGTTACAGTACCCACTTTAGGGTTTGGCATTAAGCCACGTGGACCAAGAATCGTACCTAACTTACCAACAACGCGCATTGCATCCGGAGCTGCAATTACTACGTCAAAGTCAAGGTTACCCGCTTGGATGCTTTCAGCAAGATCATCAAAACCAACAACGTCCGCGCCTTCAGCTTTAGCAGCTTCAGCAGCAGCGCCTTGAGCAAACACAGCTACACGTACAGTTTTACCAGTACCTGCAGGAAGTGTAGTCGCGCCACGAACAACTTGGTCAGATTTACGAGGATCAACACCTAGGTTTACAGCAACATCCAAAGATTCTTTGAATTTTACTGCTGGAAGGCCGTTAAGAACTGCAACTGCTTCTTCCAAAGTGTAAACTTTGTTAGCTTCAACAGCAGCAACAATGGCTTTTTGACGTTTAGTTAATTTAGCCATGTCTTATAGCTCCACTTCCAAGCCCATAGAACGCGCAGAACCAGCAATGGTACGTACACGTGCGTCTAAATCAGCACCAGTAAGATCTGGTTCTTTAGTAGTCGCAATTTCTTCTAATTGAGCGCGAGTCAACTTACCAACTTTAGTTTTGTTAGGTACAGCTGAACCCTTTTGGATGCCCGCAGCTTTCTTAAGAAGAATCGCAGCAGGAGGAGTTTTCATGATGAATGTGAACGACTTGTCGTTGTACACAGTGATCACTACTGGAATTGGAAGACCAGCTTCAACTTTTTGTGTCGCAGCATTGAATTCTTTACAGAATGCCATGATGTTAACACCACGTTGACCTAGTGCAGGACCAATCGGTGGAGATGGATTTGCTTTACCAGCTGGAACTTGCAGCTTGATATAGCCGTCAATCTTCTTAGCCATTTCAATTACCTCTGGGTACTAACGCCGCTAGGCTCCCCATACATATAAGTAACGATACCGTTACAACAACAATGCCCGACTCATAACAAATCGGGCGTTTATCAACCAAGTTAAATTAAACCGATTTTTCGACTTGGCGAAATTCCAGCTCAACCTGAGTTGGTCGATTAAATACATTAATCGTCAACGTCAAACGTGACTTATCGTATAGAACTTCTTCCACCACGCCTTTAAAATCGGTGAATGGACCGTCAATTACGAGTAATTCTTCACCTGGTTCAAACATCGTCTTAGGACGAGGTGCTTCGCCAGTATTACGTACACGTGCAAGAATCGCATCAGCTTCTTTTTGCGTAATTGGTGCAGGCTTTTCTGCAGTACCACCGATGAAACCTAATACTTTTGGACATTCTTTAACAATGTGCCAAGTTTCATCATTCATTTCCATCTCGACTAACACATAGCCGGGAAAGAATTTACGCTCAGATTTACGTTTCTTACCATCCTTCATTTCCACTACTTCTTCAGTAGGGACAAGGACTTCACCAAAGCTATCGGCTACAGCGCTACGCTGGATTCGATCATTAAGTGAGCGTAACACTTGTTTTTCATAACCAGAATAGGCATGAATAATGTACCAACGTTTCATAGCTCTCTTACCCGATAATAAACTTCATTAACCAGCTCAAAGCATAGTCAAAGCACCATAATAAAATAGATGCCACTAAGACTACCGCAAGTACCTGCCAAGATGTGGTCATGGTCTCTTGCTTGGTTGGCCAAGTCACTCGACGTAACTCAATTCGAGCATCTTTCAACAATCGAACAAAGCCTTTGCCTTGATGGGTGGCGTATAATAAACCTAAAGCCACGATGATACAAGCCAAAATTACCCCAACACGGACCCAAACATCATTCGCTGGTGCCCAGTATGCTGGCAAATGTTGATTCACCATCATAGAACTACCGAGTAAAATCAACGCGATAACCCACAGAACATAGTCTAAAGGGGAACCAGAATTAACAACTTCAGCAGGATTATTTCTTTGAGGAATTGGCGCGTCGCTTAATGCGTCACGCGATTTATCATTCGACATTTTTGTACTCGTCGTAGGATTCGCGACTTATTATATGACCAGTTGAGCCAGCATCAAGCTTCTTTTTAAAAAAATTTGGCAGGCCAGGAGGGACTCGAACCCCCAACATTCGGTTTTGGAGACCGACGCTCTACCAATTGAACTACTGACCTGCAGAGCAAATCGAGAGTCGAAACTCTCGATCTGTACAAAGATAACTGTATTATATTATGCAGTTACTTTAGAAACAACACCCGCACCAACTGTACGGCCACCTTCACGGATTGCAAAGCGTAAGCCAGCGTCCATTGCGATTGGGTGGATTAATTCTACTGACATTTCTACGTTGTCACCAGGCATAACCATTTCAACGCCTTCTTTAAGCGAGATCGCACCAGTTACGTCAGTTGTACGGAAGTAGAACTGTGGACGGTAACCGTTAAGGAATGGAGTATGACGGCCACCTTCGTCTTTAGAAAGTACGTATACTTCTGCGTCGAATTTAGTATGCGGTTTGATTGTACCTGGTTTAGCAAGTACTTGACCACGTTGAACGTCTTCACGTTTAGTACCACGTAGAAGAACACCACAGTTCTCGCCCGCACGACCTTCGTCAAGAAGTTTACGGAACATTTCTACGCCAGTTACAGTTGTTTTAACTGTATCTTTAATACCAACGATTTCAACTTCTTCGCCTACTTTCACGATACCAGTTTCAACACGGCCAGTTACTACTGTACCACGACCTGAAATTGAGAATACGTCTTCGATTGGCATAAGGAATGCTTGGTCGATAGCACGTTCTGGTTCTGGGATGTAAGAGTCAAGAGCTTCAACAAGAGCAACTACAGCATCTTCGCCGTATTGACCAGCTTCACCATTAAGCGCTGCAAGAGCAGAACCACGGATTACTGGAGTGTCGTCGCCTGGGAAGTCATAAGTAGAAAGAAGTTCACGAACTTCCATTTCTACTAGTTCAATTAGCTCTTCATCATCAACGATGTCACATTTGTTCAAGAACACAACAATGTAAGGTACACCTACTTGACGAGAAAGCAGGATGTGTTCACGAGTTTGTGGCATTGGACCATCAGTCGCCGAACAAACAAGGATCGCACCATCCATTTGCGCAGCACCAGTAATCATGTTTTTAACATAATCGGCGTGACCTGGGCAGTCTACATGAGCGTAGTGACGGATTGGAGAATCGTATTCTACGTGTGAAGTATTAATTGTAATACCACGTGCTTTTTCTTCTGGTGCAGAGTCGATTGCAGCGTAATCTTTCGCTTCACCACCGAATTTTTTTGCACACACAGTTGCAATCGCAGCTGTTAAAGTCGTTTTACCATGGTCAACGTGACCGATTGTGCCCACGTTAACGTGCGGCTTATTACGTTCAAACTTAGCCTTAGCCATGCTTTTCTTCCTCGTTTACGTCGAACACAATTCTGAGTAAAACCCAGCTCCGACATATCGCCTAAAAAAAATAAACACCCAATACTTGAAAAGCAGACTAAAAAGCCTGCTTCTGGAATCTTGCGCAACATTTAAAGTTGCTAAACTGTAAAATCTGGAGCTCTTATCGAGATTTGAACTCGAGACCTCTCCCTTACCAAGGGAGTGCTCTACCACTGAGCTATAAGAGCAAATATAAGCACTTCAATAGATATGGAGCGGGAGACGAGGGTCGAACTCGCGACATGTAGCTTGGAAGGCTACCGCTCTACCAACTGAGCTACTCCCGCACGATGTTGGTACAAACCACTTATTGAAGTCTTAAAATTGGTGGTGAGGGAAGGATTCGAACCTTCGAAACTTTCGTAGCGGAGTTACAGTCCGCCCCCTTTGACCGCTCGGGAACCTCACCATTTTACACTTACTTCAGTGTTGTTCTTTCTACTCACTCTCAAACTTTCTAAGATGGTGCCGGCACACGGATTCGAACTGTGGACCTACTGATTACAAGTCAGTTGCTCTACCAACTGAGCTATGCCGGCGTTTCCTAGTGTTTCGTACGTTTCGTATCGGAACGGTGTGCAGTTTAGCAAATCTTGAAATCCTTGCAAGTGTTTTTTCTAAAAAAAACGTGAAAAACTCATAAAATCAATCCATTTGATGATAATTCAACCGCTTTGATCACTGCGCGAGCTTTTATTTGGGTTTCATTCCACTCTGATTCAGGATTTGAGTCATAAACCACCCCTGCTCCAGCCTGAACATAGACCTTATTTTCTCGAATTACACAGGTACGAATCGCAATCGACATGTCCATTTCGCCATGCCAGCCTAAATAACCAACAGCACCACCAAAAATTCCACGTTTTACTGGTTCAACTTCGTCAATAATTTCCATAGCACGGATTTTTGGTGCGCCTGAAAGCGTACCCGCAGGGAATGTTGCCTTAAAAACATCCAAAGCATCGACATCATCACGTACCTCACCTTGCACATTTGACACAATGTGCATGACATGCGAATAACGTTCGATCACCATTTGATCAGTCACGTGAACTTTACCGATTTTAGAAACGCGTCCAACATCATTTCGCCCCAAATCGATCAACATCAAATGCTCTGCAATTTCTTTTTCATCAGATAGCAAATCTTTTTCTAGCGCTAAATCTTCTTCTTTTGTTTTACCCCGTGGTCGCGTTCCCGCCAAAGGACGAACTGTTGCCACACCATTTTCTAAACGGGACAAAATTTCAGGTGATGAACCAACGATATGAAAAGGAATGTCATTTTCTAGTGTCTGCCCTTGCACCAAGAACAAATATGGCGATGGATTGAGGTGACGTAGTGCACGATAGACCTGTAAAGGCTCACCATCAAAATCGGATACCATACGATGACCTGGCACAACCTGCATCACATCACCGGCTTTAATGTACTCTTTTACTTTTGCAATAGAGTCAATAAAGTTATCGTGTCCGGTGATGGATTCAAACTGTGGTGCAGTATGCTTATTTGCTTTGAGTGCAATTGGGGTTGCCAAAAGTTCTTCTAGCTCATCCAATTGTTGCTGCGCTTTGGTATAGGCCTCAGCATCATTTACATCGGCATGCACAATTAAAAATAAGGTATCCTTAAGGTTATCAAAGACGATGACGGTTTTTGATAGCATCATCCAAATATCCGGAATCCCGACCGGGTCAGCTTCTGGAACGTTATTGAGCTTTGGTTCGATATAACGTACAGCATCATAACCAAAGTATCCAACCAATCCACCGGTAAAGCTCGGCAACGCTGGCAAATCTTGCTGTGTAGGCACTTTATATTGTGCTTGGAAGTCACGAATGTATTGAAATGGGTCAGCACATTGTTGTTTTTCAACCGAGCCATCAGCATGTTGAACGGTCAACTGCCCTTCATTACACGAAAATACGGTGGACTCGCCCAAGCCAATAATGGAGTAACGCGCCCAGTTTTCGCCACCCTCTACAGATTCAAATAAATAGGCTTGTTTATGTTGTTTTAATCGCGCAAAGACAGAAAGTGGAGTTTCTGTATCTGCCAAGCGCTGACGATATACTGGAATCAAGTTATATCCAGCAGTTTTCAGTTGTTCAAATTGAGTTTGTGTAGTCATTTGGGTTTCTCTATATTTCGCGTGGTCAATTTCAGTTAATTTCTTCTCATGCTGATTGAGTGACGCCATCGAAATACTACACACTTGCTCATTTTCACTTCCTTAACCCTACTTATTTCAACCCAATAATTCTTTTAAGTTATCAACCACGTGCTGCGGCTGACAATCTCGAATATTTTCACCATGATTATAGCCATAGCTGACCACAATACAATCAATACCCGCACGACGTGCTGCCTCTACATCATTGACAGAATCACCCACCATCAAAATTTGCTGTTTCGGCAAGGCATAATGCTCCGCACAATACTCTAGCTGCTTGGGATGTGGTTTACGCTCTTCAAAACGATCTCCGCCAATCACATCATCAAAGTATTCATGCATACCTAGTGCCTGCAAAATACTGCGTGCCGGTTGCTCTGGTTTATTGGTCACACAAATCAGAATTTTCTCTTCTGCTTTTGCCCAATCCAAGAACGCTAGAATGCCATCAAAGGGCTGCGTCAAGACACAAGGATCTGCATTGTAAATCTTTAGAAAAGTTTCCAGTAAAAGATGGTGCTGTGCGGCATCCACCTTCCCGGTCAAGTATTCAAGTACGCTATGACAAAACAATGAAGTTCCTTTCCCAATCCAGTTTCGCACCTGCGCTTCTGTGACCAACGGTAATTGCAACGCATTTAAACTCATATTCATCGCACGATGTAAGTCAGATGCTGAATCGACTAGCGTTCCATCCAGATCAAATAAAATCATTTGGCGTTCTGCTAAACGAACTTCAAACATAATGTCCCTCTATTTTTTTGTAAATTTTCCCCATAAAAAAGGCATGCCCATGCATGCCTTTTGAGGAATGTCTCGGTTTATTTAAACAACACCCATGCAATAATTGCAAGAATGATTAAAACAATGACTGAGATTAAACCCACAGAGGCATTTTTTTGCGCTTCACGCTCTTGCTCTACACATGTCGCTGGAATTTCTACATCACATGCTTCATTTTTCGGAGCAGCAGTAATGTCAATCCCCTCAGGGATTGGCGCAGGTTTAGGCACACCTACATTGGTCGGCATACCATCACGAGTCAATTGAACCGAGCCATCTCGCTCTTTCAACTCTGGCATACCTTGATCATTCATTTGTTGTGCTGCGGTTTTAACGACAGGCTCTTGTGCCTTAGTTTCAGACGTGTTTGCCACAGACTCTTGTGCCACAGTTTCAGAAACTGCAACAGCTTCAGACGGCTGCTGAACAGGTGTAATTTCTTCTGTTTGCAATGCTTCAACGCTTTGTTCGATATCCGCTGGGATCTGAACAGCTTTAGCTGGAGCCAATAAACTAAACTTCACACTGGCAAACTGTACAATATCACCTTCTTTTAAAAGTGATTCACCAGTCAAACGGACATCATTAATAAACGTCCCATTAGATGAATTGAGATCTTGCAACCAGAGTGCCTGATCTTTCAGTACAAAGGCAGCATGTTTACGCGATACATCAGATTCTTGTAAAACAATATCTGCTTGTTGATGACGACCCACCAACATATCTCGCTCAATACTAATTTCTTGTCCTGTTAAATCACCAGAAATTGCTTGAATTTTCCAAGTCATGAAGTTAATTCTCTATTGCTCGTTTTTTTCATCATAGCATGCTGTGGTTTCAAAGCTAAACCACCCTGCTGTCTCACCTAAGGCATGCCCGCCACTTTGCCATTCGGTACGGTAATGGTTTGGCGCTTCACCGCAGGTTCAATGGCGACTGGCGTGGAGACCACTGCCGCTGGCTGTGTCATTTGTGGTGCTGTCGGTACCGTCTTATACACAGGGGCTGGCGCTGTACCTTTTGAAACAGGTATGCGCTGCTGATACACATCATCAACATTTTCAGGTAATTTCGCAAAATTACCCTCATTATCCAATGCCAGTTGCAGACTATAGAGCTGACTGTAGCGCTGCTGAGACATTTTCTTCACATCAGCAGAATTTCCAACAATAGTCGGATGAATAAAGATCAGTAAATTGCGTTTACTGTTGGATTTTCCTTCCGAGCTAAAAAGTTTGCCCAGTACAGGAATAGCCCCTAGCCCTGGAACAGATTGGCGCCCATGCAATGTATTGTCAGAGATCAACCCCCCCAACACAATCGTTTGACCATGCTCTGCCAAGATCGAGGTTTTGATCGCGCGTTTAGTCGTAACCAAATCCGACGCTTGGCCTTTATTGTCTTTTACATCAGAAACTTCTTGCTCTACCTCTAAACGCACCGAACCACCATCGCCAATATGCGGCACAACTTTCAAAGTAACACCGACATCTTTACGCTCAATCGATGTGTATGGATTGGCTGTGCCACCATTGGTGGTGACCGAACCTGTCACAAATGGAACGTTTTCACCCACCACAATATAGGCTTCTTCGTTGTCCATCGTCACAATTGACGGTGTAGATAATAGATTCGATTTGGTTTTTTCTTTTAAAGCCTGAATCATCGCACCATAGAGTTTGCGTGAACCATCACTACCTTCACGATAATCACCAAGGACCAAAGAAGTACCGGCACTCACCGCGCTACCTGCACCCGCAGCGCCACCAGTTAAATATCCTGCGGCAATATTCTTTAAACTAGAACCAAAGTTATCAAAGTTAATTAAGCCGATACCACTACTGATATCACCCAACGCCCATTGCACACCGAGTTGATCGGTATCCGTGCCTTCGACTTCAATAATCGCCGCTTCGATCAGCACTTGCTGACGACGAATATCCAGCTGAGAAATCGCAGATTCAATTTCACGCATGAGCTGCGGATCTGCTTTCACAATCAGTGCATTTTGTGTGGTATCGGCAATAATACTGACGCCATTGGCATTAAAACTTGAAATACCATTTTGCGTATTATTGGAAGAGTTATTGCTGTTGAGGTTAATACCTGAACTGGTGTTATTTTGTGAACTGAATGACTGTGAATTTGAACTGTTATTATCATTCATTAAACTGTTCATCGTGCTGCTATTTGAGCTATTCGATGAATTCGTACTCGAAACGGCCTGCCCCGTGACCAAGCCTTGTAAGATTTCCGACAAGTTTTTTGCACTGGCATACTTTAGACGAAAAACTTTCAATCCACCCAATCGATCTGCTGCAGGCACATCTAAGGTTTCAATAATCTTACGAATGCGCTTACGTGTCGCTGTATCACCTTTAATGATAATGCGATTGGTTCGATTGTCCGCGATAATACGAATTCGTGACCCTTTCGGGTCTTTTGATGCGCCGGTCGAACTCATCGACTCTAACAGTCCAATCATTTCTTCGGCCTGACTCGATTGCAGCGTCACTGCTTCGATATCATTTTGACCCGTTCCATCTAAATTACGAATAATCGTTTCGAGCTGATAAATATTACTTGCACGATCTGAGACGATAAGCGCATTGGTCCCCGCCACTGCTGACAAATGTGCAAATTGCGGCATCAATGGGCGCAACGCTGGAATTAAGTCGTTGGCATTAGTGTTATCAAGCCAAATCACTCGAGTGACAATTTGGTCTCCAGACGCACGGTGGCGCGCATCATAAGGAATGCCCGAGCTTTTTACATTACTGTCTGGAACCAGTTTAATGGTGTTGCCCGATGGAATTGCCACTACACCATTCACATTCAACACACCGAGAAACAGGTCATAGACTTCATTTTTATTTAAAGGCTTATTGGAAATAACCGTTACATTTCCTCGTACCCGTGGATCAACTGCAAAATTTTTCCCCGTGATATCTGCGACTTCATTAATGAATGCCGTAAGATCTGCATCACGTAAATTGATTTTCCAAGTTTGTGCATAACTTACTGTGCTGACCATAGCAACCAAGGGCACCATGGCATAGGCAGCTAAAGTTGAACGGTTATTATTAAATAAAGCCATATACGCCTGTGTTTCCTAACCCTATAAAGTGATGAGACATCACTAAAAATCCTGTTGTATGGTCATCACTTGATCACCACGTTTGACTTCAAGTTTCACCTGCCCTTCACGGCGGGCTTGTTCTAATAATTGCGCCTCAGATTGTCCCGCACCGACCGCCTGCCCATTTAAAGACATGATGCGGTCACCCGGCTGCAAACCCAATTTATTTCTCAAGGCTGCAGGTGTTCGATTTGAAACCTCAAACCCACCATTACCTGATGGATTTACCCCCATTTCCTGCATATATTGTTCACGATTTTCAGTCATGCGCTGTACGGCCTGACCAATCGCGGACTGCGTTGTGCTTTGCCCTAAATTTGCAGGATCAGTTGTATTTTGCATGCTGTTATTCTGCAAAGATCCGCCTGATGTTGCATTGGCTGTAGGGACAATCGGTTGATCTAATCCGTTTTCAATACCTTGGAACGCCAATTCACGCCGTGCACCATTACCCTGCGTTAAAATCACCTTATCCCAATAAACTTCAGCCAGTTGATATGATGAACCTTGAATGGTTTCTCCAACCAAGTAGCGATCTGAACTCTCATTGACCTTAATCACTGCCGACGAGTAGCGACTTGGCTGTCCAACCACCACACCTTGTAACACCATATTTAACTGCGCGTCAGCTGCTGAACTGCGGTTTTCCTGAAACAAGGCAAAAGAGCTAATATTAGGAACTTGCGTTTGCTGTGAACCCAATTCAACTCGGTCTAACTGAATGGCTTGTGGCGGTGCAATCAATAACCAAAATAAAGCGGCTAACTTCCAGCACAGGTACAAAATTATTAAAACCAAGACCACAGGTGCAAGTCGATCTGTTTGCTTCCAATTGATCTCGCGGATTTTTTCGAAATAGTCAGCCATCAGTTCACCCCACTCAATAGGGGTTGACGCGAACTAATCACATACGTATCTAATCCTGCCTTACCTTCATAGGAAGCAACATTCATCAAAAAGCGCTGGGTTAATTGCACATCCAACATGAGGTCTGGCTCAAGTGACAAATTCATCATTTTTTGTTCACGTTGATCTCGAACATCAATCGATAATTTGCCATTATCATCTTTTAATTGGGCCAACATGGCAGGCACATTCATTGACTCTTGACGCTGTGCAAAGCTAAAGGATAAATCCCCGCCTGCCCACTGTATCTCGCCTGATGAACGACTAAATCCCTGTTGTGGCTTATATTTAAACTGCACATCTTTTAATTGAATGGCATTCATTGGCCATTGCCAATCGGCAAAACTTTTTAAGGTTTCAGGAGCAATTTGACCCTCTAAGTTTTTGATGCTGATTCTTTTGCCAAAACCATACCCCATCACACCTTGCAGTTTGGTATTGCCACTATGAATTTCAATATTTGCACCCAAGCGCAATAAAATCAAGTCCCACGGGCGCGTGTTCCAGTTTAACGAGCCTTTCAAATTTCCTCGTGTCCAATCTGCTTGCCCGTGCCAAATATTGCCACTGACGTTATGTAGCATTTGGTTATTTTTATAAAACTTTGTAATGAGCCACGCTGCTGGTACTTGCAGCATAACGAAAATTAAAAAACTGATCGCAGCAAAAATGAGCCACCGAATATTATTAGTTTTATTGATCATCCCACCACAACCGATCCATCAATTTTTTTCCATCATTTAAACATTTTTCTTTATAAACACATTATGCATACTTTTTCTGCATAGCCAATTCAAAGAGATAAAAAAACCAGGCATTTGCCTGGTTTAATTATCCTGAACTCAGGATATGACGATTTCATGAATTATTCTTAAATTAAGAAGTCTTCTAGTTTCGCGCCTTTTTCTAATTCAGCCACTAACCAACGCGGTTGTTTACCACGACCGGTCCACGTGTCATCTGCATTGGTTTTGCTACGGTAACGTGGCTCAACAGCTTTACGAGTTGATTTTTTACGTTTGCTTGAACCAAATTCAAGGATTTGTTCAACACTTAAATCTAAATTTTCTGCAATTTCAACAATACGGTTGTACGCATCTTCAATCGCTTGATCTTTTTTAGATGCAATCAGTGCTTCAGCTTCTACTTGAAGCTTCTTTAACTCTTCAACTGATAAATTACTAATATCAGGCATAATCTTTAACTCCGAAATTTCATTTTAATAATGCTTATGAAAACTCGCTCATAATATTATAATAAAATTTTTATTCAATAAATAATTTTCATTTTACTACAATATTTTAACACGACTCCTTAAAATATATAAAGTTAAATTGTATTTAAATATTATTTCCGACTGAAATCTCCAAAGCTTTTATTTTAGTTTTTATACTTTCTGGAATTGAAGTTTTTTGTAGGGTAGTTTTATCCACGCACACAATAACCGCATCGCCTGTTGCAACGATTTTTTGTTGCTTTTCACTCCATAATATATAACTCATACGAAATGCACTATTTCTTAATTCTTCAACGCGCGTTGCCACTTTTAAAATATCAGGATAAACCACTGGGCTTAAATATTTACATTGGCTTAAAGCCACAACCGTAACCACAGACTGATTAAATATATCCAACTGATCTAAATAACCAATCCGCGCACTTTCCATATAACGATAATAATGCACGTTATTTACATGACCAAAAGCATCCATATCCCCCCAAGCGACGTATTGAGTATGAACCAATGAATATTGAGCTAAATCTTCTCGCATATAATGTCCTTATATTCGAATTTCCATAAAATTGGCATTATTTTCAAATATTAAATTTAATTGTTTGATCAAGTCATCCTGCTGATTTAAGGCTGACTTGATGCGTAAATAACTCATTAATACATCATCTGGATATAATTCTAACAATGCATCTGCTTCAGCTTGGCGTGCTGTCGCTTGGTAAATATTCCATTTTGCAAAACTAAAAACAGGCAGCGCAGGATACTTTTCTTCCCAACGTCGAATCTGCTGTTCTACAGCCACATAGTCAGGGTTTTGCTTCAGCATTTTTTGCTGGAACCACAAAAAGAACACTTCTTTGTTAAATTGCTGTTCCAGCAAATGAATAGCCAATTGCTCATGCTCCTGACTCATCTCTGGCATACGAGACAAGACTTTCAACCATAGCACCTTGACCGCATATTTACGCTCTGTAATTTGATCTTGCAAATCCAAATAACGCTGCTTTAAATGCTGTAAGTCATCGACATCAGCTTGATCAAATGCAGATAATAATTGTTCCAACCAAGCTTGTTTTGTCAGCTCATCTAAATGTCCATAACGTGTCGAACGCAAATACAACCAAGGAAACTGCAACGCAAACATGCCCCATAGCGTGGTTAAACGCTGCTCATAGGCAGTGCTGACTTTTTGCAACCATGGCGATAGTTCATGTTGATTTAAAAATTCAAGATGCGTTAAAGCCTTTTCACCCTCTTGTTGGGATAAATAAATTTCAATCCGTTGCAATTCTGCAAGCTCAAAAGCCATTGGATTGGTCTGAGTTAATGCATTTAGTGCTGTTTCATATTGCTGCTGAATCCAATATAAACGCGCATCGATCACCCCTTTTAATAATCCAGACTCAGTAAAAGCTTGCTGAATAAAGTTTTTTTGATCTTGTGCAGCATTTAAAAGCCAAATGACAGCCAATTGCTCATAGGGATGTAGTTTATTAAAACTAAAGACCGTTTCAGATTTACGTTGTTCTCGACTTAAATAACGTTTAACCGCATACCAAAACATTTGCACGATCAAACTCAGTAGTGCCAGCAATAATGCTAAAAACCAAATATTGGATTGAACTTGCCATTCACGCCAGTATAAATACACATAGCCTGCACCATGCCCAAAACTCAGCAAACTAATAATGGCAACAACCAATAAGCTAATAAATAAATAGGCCAATAAAATATGTTTCATAGTCGATTATCCTATGAGTGCCCGAGTATTTAACAGCGGTACAGAAATAACCGGAATGTCCTTTAATTGTTCTAAACGTTGGCGTATTGGTTTTAATGAAGCATCTGGCAATTGCTGCATAATTTTAATAATTTCAGTGATTTCTTGTTGAAATTGAGGATATTGTCCTTGATTTAAAACCTGCTGAGCCAAAATTAAACGTAACTGCATTTCTTTTAATACCAAGCTACGCTGCATTAATACGGGACTCGGTTGTTCGACTGATTCGACTTGAATCCATTTTTGCCAAAAAGAAAGACCTTTTTGCTGCTCTTTTGAACTATAGGGCTTTAATATTTCTTTTTCTAACAATTGATCGATCGATTGCAGAGTATTTTTCACTTTATCAGACTGCAACTGACGCTCTGTCACATATTGCTTTAAGGTTTCACGGTCTTTTTGAATTACCTGATGCAAACTCATGCGCAGTGCAGGTGCCAAGCTCAACTGATCTAATTGTTGGTCTAATTGGTTTAATTTTTCCAAGGCGACAGCAAATTGTTGTTGCTGCATGGCAAATTCAACCAAATCAAGTTGCTGGCCCACAACCAACATCGGCTCAATACTATGGGTCGCCTCAGCAGCAATCGAAGCATTCGATGTCGTTGCAGCCGACATCTCGGTCGTTGTGCCGCTCAACTGACGTTTCAAAGCCACGACCTGATCATTCAAACCTGCATTGCGCTGTTGCAATAAAGTTTGCTGTTGCATCAGTTCGGTTTGTTGAGCATTGACTTGGAATAGATCAAAACTGAGTTTAGCCAACCAAAGTACGGCGACAATGACCATAACGACAAACAACTTCTTCATGTATTTCCCTGCACGACTTGCACATGCTGCAATATGTGTGTCGCGTTTAAATCTTCGAGTTGAATAATTTTAAAATCTTTGTTCAGTGTTATACGACTTTGCTCAAGTAGCTCGAACAACCTTACACCTAAAACTAAAAAATGTGCATGACTCAGCACTGATAAATGCGAATGAATCAGGTCAAGCCAATTGAGCCAACTGGCCTCACTGGTGATCAACATACAATATGGAGATGACAACTGATGTTCAGAAATGAGTGTTTTTACTTTTTGAGTGGTCTCTTCCGGTAGATGCCGTTCGTATAGCACAAAATTGAGAACCTGAATGCCACGTGCTAGCAACTGCTGCATCATAAATTGACGACCGCCTTCACCGCGCCAAAATGCAACGCAAGCCCCAGTCTCCAATTGTTCTAAATGGCTTAAGGTGAGCATTCCCTCCGAGGTTTCCACCTGCGGTACGACACTGTGAATGCCATAATCAGCTAGCTTTGCTGCGGTTGCATCACCGACTGCAACCCATTGAATATGTTCAAGCTGATCAAGTAAAATGCCTGCCTTACGCAAACCTTGCATTCCAAAGGTAACCGCAGAGGGGCTCACCACAACCAATACATCCGCAGCACTCAACTGGGCGTAGCACGCTGCCAATGCTTCTGACCATGCCCGTGGCTTGAGCTCAAGTAATGGAAGCTCAGCCACAGCAACACCCGCAGAGCGCAGCGTCAAGCTAAGCTGCGTTGCACGATCTGCTGGACGTGTATTGATAAAAAGCATGTATTAATACAGTGCCTTTAAAATTTCACCTGCACCTTGGGCTAACAAGTCTTGTGCCAATTTGACACCGAGCTGTTCAGCTTGTTCAGGAAGACCTACTTGCTGTGCTTTCAACAAGGTTTGACCGTCAACACTACCGACACGACCTTCCAAATGAATCTGACCATTTTCTAAGGTTGCATAACCTGCAATCGGTACTTGGCAGCCACCTTCTAGATATGCATTAAATGCACGTTCTGCGCGTACACAGGCATTGGTCTCTGTATGCATTAAGGGCAAAATTAAATCCAATACAGTTTGATCTTGGCTACGACATTCTAGGCCCAATGCACCTTGTCCAACTGCAGGTAAACTCACAACAGGCTCAAGAGTATGACGAATACGCTCTGCTAAACCCAGACGCTTCAACCCAGCACTGGCCAAAATAATCGCATCATAGTTACCCGCATCGAGTTTAGATAAACGCGTACCCACATTGCCACGCAGATCAATAATCTCAAGGTCTGGACGTTGTTTTAAAATTTGGCATTTGCGGCGCAAGCTCGATGTCCCCACCTTCGCACCCTGTGGCAACTCATCAAAACTGTTATAGGTATTTGAAACGAAAGCATCTAATGGGTCTTCACGCTCACAAATCACGGCCAAGCTTAAACCTTCAGGCAAGGCCATTGGCACATCTTTCATCGAATGAACTGCCAAGTCTGCACGACCATCCAACAATGCCGCTTCTAATTCTTTTACAAATAATCCTTTCCCCCCAATTTTGGCTAAGGGGGTATCTAGAATCTTGTCACCTTGAGTCACAAAGGTCACCAACTCAACTTTCAAATTTGCATGAAGTGCTTCTAAGCGTGCACGAATATGTTCCGCCTGCCAAAGTGCAAGCGGGCTTTGTCGAGTTGCGATCTTAAGGATATTCATAAATTTTAAAATACAGTCTATAGGGCTATTATTCTAAACTTAACTTGCTCAGTTGAAAATGCAAGCTTAATTCGCAATGTGCTTTAACCCTTGCCCTATAATTTTTGTATTCGCTCGCGTAAATTCGGTAAATGTCGACGACTGACCGCCAAACGTTCTTCTAAATCTCGACAACGCACCTGATATTGCCCTGAGCTTACGACTTCTAAACCATCTAAAAAGCTCACAGACACCAAGGCATTACGATGGATGCGTATAAAGCGATCACCAAATTCATGCTCTAAATCTTTCAGCGTTTCATCAATGAGTACGCTGCCATTTTTGTGCCGAACAGTGACATATTTCTGATCTGCAAGAAAATAGTAAATATTTTCCACAGGTACCAACTCTACACCACGATAGGTCTTTGCCGCGATTTGATGGCGGCTGATTTTAATTTCGTCCATATTTTCTTTTTGTTTTATCGTGCTCAATTGAGCTTGGGTTAATTTAGTTAAATGATCTAAAACCTGCTGCAATTCCTGTTGCATAACTGGTTTTAGTAAATATCCCTCTGCATTCGATTTAAATGCATCAAGTGCATGATGATCATATGCAGTGCAAAAAATAATAGCGGGCATGGGGTCTAATTCACGCAACAATTTCGCGCAAGTCAACCCATCCATTTCAGGCATTTGTATATCTAGTAAGATGACATCAGGCTCGAGGCTTTGAGCCAAGTCAATCGCTTGTTGACCATGTGAAGCTTTCGCAACCACTTGATGTCCAAGTTGAGTGACTAAACGTGACAATCGCTCTACTGCTAGAGGCTCATCATCACAGATTAGGATGTCCATTTCTCCTCCTTATCTCGTTAACGTCATTTATTTTTATTGGTCAACTGAGATTTCTATTTATATTGATATTGCACCACAGTCGTATACATTCCCTCGCCTGCGTAGGTTTGAAAAGTGACATGCTGACCATAATATGCCTCAAGTCTCTGTTTCACGTTTTCGATGGCAATACCATTCCCCTGACGTAATTTAATTGTATCCTGTGTATAGGGATTTGTAATAACGATATTAATTTGATTTTGTAATATTTCAATCAATATATTTATCGTACTCTTTGTCAAAATCTTTTCAACTCCATGAAAAATACTATTTTCTAATAAAGGTTGTAAAGTTAATAGTGGAATTTGTACTTGAGCGGATTGTTCAATACCTTCTAGTTTCCACTCCACCTTAAGCCGATCACCTAAACGCATTTGTTCAATGGCCAAATAACGCTGACACAGATCGATCTCATCTTTGAGACTTACCAACTTCAATTCTTGAAAACTTGCACGGAACAATCGAGATAAATTCAGTAACATTTGCTCCGCTTTATCTGGGTCAATCGCAATCAAGCTAATCACATTGTTTAAGCTATTAAATAAAAAATGTGGATGAATCCGAGCTTGCATAGCCTGAATGCGTGAGTTTAATTCACTATGATGTTGTCGACCCCACTGTTCTCTTAAATATAAATATCGAAAACAAAATGCCCCAAGTAATACCCCATAGCTCAGATTTAAAACCACACCAGCAGTTAAAACGTCTGCACTCAAACCAGCTAAACTGAAATTTTCACCAAAATAGATCAAAACATTTAAAATTAAGGTGGTGAATAACACCAAAGCTTGCAATAAAACAAACCCGCTAAACATGAGCATTTTCATGCTTAAACCACGCGTCTTAGTCTGCAAAAGCTCTGAAAATGCAGCAAAGGCCAATAAAATCCAGTTAATAAACAACACATGCTGCATGACACTGGAAACACTTAAGGCTTGCCACGATTGAGCTTGTGCCAAGACCAAAACCAAAGCCAAGATATTGCCCGCAAGAAACAGCTCCCACAGATAGTGCCAACGGCCCATTTTTCCTGAAAATACAGAAATTGTCATAAACCTAAACCCTGTCTAAAAGTTTGATCAACTTGCCCTTCGGCAACTGGGTTCGAATTTGCTATACTCTTGCTCAGTTCTATGCTTTTTATCTTATTGAGCCGACATGACCACATCTTCTAATTCCTCAAATCCGTCACAAGCCCAAACTTCAGGCATGTGGGGCGGTCGTTTTTCCGAAGCTACTGACGCTTTTGTTGCTGAATTTACAGCATCTGTACAGTTTGACCAACGCTTTTATAAACAAGATATTGCAGGTTCAATTGCACATGCAACCATGCTTGCAAAAGTTGGCGTTCTAACTGAACAAGAGCGTGACGATATTATTAATGGCTTAAACACCATTAAAGCAGAAATTGAAGCGGGTAACTTCGAATGGCGCATTGACCTAGAAGATGTGCACATGAATATTGAGTCACGCTTGACTCAACGTATCGGTATTACAGGTAAAAAACTACACACCGGTCGTAGTCGTAATGACCAAGTTGCAACCGATATCCGTCTGTATGTTCGCGACGAAATCGATGCAATTTTAGAATTATTGAAAAAATTACAAAAAGGCATCCTAGGCTTAGCGGCGAAAAATACCAATACCATCATGCCGGGCTTCACGCATTTACAAACTGCACAGCCAGTGACTTTTGGTCACCATTTAATGGCGTGGTTTGAAATGTTGGTACGTGACTCAGAGCGTTTAATCGACTGCCGTAGACGTACCAACCGTATGCCTTTAGGTTCTGCTGCACTTGCAGGAACAACCTACCCAATTGACCGTGCATTCACTGCCGAATTACTAGGTTTTGAAGCTGTCGCTGAAAACTCTTTAGACGCCGTATCTGACCGTGATTTTGGTATTGAATTCAATGCGGCAGCATCACTCATCATGATGCATTTATCACGCATGTCAGAAGAAATGATTCTTTGGACATCGGCTCAGTTCAAATTTGTGAACATCCCTGACCGTTTCTGCACTGGCTCTTCAATCATGCCGCAAAAGAAAAACCCAGACGTTCCTGAGTTGATCCGTGGTAAAACTGGCCGTGTATATGGTGACTTGATGAGCCTATTGACCCTGATGAAAGGTCAACCATTGGCATACAACAAAGACAACCAAGAAGATAAAGAACCACTATTCGATGCAATCGATACTGTTCGTGGCTCACTCATGGCATTTGCCGATATGATTCCTGCACTAGTGCCAAACATTGACATCATGCGTGAAGCAGCGCTGCGTGGCTTCTCAACTGCAACTGACCTTGCCGACTACCTCGTTAAAAATGGCGTGGCATTCCGTGATGCACATGAGATTGTGGGTAAAGCAGTTGCTCTCGGTGTTCAAGAAGGCAAAGATCTTTCAGAATTAACCCTTGAGCAACTTCAACAGTTCTCTGACTTGATTCAGGCCGATGTCTTCGAAAAAGCATTAACACTTGAAGCATCTGTCAATGCACGTAACCACATTGGTGGTACTGCACCTGCTCAAGTTGAAGCAGCAATTGAACGCGCACACGCACGTTTAGAAAAACTTTACGCATAACTTTTTCAAGTTAAATGGAGTATTGATATGTCTCGACAAGTGTTTTGCCGTAAATATCAGGCTGAAATGGAAGGTTTAGACTTTGCACCATTCCCGGGTGCGAAGGGACAAGAATTGTTTGATACTGTATCTAAACAAGCTTGGCAAGAATGGCTAAAACACCAAACGACGTTGATCAATGAAAAACGTTTAAACGTGTTTGAAGCTGACGCGAAAAAGTTCCTTGAAGAGCAACGTGAAAAATTCTTCAGCAATGATGAATCTTTAGAAAAAGCCGAAGGCCTAAAGCCTGAGTAAAACTTAAAGCGTTGCTTTAAGTTTTACGCAAGACAAGCGAAGCGCGTAGTTTCAAATGTCATGAAGGAGTCCCAAAGGGGCTCCTATTTTTATACTCCGCCACGCCGCAAGACAAGCAGCTATGCTGTGCGTAGGCTTTAATTGAAAAGAATCTCCAATCTTGGGGATTCTTTTTTATTGCTCTAAAAATTACGCAAGACAAGCGAAGCGCTTAGCTTCAAATGTCATGAAGGAGTCCAAAGGGGCTCCTTTTTTTTGTGCTTAGGAGTACTGCCACGCCGCAAGACAAGCAGCTATGCTGCGCGTAGGCTTGAATTGAAAAGAATCTCTAATCTTGGGGATTCTTTTTTATTGCTCTAAAAATTACGCAAGACAAGCGAAGTGCGTAATTTCAAAATAAAGTCTGAAAGGACTCCTTTTTTTGCTTCGGAGCACTGCTATTTTCGCAAAACAAAGATGACGTCTGTGTAAGCTTTCATTCAGAAATGATCTTCATCATTGCTGGAAAATCTTTTATCCATTGATCAATTTTATTTAAACTTAAATAAATGAATTTATTATTTAAATAATGTTAATTGTATTTTTATCATTACATATATCGATTTTTATTGTTTAAATCCAAACAAAACCTACCAAAGTTATTGGCCAATTTGTATCAAAAATTATTAATGTAAATTTGTGATACATTTCTCAATAAAACACAACATTACACTACAAGAAACTCCATGTATTTCTAAATCTGCTTTCCTATAATAGCAATCAAGGAGATGGAAACATCTTCCATAATAGCGATAAGTAACCCCGATTTTCCTTCCCAGATTTCCCCCAAAATCTGGGAATTTTTTTATCCAAAATTTGCGCCAACGTCTCACATTTAACGTCAAGCTCTAATCAAATGAAGCGCTGTTCAAACTAGACATACCCTCAATTTTTTTAAAAGCTCGGCAATAAAAAAGCCCCGATCACGGAGCTTTTAATAACTTACTTTAAATCAAGGTTGCTTTAAATACGGCCATGCGGCTTTCAAATATATAAACATCGACCATAACGTTAAAACTACGGCTGTATAGAGCAATCCATACGCCAACATTTCTAGGGGTTGCCAATTTAGCAAGAACACTGAAATCGCAATCATCTGAAATGCTGTTTTATATTTACCAACGGTTGAAACCGCAACACTGGTACGCGCGCCTAATTCAGCCATCCACTCACGTAGGGCAGACACCGTGATTTCACGTGAAATAATTACAATCGCTGCAAAGGCCATCGAAATGGTAGGTTGCCATTGCACCAAGACGATCAACGCAGTTGCGACCATCAGTTTATCTGCAACAGGATCGAGAAAACGTCCAAATGCTGAAGTCTGATTTAAACTTCTTGCAAGGTAGCCATCAAACCAGTCAGTGACAGCTGCGATCACAAAAATAGCAGTCAGCAATATATGACGTGACATGCTTGCAGCATGCTCACCCACGCCCATTGCAGGTGGCCAGTACGCCACCAACAAAAACACAGGAATTAAAGCAATTCGTGCCAATGTTAAAATATTAGGAATATTCAGGATTCGACCTGTTGTCATAGACACCCCAGTTTTCCCCTCATGCACGATGAAAATGCAAAATAATTTGAGGATTTATCCATCGTTAGTTGCACTCACTTTATACGAAATGCCCCGCAGTGTCACTAGGCAAACACCGTAACAGTCTGTCGCGCAATCGCTATCAACTGGTTATTTTCATCCCATAAATGAGCATATTCTGTAGCGTATCCATCCGCTGCATAATCGGTAAATACTTTATATTTAAACCAATTATGTAAGTTTGATTGCAAGGGATGTACATAGGTCAATGTCCACGTTAAAGAACTAGCAGGTGCCAT
Source organism: Acinetobacter sp. YH12023 (assembly GCF_013420135.1). NCBI lineage: Bacteria > Pseudomonadati > Pseudomonadota > Gammaproteobacteria > Moraxellales > Moraxellaceae > Acinetobacter > Acinetobacter sp. YH12023. Next base: position 94,601 of record NZ_VOYU01000004.1, read on the forward strand.
GGTTTTGTACATAGGCAGTACACCGGGCGGCCACATATCCATCGAGACCATTAGGTCAGCAACAGTCATCTTACGGTTATCATGACGTTCTGGGTTAAAACGCATCCAACCACTAAAGTCAGGCTTTTGACTTGCTGTACATGGATACTGCCCATCTACCCAGACCAAATCCATTTGCTGAAAGCACTGGGGTGCAAGTGGATGATGTTCGGCAATCTTTAAGCTGCTCACTTCAGGAAAATTGGGTGCTTGACGCTCCTGATTGACGGCAATGCTTGATTCACGTGGAACACCAAAGCTCGCCAATAAAATGCTTTGTACGGCATCATCTTGCCAAAGTCGAACTTCGATGGTGGTGACGGATTTGCCCTGTCTTAAAATTTCCGCACTTAAACGCACGGGCGCCAATTGTACTGGCCCAACAAAGGTCACATTACAACTGAGTAAACGTCGCTGCGGATCTGCAATGGTGGCAACGGCTTTGTGCATCATCATGCCAGCCACTAAGCCGCCATAGATCGTACGTCCTTGCAACCATCCTTCTGGAATCTCAACCCATTCATTGTGTTCAATATGTTGATACAACTGTGCGAGTGACATCATCATCCCTGATCATATTTTTGATTTTTATATCATTGTATAAAAATTAAATGATGTGAATGATCAGTGACTCATGCGTCAATGATCATTTTGGCAAATTCAGGATTGACCCGTCATCGATTGGGCTTAGTTCGCGCTATTCATGCAGGATTTTATAAATGGTGCGCGCCATCACATCACCTAAACCCGGTACAAGTTTTAGATCATGTTCAGAAGCCTTCAACACCCCTTGAATGCCGCCGAAATGGGTCAACAGATCCCGACGACGTTTTGGCCCTAAGCCCGGAATCACCTCAAGTACCGATGAGCCACGCTTTTTATCTCGTTTCGCTCGGTGTTTGGTAATAGCAAAGCGGTGGGCTTCATCACGAACCTGTTGAATCAAATGCAGGGCTTTATGGTCTTCGGGCAATTGAATTTTTTCACCATCGGTAAAGTGCAAAGTTTCCAAACCTGGTTTACGCCCCTCACCTTTGGACACCCCGACCATAAAGGCATCGAGCTCGAGCTCCTGCATGACTTCCATCGCCATGTGTAATTGACCTTTGCCTCCGTCAATTAATAGCAAATCGGGCAACATATGCTTTTTATAGCGGCGGGTCAGTGCTTGACGCATGGCAGCATAATCATCGCCTTCGGTAATGTCATTGATGGAAAATTGGCGATAGTCGCGCTTTCTTGCACCGCCAGCATCAAAGACCACACAAGACGCGATAGTTGCCTCCCCCATAGTGTGAGAAATATCAAAACACTCAATACTGTCAATTGGTCGCCCAACGACTTGCTCTAACTGATGAAAACGTTCATTCAATTCAAAATGATCGGCCAATTTGCCTTTAATGGCGTGCTGCACATTCATTTGTGCAAGCTCTTGCCATTCGGCACGGGTTTCTCGCACCTTATGTTTGATTTGAATTTTTTTATCAAAGTGCTGATGTAGTGCATCTTCCATGTCTTTGCGGTCTGGAATCTCTACATTAACAATCAACTCAGCAGGAATTTCATCTGCCACCTGAAAGTAAAAATTAGCAATAAAGTCTGATAGCATTTGTCCTAAATCATCGCCCTGCATATCAGGGAAATAGCTTTTCCCACCCAGCATTTTACCATTGCGTACATGCATAATCTGCACACAGGTCACCCCTGCTTGATAAGCAATCGCAATAATATCGGCTTCACCTTTAACCTTATAAATCGCCTGTTGGGTTTGCACATCACGCAGTAGCGCCATTCGGTCACGGTAAAATACGGCTTTTTCAAACTCGAGTGCTTCGGCTGCCGCTTCCATTTTGGCAATCAACTCTTGGTTAAGTTCTTTGGTATCGCCTTGCAAGAAGCGAATCGAGTTATTCACATCCTCTTTATAATCTTCGGGTGCAATCAAACCAACACATGGCGCAGAACAGCGTTTAATTTGGTATTGCAGGCACGGTCGTTTGCGCTGAGAAAAATAGCTATTTTCACATTGGCGTACATTAAAAAGTTTTTGTAATACCACCAAGGTATCCCGTGCGTTATAGGCACTCGGATAAGGTCCAAAAAACTTACCAGCTTGATGCTTACCTTTCCCACGTCCTGCGGCAATGCGTGGATAGGGCTTATCAGCAGAGATAAAAATATAAACATAAGACTTATCATCACGCAGCATGATGTTATACGGCGGACGATGCAGCTTAATCAGGTTTTGTTCCAGCAACAGTGCTTCAGTTTCGGAACGCACCACCAGTGTTTCAATATCATAAATACGGGCAACCAAAGCCTGCGTTTTGGGATGCTCAATGGTTTTAACAAAATAACTCGACACACGATTTTTTAAATTCTTTGCTTTACCCACGTACAGCAACTCACCATCTTTACCCAGCATGCGGTAAACACCGGGTAGAGTCGTCATATTGGCAAGAATTTTTTCAATATGTTCGCGTGCGTTTTCGTTCACTTTTGCCTTGTTCCGTCTTCGATATTGCTCTTTGACATGATGTGATGCTTTTACCTACATTTTCAAGCAATCCCGCAAATTTATTGTTGCTCATAGCAATGATCTGATTGCTAAAAGCTATTAATGCAAAATTCTAAATTTGCTATGCTCGAAACATCACGCTTTAGGAACATGATGCATGACGAACGCCAATCCCGCCATCCATGTCGTACACCCGACAACTTCGACGCAGAGCACTGCTGAAAAAAACCGTTTGATGGGTAAGCCGCGTTTTCATTTTGAACCGCATGACGTTATGCAACGCTTAAAGCAACGGATCATTGGACAAGAAGCAGCATTAGACGAAATTGAAAAAATGCTGCATGTGGTCAAGGCTGATTTTTCCAGTCCTGAACGACCGCTCTCCGTAACCTTAATGCTTGGACCGACAGGTGTTGGTAAAACCGAAACTGTGCGTTTAATCAGTGAAGTGATTTATGGCCGACCTGATGCCTTTTGCCGTATTGATATGAACACGCTCGCACAGGAACATTATGCGGCTGCCATTACTGGTGCGCCTCCGGGCTATGTCGGTTCTAAAGAAGGCCATAGTTTATTTGATGAAGTTTCCATTGCAGGTAGTCATACCCGACCGGGCATCGTGCTTTTTGATGAACTGGAAAAAGCGTCAACCGAAGTGCTTCGCGGCTTAATGAATGTGCTAGATAGCGGAAAATTAACCCTAACCTCGGGTACAAAAACAATCGACTTTCGTAATTGTATGATCTTTATGACCAGCAATGTCGGTGCACAAGCGGCACAGCAATATCTAGATAAGTTAAATTTTTTACCCGAAAAAATACAGAAGGTTTTTCTCAAACGCGTGCCGGTCAGTAGCATTATTGAAAAAGTCATGCAACGTAAATTCGACCCTGAATTTATTAACCGTATTGACCGTGTACTGCAATATCAACCCGTTCAAGATGATGCCTTGCCCCGTTTGGTGGAGATTGAACTGGAAAAACTTAATCAACGCCTACAACATCAAAAACGCAGTATCAAACTCACAGATGCAGCCAAAGCACATTTTTATCAGAACCATGATATTCGTTATGGCGCACGACATTTAGCACGAAAAATGCGGGTCGAGCTTGAGCCTATTTTGGCGGTGTATTTTTTGAATCATCCCGAACAAACTAAAATACACCTAGATGCACAACTTGGACAATTGGTTATTATTAAATAATTCACTGGTCTTTAAAAGGCATGCTCACATACCTTTATTCAGCATTCTTATATTTATTGGATTGGAACACCAATCGCTTTAGCAAAAGCTTGCGGATCTTTCGTTGAAACCATGACAAATTTGGTTTTGCCATCTCGAAGATATTCAATTTTTAAACGTTTAATGGAAAGCGCAGGTGCCGCAGACAAATCCTGACTTGCACTGATGCGTTGGATATCCTGCAAAGGAATCTGCCAACGTAGAAACATGCTACGGATGTTTAATTCTGTAGCGGAAATTTGATAACGTGTATTGAGTATTGGCCACCACAGCAGTAACACCGTCAAAATATACACCGCGGTATGAAGAGGATATTGTTGCATCGTGCCTTTGGCATGCATGGTGAGTAATAATTGAATGAGTAAACCGCTCATACAAACAATAAACGCCACCACCCACCAATCTTTTTTTGAACGAAAAACTTGCATCTTATCCCCCATCAACTGCTTTTATTCTATACAAGATTTTGAAGGATGCATCTGCTATTTCAGCTTTTATTTTTGCAGGAAATAAGCGTATTTATCACATTATTTTCAAGAATATGGAGAACCATTTCGCTCAAGTACCGCTATTCATCAATTGTCATTTTTGGCGTTCTTTACGCTCGAATCACGCTTCTTTCGATATAGGTTGTTCCTGCAAACGTTTATAATTCTTTTTCTCTTGATACATTTTAGCATCGGCTTGTTGTACCAAACTCATGGCATCTATATAGCCTTGCTGATGGTCTGTTTGACACAGCCCAATACTTAAACTTAAGCTTGCTTCCATTTCAGCCACCGCTTCTAATAAACGCGGGATAAAACTCGCTTCCACATGCTTTTCACTACATCCTGGCAAGACCAAACAAAATTCGTCTCCGCCATAACGGAAGCAATGATCATCTAAACGTGCAACCGACTTTATGGCCGCAGCAACCGTTTGTAGTACCTGATCTCCACGTGGATGACCTTGTTCATCATTGATCTTTTTAAAATCATTGATATCAATAAACACTACTGTTACGGGTTCATGATTACGCTGTGCGGTATATAAAATACTGGTCAATAAGGTCGATAAATGCCGGACATTTAACAGTCCTGTTAATGGATCGCGCTGTGAAAGTTCTTCCATTTCTTGTGCACGAAACTCTAGCGCATGCGCATACTGTTCCATTTTTTCACGGGAGATCTTCACCTCATTAATCAAACTCCACACATAAGTTTCCACCACCAATGTGGTGTCGAACATAAAGAGCTTTTCCAAGGTGTTAATAATCCGCTGATATTGTTCCGTATCATTAAAGGTTCGCTGAATTAAGCGAAACAACATGGTCTTTAGGGTATGCACCGCAGAGAGATACAACTTCGGCTCTACACCTATGCGCTTATGAACCAAACCAATCCGTAAACGGTTATTCACATAAGCGCTGTCATAGCGCCCGGAAAATAAGTCCAATAAATACTGGTGCTGCGCGCGTTGCAAACGCTTCAAGGTATCAAGATCACCAATCAATGTTGCAATTTCTGGAATTGAGGTCTGATTTTCATAAAATTCATCGACCATACTGTCGAGGATCGGCGCCACAATTCCACCAATCGAAGCCAGTTCCGCCAGCTCTAAATCAGTCAAGCCAAGCAACTGTTTACGTCGTTCTATATCTTGCATCGAAATATGCATTTGATGCATCAATGTTTGGTTGGTTGCTTTCATGAATCGGATACCCTTCCCGCCAAATCAATCCCTTCAGGCGTTTACACAGGGTTTCTATGCAGTAGGTCTTCATGCCTGCATGCAAAGCTTCCACCGTTTTCACCCTTGGGTTTTGGCTATCATTGATGATGACACTTTTCTTTCAGCTCAACGGTTTTGCATGGGCTTAAGTTTGGACGTCAACATCATATTCCTCGTCTATTGGCTCATTTTTTCTGGCTTATTCTGGCTAACGCTATTTCTGCTTTTGGCTGATTTGCTCTGCATGATTATTTTTATTCTGCTTGCACGATAACTGATATTTCGCTGACTGTCAGCATAAAAAAACGCCCCTAAGGGCGCATTTTTTCAATATTTATTCTACTTTTAAAATAAATATGGACGTACAAAAATCAGGAAAAACAGCCCCAACATCAGGAACCACTTTAAAAAGTAATACAGTGAACGATTGGTTTTTTTCAAGGCTTTGGCTTTTATGCGAATTTGATAGACATAGCCAAATACTTTATTTAAACCACCCGTTTTATCACCGCTTTCATTCGGTGAACTTGCAGCAGTCATGACATTTTTACCAAACCAATGGTTAAAAGCTTCCATCCACTTCGACTTTAATGGCCGTTCAACGTCTGCAAAGAAAATGATCCGGTTCTGATCCGTTTTATTTTCAGCATAGTGAATATAGGTTTCATCAAACACCACACTCTCGCCGTCACGCCATGAGTACCGCTGACCATCGACATCAATAAAACAGCGGTCATCATTGGGCGTCAGTAAGCCCAAGTGATAACGCAATGAACCAGCATAGGGATCTCGATGACGGACTAAACGACTGTCGGGCGCCAACTCAGTAAACATCGCGGCTTTAATAGTGGGTAAATTTTTTAACAAGGCCGTAGTTTTTGGGCAAAGTTCAGCAGCCGAAGGATGAGCTGAGTCATACCATTTTAAATAAAAGCGTTTCCAACCTGTTTTAAAGAACGAGTTAAATCCAAGATCATCATAAGTACTCGATGCTTTGATGCCCCCTTTTTCATACAAGGCCTTGGCTTCATCACGAATCATTTCCCAGTTTTCATCTAAGACTTTTAAATCTTTAAAATGCTGCGTGTCGATATAGGGTTGACTCGGCACTTTTGAAAACATGTACATGAGAAAATTGATCGGTGCGAGCAATGTCGAGTGATCAAAAAACTGACGATAAAATGAATGACGGACTTTACCGCGTTGCTGGATATAAAACGCAGAAATGACAAAGACCGCCAGGATAATCCACTTAATCATATGAGGACCTGGTGCTAATAAGCATTGTGCTTAATGAAAAATTAACTTTTGAGAACGCGGCGAGTATAGCATAGTGCTCAGTGATGCCTAAATAAGCAGCATAGAACACTGTGTCTCAGCAAAGATGGATGACAATGTTAAAAGTGAATTGACCATTCTGCCGAAAAATACACTTGCTTTTTTCTTGAATTTTTCTTTTGCATCTCAATCTATAGCTTACATTTATAAAAAAATGTGAACTGAAACATAAGCTTCAACATATTTAATTAGAGCGATAGCGTTTAAAGGCAGATCCGAAGGCTATTTCCAAAAGAAATTTTGATGACCCTAGCGTCACGGCTTGATACAACTTGTTATGTTCTTTTTAGATATAGTTATCGTAAGATTAGCGAGGCATAAAGTGTACGCAGGAACCGCGTACTCGCTTCACAACATCAACTTAGAAGTCCTCCAAAATAAAGGAGATCAGGCATGATCCACGCTGGCAATGCCATTACCGTCCAAATGCTTTCGGACGGAATTGCAGAATTCCGCTTTGACTTACAAGGTGAGTCGGTCAACAAATTTAACCGCGCAACAATTGAAGATTTTAAAGCTGCAATTGACGCTGTTAAAGCAAACGGTGACATCAAAGGTTTAATCGTTACTTCAGGTAAATCTACATTTATCGTGGGTGCAGATATCACTGAATTCGGTGAAAACTTCGCTCAAGGCGAACAAGCGATTGTGGATTGGGCATTGCCTGTTCACGACATCTTCAATGCGTTTGAAGATCTAAACGTTCCTAAAGTTGCTGCAATCAATGGTATGGCATTGGGCGGCGGTTTTGAAATGTGCTTAGTGTGTGACTATCGTGTGATGTCAGAAGCTGCACAAGTTGGCCTTCCAGAAATCAAACTGGGTATCTACCCTGGTTTTGGTGGTACGGTTCGTTTAAGCCGCGTGATTGGTATCGACAATGCGGTTGAATGGATGGCAATGGCTGCGCCGAAAAAGCCTGCTGCTGCGCTCAAAGACGGTGCTGTTGATGCAGTTGTTGCTGCAGACAAACTACAAGACGCTGCAATTGACCTTGTGAAACAAGCGATCGCTGGCCGCGTAGACTGGAAAGCAAAACGCCAAGAAAAATTAGATCCTGTTAAATTGAACATGCTTGAACAAATGATGGCATTCAATACAGCGAAAGGTGCAGTTCTTGCAAAAGCAAATCCTGCTCAATACCCAGCGCCAAAACTTCTTCTAGACTCATTACAAGCAGGTGCAAGCCTTCCACGTGATGAAGCATTGAAAATCGAAGCGCAAGGTTTTGCTAAAGCGGCTGTGACTCCACAAGCAGGTGCGTTAATTGGTTTATTCCTTAACGACCAAATTGTGAAGAAAACTTCGAAGAAATATGAAAAAGGTGCTCACCCTGTCAACCAAGCTGCTGTACTAGGCGCAGGTATCATGGGTGGTGGTATTGCTTACCAAGCGGCAAGCAAAGGCACACCAATCATCATGAAAGACATTGGTAACCCACAATTGGCGTTAGGTATGTCTGAAGCGAACAAATTGTTGACTAAACAAGTTGATCGCAAAAAAATGACTGCGGCGAAAATGGGTGAAACTCTTGCGCGCATCCGTCCGACTTTAAGCTATGACGAGTTTAAAGAAGTGGACATCGTGATTGAAGCAGTTACAGAGAACCCGAAAGTTAAGGGTATCGTACTTGCTGAAACTGAGAAGAATGTTCGTGAAAACACGATCATTGCGTCTAACACATCAACCATTTCAATCACACGTTTGGCTGAAAACCTAGAGCGTCCTGAAAACTTCGTAGGTATGCACTTCTTTAACCCAGTTCACATGATGCCATTGGTTGAAGTGATCCGTGGTGAGAAAACATCTGCTGAGGCAATCGCAACGACTGTGGTTCTTGCTCAGAAAATGGGTAAAACCCCAATCGTTGTCAATGACTGCCCGGGCTTCTTGGTGAACCGCGTATTGTTCCCTTACTTCGGTGCATTTGACCTTCTACTGAAAGACGGTGCTGACTTCCAACAAGTCGACAAAGTCATGGAAAAATTCGGCTGGCCAATGGGTCCTGCTTACCTCATCGACGTTGTGGGTATCGACACAGGCGTACACGGTGCAGAAGTAATGGCGGAAGGTTTCCCTGACCGTATGAAGCCTGACTTCAAAGGTTCAATTCAAACGATGTATGAAGCAAAACGTTTGGGTCAAAAGAATGACGTTGGTTTCTACAAATACGAACTTGACCGTAAAGGTAAGAAAGCCAAAGTGGTTGATCCTGTGGCTTACGAACTTGTGGCTTCTGTTGCAACTGCGGAAAAACGTGAATTTGATGCTCAAGAAATCATTGACCGTATGATGCTGACGTTCTGTAACGAAACTGTTCGTTGTCTAGAAGACAACATCGTTGCAACGGCTGCTGAAGCAGATATGGCGATGATCATGGGTGTAGGTTTCCCTCCATTCCGTGGTGGTCCATGCCGTTACATCGACCAAACAGGTGTCGCTGAATACGTAGCGCTTTGCGACAAATATGCGTATTTAGGTAAGGCTTATGAAGCGCCACAAATGTTGCGTGACATGGCTGCAAACAACAAAAAATTCTACGGTTAAGGAGCAACGTGAATGGCTACTTTAAATCCACGTGACGTTGTCATCGTTGATGGCGTACGTTCAGCAATGGGTAAAACCAAAAATGGTATGTTCCGTAACGTACGTGCTGACAGCTTATCTGCTGAATTAGTACGCGCGCTTGTTGCTCGTAACCAGTTTGATACCAATGAAGTTGAAGACGTAATCTGGGGCTGTGTAAACCAAACCCTAGAGCAAGGTATGAACATTGGTCGTAACATTGCGTTATTGGCTGATCTTCCAAAGACTGTTGCAGGTCAAACAGTGAACCGTCTTTGTGGTTCTTCTATGCAAGCAATCCACACAGCGGCTGCGCAAATTGCAACCAACCAAGGTGATATCTTCATCATTGGTGGTGTAGAGCACATGGGTCACGTTGGCATGATGCACGGCATCGACATCAACCCAGAAGCGTCTAAGCACTATGCAAAAGCGTCTAACATGATGGGCTTAACGGCTGAAATGTTAGGTCGTATGAACGGTATATCGCGTGAAGAACAAGATGCGTTTGGTGTTGAATCACACCGCCGTGCTTGGGCTGCAACACAAGAAGGTCGTTTCAAAAATGAAATCGTGGGCGTTGAAGGTCACGATGCAAATGGCTTCAAAATTCTGTGCGATATCGATGAAGTGATTCGTCCTGATGCAAACCTTGAAGCATTCCAAGCTTTACGTCCAGTATTCGATCCGAAAGGCGGTACAGTAACTGCTGCGACTTCATCAGCATTGTCTGATGGTGCGTCTGCAATGTTGCTGATGTCTGCTGAACGTGCTCAAGCTTTAGGTCTTAAGCCACGTGCTGTGATTCGTTCTATGGCGGTTGCAGGCTGTGATGCTGCGATCATGGGTTATGGTCCTGTACCAGCAACTCAAAAAGCGCTTAAACGTGCTGGCTTGTCAATTGCTGATATTCAAACGTTTGAATTGAATGAAGCGTTCGCAGCACAAGGTTTGTCTGTTCTTAAAGGCTTAGGCATTTATGACCAACAAGACCGTGTGAACTTGAACGGTGGTGCGATCGCACTTGGTCACCCATTGGGTTGTTCTGGTGCGCGTATCACGACTACGCTTCTAAACGTAATGGAGCAGCAAGATACGCAAATCGGTCTTGCGACCATGTGTATCGGTCTTGGTCAAGGTATCGCGACCATTATCGAACGTGTTTAATGTTTAATTAAATACTGAGATAAAAGAAACCCCGCTTATTGCGGGGTTTTTTTATTTGTTAACTAAACTCACATGAATACATACTGAAAATCCCTTCTCCCTCTAGGATGAGCAGCATGCTCCGCAAGAGGATGAGGGAATTTTTTCATATAAATCCTCTCCCTGAGCGGTATTCTGCGCAAGTCTCCTTAAAAGGAGAGGGAAATTTCATAGTGAAATAAATTTTGTTCAAAAATCTTCAACAATAAACCGTGCTAAACAAACCGTAAAAACGTCTCAGCATATTTTTAAAGTTAATACGTTAATTCTCGATTTTCAGCGATTTTTGAATTATGGTAAGGCCTGAACTAAAACTTAAATATGCATAACAATGATAAATAAACGACTTCACTACCTCTTAAAGATGAGCTGCCTAAGCACTTTTATTTTTCTTACAGCTTGCGCTACAAATAATGAAATCGGTGAACTCTCCCGTGATCTGTTTCAAAAATACGAAACAAAATATGCATGGAGAACAATCCTTGAAGATGATGTGATCGCATTTGGCAAACCCGCTAAAGCAATACCCAATGAACCAATCGATAGCATCGTAGTCGCAGGCAATAAATACAGCTATGTGATCAATAAAGGCGGTGCTGATTTTATTCAACTGATTAGCCAACTCAATCCACAATATATTCGTCTCCATCGAGAACTTGACTTTAATTCTCCGAGCCCGAACAGCACTAAATTTAGCGGAAGCTTTAAATTTTATTATGCGCCTCCCAATGGAACACTAAGTCCTACGGAAAGGGCATTATTCAACCAATATGGCGTAGCACCATGTGATTGTTCAAAGGCAGAACAGCAAGATCATCTCTTTAACTTAGAAATTGCAGGTACGGTTTACCCAAAAGTTGCGAATGCCGCAGATTTAAAGCCCTTAAGCCATCCATATAAGATCCGTATCCAGCATTACGAAGACCAAAGTGGCTATGTCAAAAAGTCAGGGCAAGAAAAATTGGCAGAATTACCACTATTGCCTTTAACACTCACAATCGACATCATTCAATTGCCTTTAAAAGCTTTAGGCTTTATTTATCAGCCTTAAATCAGAGTATGATCATATTCAATTGGTTGAATTTTCTAAGTACACATACACCCTGACTAGCTCAAAAATGGTTCCCTTTTTCCAATTTAAGTAAAGTAAGTGTTGAGTTGATCACCAATCCTTCAACTCAACATCCTACAATTCTTGGCTTAAATTTTCTGCGCCAACAAAGTCGCAAAATGCTGTTGAATCCGCTGCCCTTCAGCATCCACCCGATGCAGCTCACCGACATTTTCATTGTATTTCACAATATTCCAGCCTTCATACAACGCACTTAACTCCCCTGCTTTAAACGCAAAAGGAAAGTCAGGCTGCGCAGGCAGATCAGGCGTATCCATCGCGCAAACGATCAGGTTATAACCATTGATATTTGTCGCTTGCTGCATCTGCTGAATCAGCGGCTTGACTGTATTGGCCTCTAAAAACATCATCACCACGGTACAGCAAATAAAGTCGTATGTACCTGTAATGCTTGGGTCAGCGTTTAGATCACGCTGCTGTACATGAATATTTTCAATGCCTTCCGCAGCGATCACCTCTTGCAGCTTGTGCAAACTGTGTGGATTGACATCCCATGCATCCACCTCAAAACGCTGCTCAGACAGCTGACTTAAGTACAGCGAATTACGCCCCTGCCCACAGCCGACATCCAAAGCACGTCCACCATGCAAATACGGTGTTGCAGCCAAAATTTCTGAATGTGTTGGGCTGAGTTGATACTTCTTATAAAAATAGTCCTGCGCTAAACAATAAAAACTCAACTGACATTGCACATCGTCACTCGCAGAGATAATCTTGTGCCACGCCTGCGGTTCGATAAACGGCGGTGGTAGGTCTGGACTAAATACATGCGTCGAGAGGACATTTCCAGACGCATCTAACATGGCAAAATTTACTTCACCTTGCAGCACGGTGAGTTTTGCCCATGTCCCTGCTTTGGTATTGTGCTGTTGTTTAAAACCTTGTGGAATCGATTGCTGCGTCCACACAGGGAGCTGTTTATAACAAATAAGCTGCTGCATCTGTAGTTATCCCTCAAGCGACGTTATTTTTATGCCATACCAATGGCGGAAATGTATATTCACCATAACGGCTTTAACAGTGATTTTAAATCAGCTTTGAATTGAAAATTTCGAATGCTGTGCAATGCACGCTGTTTTTGTTTGTTTTTCTGCGTAACACCATGTTATTCGTTTGTAACATTGGTGGAATATTCACACAATCAAATCCCTCACTCTGTGCCGTGTAACCTAAGCGCTGTTGATAAGGCATAAAATTTACAATGCCTTATTTTAACTAAGTTTTATAGAGTGATGACTATGAACGCGATCAAAACTACTTTAGCTGTTGCTTTAGTTGCTGCTACAACTTCTGCTATGGCAACTACTGCTGTAGAACAAAAACCTGCGACTGCTGTTGAAGCTGTAAAAGCTCAAGCTGCACAAGCGAAAACTGCAACTGTAGCTGCTGCTCAAGCAACTCAAGATGCTGCTAAAACTCAAGTGGCTATTGCAGAAAAAGCGACTCAAACTAAAACTTTAACAGTGAAAGAAACTACTAAAGCAAAAACTGCTGACATGAAAAAAGCAGTTGTAGAAAAAGCAGCAGCAACTAAAGAAACTGCAGTTGCAGCAAAAGATGCAACTGTAGCAAAAACTGTAGCGGCTAAAGACGCTGTTGTTGCGAATACTGTTGCAGCAAAAGACGCGACTGTAGCAAAAACTGTTGAAGCAAAAGATGCAGCTGTAGAAAAAGCAACTGATGCAAAAGAAGCTGTTGACACTAAAACTGAAGAAGTAAAAGCTGAAGCGAAAAAAGACTGCGCTAAAAAATGTGCAGAGAAAAAAGCTGAAGCAGCAAAAGCTGAGAAAAAAGGTTTCTTTTCTTGGTTCAAAAAAGCAGCTTAATCGTTGATTAAATGCTAAAAAAAGATGCCTTCACGGCATCTTTTTTTATGCCGATTTAGACTGCAATACTGCTTTCTGCTAACGGAATAATCTTTTGATAAACAAACTAATTTTTCCCCTGTGATTTCGCCTGATATAGGCAGGCATCGACATGCTGTAGAGTCGTGGAGTAATTAGACAAACTCAACTGTTGAAACTCGGCCAAGCCCATACTAAAGCTGACATCTAGCCTTAATTGATCTTTTCGAAACGGTACATGTTCGCAGCGTTCCAAAATTGCTTCACACAACATTTTACCCTGCTCCAAATCGGCACCTTCGAGCAAAATTAAAAATTCTTCACCGCCCCAGCGACTGATAAAACTCGCGCGTGGACTACAATTTTTTAAGATTTTTGCCAAATGCACCAAAACACAGTCCCCCATTTGGTGCCCATATTGGTCATTAATTTTTTTAAAATTATCGACATCGAGCAAAATGACACAGCCTTTATCAACCGCACCCTCTATAAATATTTGTTCTTTAAAGGCATGGCGATTTTTCAGCCCCGTCAACTCATCGCAAAAACTTACACGTTGCAAAGCCAAATACAGGCGTTTATTTCGTGCATACAGCTCACAAATAAACAGAAAAATAATCAGATAAATACCCAATGCCAAACGATAAGAACTGATCCGCGAGAGCATATGTACCTGTGCATCCGACCAATATTCCCCAGCCAATGGCATGGCACCATACCAACCACAGATCAGCGTCATTAAGCCAATCAGCCAGCAAAAGGTTTTGAGGTCGTATTTGATCGCGTAGTAACACATCAATAAAGGCAAAACCATGCAGGCATAGAAGATTTGATCATTTGAGATCACATATTGCACTGCCAGTGCCACGATCAGATAGCCATAATCCATCCACGGTACATTCATCCAGCGCTGAACACCAAATAATAAACACACCACAGCCAAACTTGTTGCAAATTGCTCTAGAAAATAATCAACAAAGGCAAAGTATTGGTTGTCCATCTGAAAGCACGCCACGAACAATAGACTGCCTGCAAAAGCACTCACGATACTCGGAACAGCCAACATCAGGGTTCGCTTAAAGCGTCGTTTTTTTAAATGGCTCAGTGCCAAATAGGCTTTAATAAATACCCAAATCTGAAATGCTGAAATCGCACACAGGAGAAATTTATCTTCTAAGGTTTTGGCGGGATCGACCATCAGCGAAGCCACAAAGATCGCACTAAAAGCATAGAGCACGATCAGTAAATCGTGGCTTAAATGCTTCCGCACTAAAATCATGCCATAGGCCGCGAATACATTTACCACCCAAACAGGGCTAATGAATAATTCATAGGTATAGCCTATCGACACCAATGAAACCGCACATATGGCAAGCCATAGCAGTATTAATTTTTTCATACGCTAAAAAAATCGTCTCTAAAAATGGCGATAAACCTTTCATTCAAAGCCAATCGGTCTAAGGTTAGAATGTTTGCAAGTTCAATACAGCTCAGCTTCTTATGCGTTATGGGCTGCTGGCTAAAAATTTATGTTTAAATTTTCGGCGCATTTTAAGTGATTTAAGTCACACTATTGATTAATAGTTGTATTAAATTTGCAATTTAAACAATCGAAGACTGTTTTAAAGCCAATGTTTTTTGCGTTATTCATGCTAGTTCGGAACTCAGTTCCCAAAATGATGCTCGATAGCAACAAAAAAGCCATCCGCTAAAGGATGGCTTTCAATTGCATAACATGTCTTGAAGCTGTGCTGAATAATTTGAATGAAAAGGACTTATTTTAATATTTGTAATTGTTCCATCAACCAAGCCATGTATTTATCTTGATCCATAAAGTCAGGCGCCGTCCCTGTATCCAAACTATAAAATTGTTGATTAAATTCAATCACAATCTGTTCAGTCAGATGCCAATCTTCAATCATGCGAAAATACTGACTGAAGAAAAAACGGTTCTTGCCCCAATTGTTTAAACTTTCCAAACGTGGATATTGGCGGTTCGCAATAAAGTCGATATAGACCTGCTGAATATCATCAAAAATCTGAATAGCTCGCATGAGCATGAACCTCTATATGATGTAAAACCCTGCTATAAGCCACTTTATCGCGCAAATTTGAAAGAGTGATGACAGTCAGTTAAAGCTTTTGTTTCAACTCTGAACGGTTCTTTTGGCGGATCTCATCCATTTGCGCATTGAGCGCCAACATCTCTGTATAAAGCTGATTAAACTGCTTTAAAGGCGCATCTTCATAGAACATAAATAATTTATTTTTCTTTTCCCATTTATTGGCTTTCAGCACATCAAAGACCTCATCAGCCTTCGCCAAGCTTTGCTTTTCTAACTCAAATAAAGCATGCGACTCATCACTATCACGACTGTCTCTTAAACTCTGGGCAATTTGCTGACGAAACACCTGTTTGACCGCCAACTGTTTGGCCTGAGCTAAACCATTTTCCTCTTGTTGAGTGGTTTTTTGTTCATAAGCATCGACCACTGCATGCACCTGCTGCAGCATTTGCTCAGTCTCTTGATATTGGTTTTTTTTATCTTGCAACAAGCGATCGATGTCGAGAAATTTATCCCAATTCAGTGCTTTAAGATCACGAATATATTGATTTCGCGCTTCTGCACGCTGCAGCATTTGGCTCAAAATAAAATCCGACATGATTTTATAATCACCCGTTAGCCGTGCATCTGTCACATTAAGTTGTATCGGTTCTTCCCAGTGCTGAGCTTGCTGAAAAATTTGCTCGGTTTTTTCGCGCAAAACCGTTTCATAGGTCGAGAGTTGCACAGCTTCTTTTTGCTGTACTGAATATTGATAAAACATCCATCCAAAGACCAATACCGTAGCACTGGCTAAGACAACAAAGATACGCGGCATAATGAGCTCCGAATGCCCTTTTATTCAGTTTAACCAAAAGTTTGAAGATTGACGATAAAATAGCCATGCTTTTTAAGGAGGCTATTTGAAAGCATCAATATAGAAAGTCTTAAATTGCGCATGTCATCAAAACGAAAATTCATGGATAAAACATGAATTTTCGCCTTCAATTTGCTGTAGAGATGTATTCGATTATGGGGTCTTGATCGGATTGGTATTTAACTGACGGTCAATATTGCCGAGATTGATTTGATCACGACTGATTTGCACATTGGTCGAATTTCGGTCTATCCCAAAGGGTTGCAACATAATATATAAACCATTGCGTGGGTCAGAAGACTGCAAACCTGCGGCAATATCTAAAACATGCTGCTGCATCAAAGGCGATAAATTCGACATATCAGGCACTGCTGTGGCAGGCAAGACATCTACATTTGACACGATTGTTGCATCGACACCTTTGTTTTGCGTATCGCGCTCAAGTTGCATCACCCGTTGCTGTAAGGCTTTACGGCGATCCACCTGCTCTTGATACTCAACAATGCCCGTCTCTGCACGCATTTCACGCTCTGCCATAATGGTTAAAGCAGGCATCTGAATAGCTTGTTGTTCGGTATCCTCAGCTTTTGTAATGGCTTTTTCCGCAGCCAAAGTACTCATAGCCGTCATTGCTGCACTAACAAAAACCAAAAAGGAAATAGATTTAGGGAGATTCATCATGTTCATTCCGAGAGATTTAAAAATAGAAAATTGAAAAAATTTATACTGCTATTATTGTACAACAATTAATCAATTAACTAGATTTAACCCCGACAAACGGCACGAAAGTACAGCCGATTCAAACCTCACGTTGCTCATTCTAGACTTAAGATTTCATCCTTTATCTATCTATATTGCGGCTACTTTTTCTTTTTTATACGGTCCCGATTCTTAATAGCACAGGAAATGACAAAGCAAACTCTTGCTGCGGATGACGGCTAAAGAAGTCGTTCAAAGCTGCACACGGTTGATGTGTTGGATGTTGCTGTTGATAGTGTTTTAATCCAGACCATGTTTGCAAATAGTCTAAAATTTGCTGTGCACTCCACCTATAATTTAAAAACAGTTGAGGTGTCGCTAACTCCTGAAATGGAAACGGAATACTGCGATATTCTTCGTCGATGTAACGACGTTCAGCATCCCAATAGCCTTTTAAGGTGACAAAATACAGATCCTGTAAAAGCTGGTTCAATTCCGCATGTTCAAATTGAATCAGACCATAGCCCACAATGGCGATGTGACCATGGGGTTTCAATACTCGTCGTACTTCTGCATAAAAGGCAGCAAAATCGAACCAATGAATCGCTTGCGCAACTGTGATTAAATCCGCTGAATGGTCTGCAAGCGGACAATGTTCTGCGCTGGCTTGCTCATAACGCACATTGTCTAATTGGTGTGCGTGTGCCAATTGTTCAGCACTCAGATCTGTCGCTAAAACCTGTTGAAAATAGGGTGCTAAACCTTTGGTAAATTGACCTGAACCTGCACCGCAGTCCCATGCCAGTTCACGCACGGCAACATGCTGCAAGATGCTATCGACGACTTCAGCAGAATAACTTGGACGTGCTTGTTGATACAGCGCACTCCCTGTAGAGAAAAGATCTTTCATTGCGGGGATTCATTGGTCGTTTTTTATCAGTTTAATCGAATTTTTAGGGTCGGAAACTAGCACTTAAGTCATAGCTTCAGCGATAAAATTTGAGCTTCAAATATTTACTCAATCACGTGCTGTATATAAAAACTGGTCTGTGCAATCGGGCTTAATTGATCATTCATTTGATAATATTTCACATCATAGTGCCCTGGCTTCCAGCCAGCGACAGGACTAAAACTGACCCAATTCTGTTCACGCTGAGCACTAATCCGTTGAGGCATAAAAAACAGCACTTCTCCAGTAGATTGATCGCTCCAACGTACAAAAACCTGCTCATTATTCGGAGTTTTTCCTAAAGTATCAAAGTGAGCAAACAACTGCTGCTCTGCATAAATGTCACGCGGCAGTACATTTTCAACCCCATATTCTTGCTGTGCCATAACCGCGGCTCGTCCACTCATAGGCTCATGAGGATTATTTTTTGCATCAACAAATTCGCGTACAAGATGCTTCGCAAATTCGCGTTTGTTTTTTATTGCCGATAAATCATAGCTGGGAAAAGCTTGTTTTAAATATTGATCCAACTGTTGTGGTGTCGCCTGATCAATGACGGCATTCACCTGAGTCATTTGATTTTTAAGTTGCTGTTGTAATTCGATATTATTTTCAGACTGCTCAGGTATATTCTGCTGAAGGTTTTGAATAAACCTAATCCCTGTCTGATCTCTATTACTTTCTATAACTGTAGGATCATCAGATACAGTATTAGACGGGGCTATTAAATAGCCCAATCCAAAACAGACGAGTCCAATCAACATTGGCACAATGAATTTCATCAGCATTAATTACACGTAATCGTTTCAGTCACGTTATTCGCCAGCGTGATTTTCAAACTTCCATTTGTAAATAATGCCCCCTGATTCACTTCTTCTTTAGTTCGATTACTGCCTGACAATAATCTTAATCCTTCTGATGTACAGATTCCTGTCTGGGTATCATTTGTTAGCTTTAATACACAGCCTGCTGTTGTCACTTTATGGGTATTTGCTACAGGTTGAGTACATATTGCCGTGATCACATTTGTAGACGGTGTTTTAAGATCACACGCTGAACAATCTCGACTTGCACTACCGCATGCATTTGCTGCTTTTTCACTGCGGCAAATATAGGTTTGAGTACCAAAAGTAAATTCTTTTTCATAAGATGAATTAAAACTCCCACTGCTTCCACCACCACATGCTGTTAATAAAGCACTTGTCATTACAGTTAAAGCCATTAACATTTTGTTCATATGCATTGTCATACCTTTTATTTTTAAAAATTTTTTTAACTATTAGTCAAATTATATTCGGTAGATTGTAGCAGTTAAATTGTGTAAATGATAAACAACCGAAAAAACAACAGGCAAAAAAAAACCTCAAACAATGGTTTGAGGTTTTTTCGAATATGGTGGCGAGACCCAGGATCGAACTGGGGACACACGGATTTTCAATCCGTTGCTCTACCTACTGAGCTATCACGCCGATGCGGTGTATTAAGCCGTATCTCAGTCAATTAGTCAATCATATTTATAAAAATATTTTTCGTATGCATATTTTTTAGGCAAAAAAAAATCCCTGATGGGATCAGGGATTGATAAACTGAAAAATCAGTTTTGAATATGGTGGCGAGACCCAGGATCGAACTGGGGACACACGGATTTTCAATCCGTTGCTCTACCTACTGAGCTATCACGCCGATGGGGCGTATTAAACAATTTCAGTCTCATGGCGTCAAGCATCCGTTGCACTTTTTTGTGCAAATGTTTATTTTTAAATCAATATTTCACATTATTTGCTTATTTTTTGAGTGCTTTTAAATTTCCACAGCTGAAATTACTGTGACGACAACGTATTTATCCAACAAAAAAGCAGCTCAATGGCTGCTTTCAATTGGGGGACCAGTTATTCAGCCGCAGTAATTTTACCAATGTGCGCCAAACAGCGATGTATCGCGCCACAACCCGGCTCAAAAGTCTTCACCCCTTTTTCTTCTTCCATACGGGTAGCCTCACTGACCAAGCGCTCTGCAACACCACGCCCACGATTTGCAGGGTGTACCACAATATATTCAAGGGTTTTGCTTTCACCTTGGCCTGTACACCAAATCGCGCCAATCAATTTTGTATTAAATTCTGCAGTATAAACTAAGGTATACTGAGCTAAGTTCTGCTCAAGTTGTTCAATCGCATCGGAACCGTCGCTAAACTCAGGGCTGGTGTCATACAGTCGCTCAAGCTGGCTGCGCACTTCATCATTTTCCAAAGAAGTATAGGCATGTACGGTAATAGGCATTGATAAACCCTCCTGAGCAATCTAATATGCGGTGACTTTTCGTCACAGCGAAAATATTTTTACATCAATCATTTTGACGTATTTGAGGAACGTGTCTATGACAGATCGTATCAGTGAAGTGGTAAGAAACACCAACGAAACCAAAATTCGAGTTCGTGTGAATCTTGATGGTACTGGTCAAGGCACTTTAAACACTGGTGTTCCATTTTTAGATCATATGATTGATCAAATCAAGCGACATGGTCTGTTTGATATTGATATTCATTGTGATGGCGATCTTGAAATTGACGATCATCATACCGTAGAAGACTGTGGGATTACACTTGGCCAAGCCTTTGCTCAAGCACTGGGCAATAAAAAAGGTTTACGTCGCTACGGTCACTTCTATGCGCCGCTGGATGAATCACTGAGTCGTGTTGTGGTTGATTTATCTGGCCGTCCGGGTCTTTGGATGGATATTCCATTCACTCGCGCACGCATCGGGACTTTTGATGTGGATCTTTTCTCTGAATTTTTCCAAGGTTTTGTGAACCATGCGTTAATGACGCTGCACATCGACAACCTAAAAGGCAAAAACAGCCACCACCAAATTGAAAGCGTATTTAAAGCCTTTGCCCGTGCATTACGTATGGCGTGTGAAGTTGACCCGCGTGCCGAAAATACTGTTGCGTCTACCAAAGGAACATTGTAATGACCCGTATTGCCCTTCTTGACTATGGCATGGGAAATCTTCACTCAGCAGCAAAAGCCCTCGAACACGTGGGTGCAACTGTTGATGTCACCAATGATCCTAAGCTGATTGCACAAGCAGATAAAATTGTGTTCCCCGGTGTGGGAGCAATGCGTGACTGTATGCAAGGCATGCATGATGCAGGGATTGATGAAGTCGTCCGTAAAGCGGCATTTAATAAACCTGTGCTTGCGATCTGTGTCGGCATGCAAGCCCTAATGCAGCATTCCGAAGAAAATGGCGGTGCAGATGCATTGGGTATTTTTGAAGGTTCGGTTAAACGCTTCCCTGATGTAGAGGGATTAAAAGTGCCGCACATGGGCTGGAACCAAGTGCATCAGGCAGACCCAAGCCACCCGATGTGGAAAAACATTGAGCAAGATGCACGTTTCTATTTCGTACATAGCTTCTATGTAGAGCCGCAAGACTCAAGCATAGTCGCTGCTACCTGTGACTATGGTTTGGAATTTTGTACCGCAATTCACAAGGAAAACTTGTTTGCGACACAATTTCACCCAGAAAAAAGTCATACAGCCGGTCTGCAATTGCTGAAAAACTTTGTGGAATGGGATATTTAAAATTCCTTCGCCGCAAAAAGCCCGCTCCTTGCGGGCTTTTTTGTACTGTTTATTTTTCATCCTTTTATTTTCTACATATTCATTTTAGAATTTGCCTACTTATAAAAATACCAAAGCCTAGGAATAATAATGAATACATTCACATCTGACTCACCGACCCAAGCCAGTGGCCGCTTTAGCCGGCGCGCATATCTTGCATGGAATCTACTTCTCGGCATTATTTTTACGCTAATTGCTGTTGTAGTCGGCCTGCTCATACCCGGTGCGCAAAATGCGTTGACTGAGGGTGCAATGTCGACGCCACTCATGATTATTTTCTTTATCATGTATGCCATCGTCATTTATTACAGCGTCATTTTCTTAATCCGTCGTTTACATGACCGAGACCATTCTGGATGGCTTGCACTGCTGATCTTAGTTCCTGTAGTGAATATATTATTTGCGCTCTATGTGTTATTTGCACCGGGTAATAGCGGTAGTAATAGCTTTGGACAACCACGCCCGACCAAAGGCTGGGAAACAGTGCTGGCTGTTTTGTATATCGTGGTGTTTATAGTCGGGATACTTGCTGCGATCATGATTCCGTCTTACCAAAACTATGTGATCCGCTCTCAGCAAACCACGATTCAACAACAATAATGATAAATCATTAAATGCCGCCTAGATCGCTCTAAACAGCAATACATCTACTCAAACAAGCTCACACATGTGGGCTTTTTTTGTACTTTACCTTTATAATCAACGCGCTTTTTATGTTCAGGATCAAATCCTGTACTTTTTCACATTTTTATGTCGTTTTTAGCTCAATTTTTTTGCGGCTAAAAATGAATGATAACTATACTTTTTACGATAATTTAAGATCATTTAATATGAATAATTCACCCAATATAAACTCTGGTTGGAACCGTGACGGTCGTTTTAATCGCATGTCTTTTATCGGTTGGAATGTCTTCTATGGCCTCATGCTGAGCATATTGATGCTACTGATCGTCAGCATGATGCCCAATACCCTCAATGCCCTAATAGCTCATGCTGAAAATCCAATGACGCAAGTGATTGGATTGATCCTAAATATTTTAATGCTGATCCCTTTGATGATTTTTTCAGTGCGTCGTTTGCATGACTTTAATCTCTCAGGCTGGTTTGCACTCTTAGAGTTGATTCCGTTGCTCAATATCGTTATGTGCATTGCGCTGATGCTCATCCCGGGGTCTGCAAATGCCAATCAATATGGTGAGCCACGTGAATCCAAAACATGGGAGGTGGTCCTCGCCTTTCTCTTTATCGGTTTATTCTTACTGATCTTGGTAAATGTATTATTTACTGCGCGTTTTCTATTTTAAGTCGTCACTGACTTTAAGCCTATTAGTCACTGTGTTTAAGTGCCTTCGTCACTGTCATAGCAACGCGCTATGACAGGCCGATGAGTCAATGGCTCATGCTCAACGCCACATCTCGGTATTTGCATTTCCCTACTAAACGCTCTAGGCTGCAACAACAAGCCTTTGAATTAAATCATAATGACTGATGCTCTACTGACACCTATTTTGCCAACAAAAGAACAGATTAAAAATTTTCCATTGTTCCAAAATTTAGTGCCAGAGCAGATCCATGTCATTCACAATGCAGAACAATGCCAACACTGGGCCGATGAATTGCAGACGACTGCCTTATTCGGTTTCGACTCTGAATCTAAGCCGACTTTTCGTAAAGGTGAGGTCTCTACCGGTCCACATTTAATCCAACTCGCTACGGCGCAACAGGCGTGGTTGTTTCAAATGAACGAATGCACTTGGGATTTTTTAAAGCCGATCTTGAGTAATCGTGATCAAATTAAAGTGGGTTTTGGCTTAAAAAATGATGCGCATTTATTTCGTAAAAAAGGCATCGAACTGAATAGTGTATTGGAACTCTCCAAGTGCTTTGCTTCTTTTGGCTTAAGCCAACCTTTAGGTTTAAAAAATGCCATGGCACTGCTTTTTCGTGTGAATTTTCCAAAATCTAAATCGGTCAGCACCTCGAATTGGGCCAAAAAGCGCTTAAGTCCGGAGCAAATTCGTTATGCCGCTGCCGATGCCTATGCCCCTGTTTTGGTCTTTGAAGAATTATTACAACGTGGCTTATTACCCAAAACCATTCCCAATACTTCTCTCAAACTAAGAATTCGTCCGCACATGAATTTATAAATCCTTAATTATTTTAATGATTTAATTTATATTCAGCGATGTAACCGCTCTGTAACTGGATATTGCCCCAATCTATGGCATGACCAAGTGCAAAGATCGGCTGAAGAGTGCCAATGAATTTGCAGTTTATTTGCGCTAAAGATTTGAACAGTACCTTATTGCCTTAAAAATAGTCACAGCACAGTCTAAAAACAATAAAATCGCACCTTTTAAGTACATTTATATATTTGATTTAAATCATTTTAATTACATTAATATACATTTATATTTTTATTCAACTAAGGTTTTGATCTCTCTAGATTTTCTAGCAGAATTACATGATTTATCTCATTCTTTCTATACTTTCATAATTTGTTTTCATCAATCTCCTTTTGCTAAAAAAAGTCTGCCAAATACATAACACATCATAATTTAAAAACTTGGAGAACCTGACATGTTGAACTTATTTACAGGAAAAATCAGCGGCGTACTCAGCCTGACTTTACAAGGGATCAGTAAAGCAGTTGGACTGGTTTTAAATAGTGTTTTGGATACAGTAGACAGCGTATTAAAGACCGTTAATAGCTTAACAGCGCCCTTAACGGATGCACTGACTGAACTACCACTGATTGGTGGGACCATCGAAAAAGTACTCGCAGTTGAAAATCAGTTGGTCGACACCTTAGACGAAGGCTTACATGCGGTAGCCGATCAACTGGCGACGGGTGATCTTCTTGGTGGGGTGCAAACCGCTCTCAATGGCGTAACTGGTGTGGTCGGTCAAACCGTGACTGAAGTTGCTGGCTTGGTTAATCATCTCAGTGGCGTGGCTGCACCAATCACAGACGCACTTTCTGACTTGCCATTGCTGGGCGGTCTATTGGATGCAGTAGGCGAAACTACGGGGAATTTAACTGGCTTGTTGGCTGAAACGGGCGACTATGTAGCCAGTATTGATCCTACCGAATTATTAACATCCGTCCTGAATGATCCTTTAGCAAGTATGGGTAGTGTAGTGCAAGATGTTTCAGGCACTTTAGATGCCTTACTGGATGACATTGTACCGATTACATCGATTGCCACTGAACTTCCTGTGGTGGGTGATCTTGTTCAAGTGGTCGGTGAAAGTACCACAGCCCTCAATCAAGGCTTATACGATGTCGGTAGCTTACTTCAATCCGTAAACAGCGATTTATTACAAACAACCGCTTATGTTTAATGACTAAAAACGCTAATACACAGCGCATTTTTATAGACCAACAATAAAATCCAATCCTTTATTTGCACTAGCCTGACCTATGTCAGGCTTTTTTAATTCATCAATTCTGATATTAGCATTTAGTGAATAGCCGTTTATTTGATAAGATTAGGCACAAATTCATTCTTAATTTGATTGAGCAAGGAGCGAAAGCATGCTGATCATCCCTGCAATTGACCTGAAAGATGGCAAATGTGTCCGTTTAAAACAAGGTCGTATGGAAGACGATACCGTATTTTCTGACGATCCAGTGGCAACTGCACAGCATTGGGTAAATGAAGGCGCGCGTCGCTTACATTTGGTAGATTTAAACGGTGCTTTCGCTGGTACACCGATTCATAAGCCTGTGGTTGAAGCGATTGCTAAAGCACAGCCTGAATTACCAATTCAAATTGGTGGTGGTATCCGCTCTCTTGAAACCATTGAACACTACCTTGATGCAGGCGTATCGTTTGTCATCATTGGTACAAAAGCGGTAAAAGAGCCTGAATTTGTTGAAGAAGCGTGCAAAAAATTTGCAGGCCATATCATTGTCGGTATCGATGCCATGAACGGTATGGTAGCAACTGATGGTTGGGCAAATGTCACAGACGTGAAAGCTACTGATTTGGCAAAACGCTTTGCAGATGCTGGCGTATCGAGCATTGTCTACACCGACATCGCACGTGATGGCATGATGCAAGGTGTGAACGTTGAACAAACCGTTAACCTTGCAACCTATTCAGGCTTACCTGTTATTGCATCGGGTGGCGTGACCAACCTAGACGACGTGCGTAACTTAAAAGGCCAACCGGGCATTTTAGGTGCGATTACCGGTCGTGCAATTTATGAAGGCACATTGAACCTTCGTGAAGCTCAATTACTGCTTGATCAACAAAGCTTGTAATTTACCCGAGCAGAAAAGAGGTCTTCGGGCCTCTTTTTTTATTTCTCCTCTTTGAACATTCAAATACACATGCCAACCGTCCAATCTGCTTGGAAAGCCAAGTTTCCGCAGCTCGCACTCATCCTGATTACCATGATTTGGGGCGCCAGTTTTATCACCGTGCAATACGGTTTAAATTTTAGCAGTCCAGTGCTGTTTGTCGGTCTACGTTTTGCCGCAGCAACACTGGCTGTGAGTCTTTTATCACTCAAATATCTTAGACACTTTTCTCAATATGATGTCATTGCGGGCGCAAGTATCGGCGCGGTGATTGCGATCGGCTATGCGACGCAAACAATCGGCCTGCAAAGCATCAGCAGCAGTGAATCGGCTTTTTTAACTGCGCTGTATGTGCCGCTGGTGCCGATTTTTATGTGGCTGTGTTTTCGGCATAAACCACATCTGATGACATGGCTAGGTGTAAGTTTGGCTTTTGTCGGTTTGGTCTTTTTAACTGGTAATGGTTTTGGGGCTATTCAGCTCAATTTTGGACAAATCATTACGTTGCTCGGGTCAATTACCATTGCCTTTGAAATTATCTTGATCAGTTATTTTGCACCCCGCGTCAATCTACGCAGAGTGACGGTTCTACAATTGGCATTTGCTTCACTGTTCTGTTTTTGCTTTGCTCCACTGGTAGGTGAAACCACATTGCCCAAATTTGAATGGCCATTAATCGCTGTACTGTGCGGATTGGGGCTGGCCAGCGCCGTGATTCAACTGGTGATGAACTGGGCGCAGCGTATGGTTGATCCTGCACAGGCGGCAATCATCTATGCAGGTGAACCGGTTTGGGCCGCAATCATTGGGCGGCTTGCGGGTGAACGCTTAACACCGCTCGCTCTCATTGGTGGACTGTGTGTAGTGCTGGGTGTGATTGTGAGTGAATGGCGGCCGAAATGGTTAAAGAAACGCTAATTTCAGCTTCCTCTCTTAAATCAAAAAAGCGGCCCATACAGCCGCTTTTTTGATGCCAAGATTTTTATGCCAAAAAGTTCTGAACTCGCATTAGTCATACATCGGTCTGTTGTCATTGACACGAATTAAACCTTTAATCGCGCGGTACACAATCCATAACCAAGACAGTCCGATCACCGTGACACAGAAGGTACTCGCTCCCAGTGCCACACCCGCAAAGGCATTGGCATTATTGCCAGTAAAGAACAGAAAAATAAAAGGCACGAAAGCAATGATATTCCAAATGAGATACCACCAAAACGTACGGATCTGCCAAGTAAAATGGCTTTCAAAAATCGTGCCGCGCACATCACTGCGTTTGACGTAATTGATAATCAACGCGAGGACCGCAAGCAAGCCGGCAGAAAAAATCGCCACAATATAAAGAATATACAAAATAATCGTGAGCAGGCGGTTTGGATCTTTATCAATGGAATAATTCATTTCGCTCTCCGTCATGATGATTTTGCGGATCGTTCCACCTAAATATGCAGGATATTAAATGGTGAAATTAGCCATAAAATCAGTAGTATGTTAAAGGCTATGGTACAGAAATATATTTTTCGAAACGGTTGTTTTTGTGTTTTATGCCGCAAACGTTGCTGAGCCAACCATGCCGCCGGCCACCCACCTAAAAAAGACAAAAGATGCAGTGTATTTTCTGGCACGCGTCGGTTCCCCATTTGCGCAGCTTCTTTATCCTGCGCATAGAACCAATAGGTCAAGACATTGATAATACTTACAAAAAGCAGCACCATGCCACTGAGTAAACCAGCCACAGACAAGCCCGCCAAGGCGAGGATATAAATGATGCACAAGATTTGCATCGGCTCTGCCTGACGCGGCATCTGCACCACATTTTTTTTATTGGGGCGTTGTGTAGCTTTGGTTTGTGAGGCTTTTAAATAATGCACTTGCTGCGCACGAAAGCGTCCGCGTTCGTCTAAGATCACAGCATAATCCAACGCGCAGCCCACGATTGGTCGTGGGCCGGGACGGGAAAAGTCTTTGATGTGCAAAAATACGCGATCTTTGGTGCTATCGTTCGGTTGAATGAAGCCGTAGCCCTTGTCATCAAACCATTCTACTAAGCGTCCTTGATCACGCATGCTTTTCCCTCTCGTTGTTTTTAAAATTTATGCAGTGACGAATTTTAATCGTTCAATCAGCATATTACGCATTTCAGCAGGGTTTTTCTGCAAAATATCATCCCCTGTACGGCCTTCTGCAGCATTTTTCTGTGCCACCTGTAAACGCATCATCCAGAAGCGACCCGCCGCCATCGCCAAATATAACTCTAGGCATGATTTTTCATCTGCGGTTAATGGACGCACGCTTTCATAGGCATTTAAAAA
This sequence comes from Acinetobacter sp. YH12023, assembly GCF_013420135.1. Lineage (NCBI taxonomy): Bacteria > Pseudomonadati > Pseudomonadota > Gammaproteobacteria > Moraxellales > Moraxellaceae > Acinetobacter > Acinetobacter sp. YH12023. Next base: position 123,016 of record NZ_VOYU01000004.1, read on the forward strand.
GGCAATGGCTTTGTCTTCATTCAAATGTACATCCGGATATTCAGTACAGAAGTCATTTAAAGTAATAGCAATATCAAACAAGAGTTCGTCTTTATTTAACTCATAAAAGTCTAAAATGCCATTGAGTTGATCACCGTCAAATAAAGTGTTGTCACGGAACAGATCAGAATGAATAAAACCGGTAGGACGGTCTGGATACATCGCCGTTAAGATGTCATATAAGCCCAACAGATTGTTAAGCAACGTGGTATCTGCTTCATTTAATGTTGGACGAATATCCCGTGAAACTTGTAACCAATAAGCATGATCACGATATTCTGCACGTTCCAAAGGGAAATCTTGTAAAGCCACATGCATTTTCGCTTGGGCTACAGCAATCGCTTCTGCTTGCGCTAAGCTCGCAGGCATGGGATGTTGACCTTGCATGCGTGGCGCAATCTGTGCAGGTTTATCCTTTAAGCTATGAATCGCTTTACCCGAATGATTCAGTGGTACAGGCACAGCTAGACCAGCCTGCCCCAAGTGTTCGAGTACAGGCACCAATTCCCCTGCACCTTGCTCGTCCATCTCTTCAAAAACGGTTAATACATACTGCGTGCCATTTTCGCAAACAATAAAATAGTTGGTATTTTGAATACCGCCTTGAATCGGAATCAGGTCAATCACCTCCAGTCCATAAGGTGCTGCAAAATCCTGAACTTCCTTTAAAGTCAAAGTGGTATAAACCGACATAGAAAACCTGCGAAAAAACTTACATATTTTTGATAGAATAACCGCTCCGACTACTAAGGTGTAGCATCTAAGTCGCGAAGTTTCATAATCGGCTGTTATTTTTGGAAAAAATTATGCTTGCTAAACGTATTATTCCTTGCCTCGACGTGGACAACGGTCGTGTAGTGAAAGGTGTTCAATTTCTTGATATTCGTGATGCAGGCGATCCAGTTGAAGTTGCACGCCGTTATAACGAACAAGGTGCGGACGAAATTACCTTCTTAGACATTACCGCAACCTCAAATGGTCGTGATACTACTTACCGTACAGTAGAGCGTATGGCTGAGTCTGTATTTGTGCCATTAACAGTCGGTGGTGGCGTGCGTAAAGTAGAAGATATCCGCCTGTTATTAAATGCCGGTGCGGACAAAGTTTCGATTAACTCTGCGGCTATTTATAACCCTGAATTTGTACAAGAAGCCTCTCAGCGTTTTGGCGCACAGTGTATTGTGGTTGCTATTGATGCGAAAAAAACCGGCGATAATAAATGGGAAATTTTCACCCACGGTGGTCGTAAAGAAACCGGTATCGATGCCATCGAATGGGCGGTAAAAATGGCGGACTTCGGTGCAGGTGAATTACTCATCACATCGATGGATGCTGATGGAACCAAAGCTGGTTATGACATTGAACTGATGCGTAATATTAATGACCGTGTGACCATTCCAACCATTGCTTCTGGTGGTGTCGGTAATCTACAACATTTGGCCGATGGTATTTTAAAAGGCGGTGCAGATGCGGTGCTTGCAGCCTCTATTTTCCACTTTGGTCAACACACCATTCCTGAAGCGAAAAAATATCTAGCAGAACAAGGCATTGAAATGCGCCTTTAATTGATTCATTTTCAATGAAGATTGAAGAAGAGCGATGATTCGCTCTTTTTTTTGCCTTGTTGCTTTGATGCCACGTCATTGACGTTGTAGCAGAGCATCGTCCATAAAATTCATTTACTATAGACATAAAAAAAAGGAGCCTTGTCGGCTCCTATAAACCAAGAAAAACTACAGCACTTGGTCTGATACTTAAAACAAATGAAAAAATATACATAGCAACTTCATCAATCAACTCGTCGTGTACAAGCCTTTTGATCATTTAAATATAGGGCATTTGCACTGCATTTGATTGACAGTAGATTCATAATTTATTGACAAATTGCGACAATTCAATTGGATGGCAAAGCTTGTTGTCAAAACGCACAGTGCATTCATATTAGACCGTTTCAAGCAGTGCAACTGGCTTTTCACGCTCAGCGACCCACTTTGCAGGAAATACCCGATTCACCCAGTGTGACAATGATTTAGCAATCGCTGTCGGTAGTAACACACCTAGTGGATTCTGTTCCTGTAATTTTGCCGAGGAGATCACCCGAGTTCCTAAAATATAATCAAACCACGGTTTAGTCACACACCAATTGGCATCCTGATTTGAGTTCATATGGTGGTCATAGTGCCATGGAATCTTTTTCATCGCCCACTCTGGCTCAAGATGTGCGCGACGATGGATATAATAATAATTCCCTGCACAATACAGCACAGACAAACTCATTCCTTTGGAAATGGGATAAAACAGCGGGACAAATACGGCTGAAACTGCCACCAGTGACAATATTTCATTTTTCGTGCGCCAGTTCTGTACACCTTCAACATAGCCATGATCATGAAAATCTGTTTTTCGAACTTCACGATGATGCTCCCAATGTGATTTCATACTTTTCGGTACTGGACTAAAACGTGGCTTGCCTGACCGATGTGTCCCATGTAAAACATATTTATGTGCGAACCATTCAAAGGCATTGGCGACGACCAACCCTGCAATAAAACCTTTTAACATGACCAATATCTCCTTTTCTTAGCTCCACTATAGGTAATGAAAAGGGCTAGATATTGACCGTTTTTTTTAATATTATTGACAAAACACGACAAAATTTAGAATTAAAAAAATATGCAACAACTCAAGGACTATACAGGATCGGTCTATGGAGGACTGGGCCATTTGCTCTATGCTTATCATCAAGCTCAAGGCATTGCCATTCCTGAAAAATTGAATAAAGTTCAAAACTTAGAGCGTTTTGATTATGCCATTTGGCGTGATTTATTGATGGATTTAGATCAAAAGATCCAAAAGCCGGCGCTGGGTTTAGAAATTGCAGAACATGTGCAACCTAAACATATTGGCATTATTGCGTATATTGCTCTGTCCTGTGAAAACTTGGGCGAAGCACTGCTCCGCTACCATGATTTTCATCGCTTAATCTTCGATGGTAGTCCATTGCTGATTGATATTCAAAATGATTTTTTCTCCATCGGTTGGAATGATTTACCCATGAATATGGCCAATCAATTGACCGATGAAATTGCGATTGCGTTAATGCTGCAGTTTCTAAAATTATTCATGCGTTTTGAAGATATCAATTTACACGAAGTGCATTTTCATAATCCTGCACCGAAAAATGTCGCTCAGTATGAACAATATTTTCGCTGCAAAGTTCGTTTTTCCCAAGAAAAGTCGAAGGTTATCGTTCCCATTCAAGAACTGTCTCGCCCTTTTTCCCAAGGCGATCAGACCTTACAAAAACTGTTGATGCAACAGGCACAGTCTTTATTAGAAAAACTGCCGAATACCACGCAAATCGACCAACGCTTACAGCAAGCCATCTTAATGGGTTTGCAAAAAAATCAGTTCCAAATTGAACATGTCGCTACGCAACTCAATCTTTCCGTCCGACAATTACAACGCCATTTACAACAACAAGGCAGCACCTATCAGCAACGTATGCAGGAAGTCCGCTGCATGATGGCTGAAGAATTTTTAAGAGACCCGCATTTAAGTTTGCAAGAAATTGCGTTACTGCTGGGTTATTCAGAACAGAGTGCGTTTCAACGTGCGTTTAAACAATGGCGAAACTTAACCCCACAGCAATGGCGCTTATCGCAAATTGAAGCAGCAAGTTAAAAATGTGACACAGTTATCATTTTAAATGTTGTGATTTTCAGCAAAATCCATTAAATCTATGCATATTCAATAAATGAATAAAACAACACTTCACAACTAGATTGCACTCATGCTGAGTGAAAGATTGAAAATCTATTCCAAATGACAAAAACAAATGGAGTTTTAAATGAATAAATATTTAGCAGAACTGATCGGTACCTTTTGGCTGGTCTTTGGTGGTTGTGGTAGTGCGGTCTTGGCTGCAGCCTTTCCTGAACTTGGCATTGGCTTCGCTGGCGTGGCACTGGCCTTCGGTCTAACCGTATTAACGGCTGCTTATGCGCTGGGTCATATCTCAGGCGGACATTTTAACCCTGCAGTGAGTATCGGCTTGTGGGCAGGCGGTCGTTTTGAAGCAAAAGAACTGGCTCCATATATTATTTCTCAATTACTGGGTGCAACCCTCGCCGCATTTATTCTATTCATCATTGTGCAAGGTCAGGCCGGATTTATCGGTGTCGGCGGTTTTGCCACCAATGGCTATGGTGAGTTATCTCCTGGCAAATACTCTATGCTCTCAGCCTTAATCATTGAAATTGTGCTGACGGCTGGCTTCCTGATTGTGATCATGGGAGCAACAGATAAACGCGCCCCTGCTGGCTTTGCCCCAATTGCGATCGGTCTTGCGCTTACATTGATCCATCTCATAAGCATTCCCGTCACCAATACTTCAGTTAACCCAGCGCGTAGTATGGGTGTCGCATTCTTTGCTGAAACTGCTGCGCTGTCACAAGTTTGGCTGTTTTGGGTAGCCCCTATCATTGGCGCAGTGATTGGTGCGGTCATCTATAAACTGATGGCAAAAGACGCATAAATAGAAAAATACGCCACAAAAAAAGCTCACAACCTGTGAGCTTTTTTTCATTCATCCCGAATTGAGCATTGCGCCCTTCGACAGCCGATGACACAGCATTAAAGAAATGGATTTTCCACTTCGTTGTCTTCACCGCCCTGCGCTATTTTTTCAGCTAAGTTGGTTTCTGCCTCAAGCGTGGTCACCACATCATTGAAAAATGCCTGTAAAGCTTTCGCTGCAGCTAAACCAGCTTGGTCTTTCGTCACCTGTAAGTTGCCATAAATATTAATTCGATCTTGGCCATTTTCTAGTGTTAAGTCATGAATTGCATGCGACGCTGTGTCATTTTCAAATGCTTTGAACATGATAGATATCCTTCTTTTTTGTTGTAGTGATGCAGCAATAGAAATACGTGAAAAAGATTTCAACTGCAAGCAATGATCTTCTTCATCGCTCGCAGTTCAGCGCTATTAGCTACTCGATTATTTCAAAATCTGTAGCAGATATTGCAGAATTTCTTCAATCAATTGTTTGAGCAAGGCATCTTGATTGTTGTCATTTCCACTACTTGCCATGGATGTCTCTCCCACAGAACCACCACTCGATTTAAACTCTTTTTGCAAACTTAAAATCTTGTCTTCTGCGACATCTGCAGCACACTGGCTTTCAGCATCCCAATGCAAATAAGCGATATCTTGATTTGCTTTTACTTGGGTGGCTTTGAGTGGCAAACGGTAGGTATTACGCTTTTGGTCTTCGGTTAATTCTGGAAAGAAATTAATTCCAGTCAGTTCTTCTAGCGCACAAATACTCATGACTTTGACTGTCGGTGCGGTATCACGCAAGGTATTGTCTGCATAGTACACGCCTGCAACACCTTTTTTCGGCAAATAGATCGCCTTATAAGTGGCGGTCGGCACGATGACCCCTTGCCCGATGGTTTTTAATTTTTTCGCACTATATACCGGCCCCGTTACCACATAGACATCTTGCTTTTGTTTGGTCACTATCGCCCGTGTGGCTTCTTCTAACTCACGCCACACTTGCTGATTATTTTTTGGAGCTTGCGGCACCATATTGGCCAAAGAAAAACTGTCTAACTGCGCAGCTTTATTGGGCATATCGGCATTTGGCGCCATGTGTCCACGGTCATAGCCTGAAGATTTATAGTCTGAAAGCAAAGCCCGATATTCAGACGGCACGCGAGTCTCTTCATGAAAGTTATCTTCACGCGGAATTTTTTGACTCAGGCGTGCGGGGGTTAATGCTTCTGCAACCCAAAGCGGTGTCTTGGATATCCCTGAATACATGACATTAAAGCCATTAAAACACAGTGGAAAACTGTTTTTATGTAAGCTTTCACGGACCAAATAAGGTGGCACTTCACGATAAAATTGGTCCAAACAGGCGCTATTTGAAGTGCTGCTCATAGAAACAAGTTGTTGAATCTTTTCTTGCCCGAAAGCAATAGCAAAGCTTCCTGTTGCCACCAGACCCAACAGCACTTTTATGCCATTTTGCCCAAATAACTGTGAAAGCGGATTTGCTGAATTGCGTTTCTTTTTGACCATGACTTACAACAATGACTTCTAAAAGGACTATTTTTCCGCAGCTTAGCAAGGGTGCAAATTTTAGTACACTTTTCTTTTTTAATTTGCTTAACAATCACACAAATATTGTTTAACAAAGCAGCAGTTGATGTAACTTTATGTCGCAATTGTGCAGTTCTTTATAGGAGGTCATGAAGCAGTTGCGTATGTTTCATTGAATTCGCCTCAAGAATTATGACAAGGTAAAAATACGAAAAATTGCGATAAAAATATACGGAGTGATTATGCATTCTAAAATTTTAGGTTTAGGTTTAATTTCAGGTTTAATGAGCGCAGCAGCATTTGCAGAACCGCCGATTCAACCCGGTGATACATTAGAAAGCTTATCTAAAGTCAAAATTGTGACCACCGTGAATGGTCAACCTGGTTCCATTCAGGACTTAGTTTCAAGTGGCCAAGTTCAATTGGTTGAAGCTCCTGCCGGACAAGTCAATGCCGCTGCAACAGAACAGCCCTTAAACCCTGAACAGGCTCAGGCAAACCAAATCGATCCGAATGCCTCTGCAGTCCCTGCAAATGCTGAACAAGCCGTGACTGAAGCGGAAAATGCACTCGCAAATGAACAGCAAAGTGTAGCTGCTGCACCTACAGAGCAGTCCGTTCCAACTGAACAAACAGCAGTGGCCAATACACCTGAAGCCGCGGTAACTGAAGCACCTGTGGAAACAGCACAGCAAGCACCTGAAGCCGTATCAGCAGATAACAACGCTGCACCCGTCATTGCCTCTTCTGCAGAAGCGCCAGTGAATGCCGATAGCGCATCGGCTGCATTGCCTGAAGCTCCTCAAGGACAACAAGATGCTTTTATGGCAGCACCTGAGACTCAAAGTGTAAATCCTGCAGATGCATCAATTCAAGCCAACCCAGAAGCACCTGTTGCTGACGAAGCCATCCAAGCTGCGCCTGAAGCCTCTGCAGATGTAGACGCGACAATCAACTAATCAGCGTATTTTCAAGGATGAAATAACGCAACATCTTCATTCTGTTGTTTTGCTCGCATACTCCTCCCAGGAAAAAGCAACAGAATGATCTCTATGTCTTTGGACTAAAAAAGTTTAATTATTACAGATAAAAAAAAGCCAGAATTGATCTGGCTTTTTCGTGTCTAACTTTTAAATCTATGCCTAAAAGTTAAATCTACGTCTTAAATTTCAATCTGACTGCCCAACTCAACCACACGGTTGGTTGGAATTTGATAAAAATCGCTGACTGGACTGGTATTTCGCTGCATAGAAATAAACAGCTTTTCTCGCCAAGGTGCCATGCCTTCACCCAAGGTATGAATAATACGGTCTCTGGAAATAAAGAAACTGATTTGCATAAGATCAAATTCAAAGCCCAATTCACGATACGCATGCTCCAAAGCGGCAGGAATATTCGGCTGATCTTTAAACCCATAAAACATCGTGATTCGATAGAATCGATCATCTAGTTTTTCCGTGATCACCCGCTCATTTTCGGGTACAAATGGCACATCTCGGGTGTTGACCGTAACCATAATATTGCGTTCATGCAGGACTTTATTGTGCTTGATATTATGCAACATGGCATGAGGCACGATCTCAGGCGTTCCAGTTAAGAATACCGCATCACCTGGAACAAACTTGGTTTCACTGCCCATGCTGACACTGCGAATAAACAGGTCAATAGGCAAGGCATCTTTACCGAGTCGATTGAGCACCAATGCCCGACCATCTTTCCACGTCATTAAAATCGTAAACAATACCGCACCAATCAGGATTGGAACCCAACCGCCCGCTGCAATTTTTAATGATGTCGATGCAACAAAAATCAAATCAATCAATAAAAATGGAACTGCAAAAATCGCCACTTTCCAAACCGGCCAACGCCATAAACCATAAGCCAAAACTGAAATCAAAATCGTACCGCAGAGCATGGTCATGGTCACAGCTACGCCGTACGCACTGGCCAAATTCGCACTGTTTTCAAACAGCAAGATCAAGATCAGCACCGAGATAAACAATGCCCAGTTAATAAATGGCAAATAAATCTGACCACGTTCAACTTCAGAGGTATGTTTCACTGTCAAACGCGGCAAATAACGCAATTGAATCGCCTGATTGACCATAGAAAACACCCCTGTGATCACCGCTTGAGAGGCAATCACCGCGGCCGCTGTCGCCAAAGCAATCATTGGATACAGTGCCCATTCAGGGATCAGCATATAAAATGGATTGGCTAAAGCTTCAGGATTACGCAGTAGCAAGGCACCTTGGCCTGCATAGTTCAACAGCAAGCACGGCATGACCACAATAAACCATGCCAAGCGGATTGGGAGTCGGCCAAAATGCCCCATATCGGCATAGATTGCCTCACCACCCGTCATCGTCAAGATGACCGCACCCATAGTCAAAAACGCAACATAAGGCTGCTGTACCACAAAATTGAAAGCCCAATGCGGACTGATCATGGTCAACACAAATGGCGTTTGCGAAATACTCCATAGTCCAAAACCACCAATGGATAAAAACCACATGAGCGTCAATGGACCAAAGAATTTACCCATCGTGCCTGTGCCATGGCGTTGCACTAAAAATAGCCCCGCCAAAATACCGATCGATAAGGGTTGCAGCCATTGGTTAAACATCGGCGTCGCAATACTTAAGCCTTCAATCGCAGATAACACAGAGATTGCGGGGGTAATGATCCCATCACCAAAGAACAAAGATGCCCCAATAAAGCCAAGGGCAATCAGGTAAATTTTTTTGTTTTCGGCAATTCGTGTGGTTCGTAGATTCAAGGCCAACAGCGACATAATACCGCCCTCGCCATTGTTATCTGCACGCATGATGATGCTGACGTATTTAAAACTAATCGTCAGCATGATGCACCAGAAAATCAGGGACAGAATACCCAGCACAGACGCTTCGCTAATCGCCAAGTGTGCTGTGAGGAAACATTGGCGCAGCGCATATAATGGGCTCGTCCCAATGTCTCCGAATACTACGCCCAAAGCTGCCAAGGTGATGGCAGGCAATGCGGCTTTTTGTGCAGTACTTTGCATATAATTGTCTTCAATTTAGACAGGATTTTTGCGAATCATAGCACCGCTCAAGATGTTTTTGTCTAATTCAATTGTTTCTCTTGGCAGAATATATTTTTTTCGCTATTATCCACCGCGCAAAAGGTGAAGTGTCCGAGTGGCTGAAGGAGCACGCCTGGAAAGTGTGTAAACGTTTATAGCGTTTCGAGGGTTCGAATCCCTCTTTCACCGCCAGAATAAACTGCTATACCAAGCAGAATGAAGGTCTAAATTGATAAAATTTAGGCCTTTTTTAATTTTATTGTTCTCAATATTAAATATCCCCCTAATTGATCTTTTAGCCTTTTAGCTCAATGACTTCACAGTATTTGAGTCCTGATTGATGGATTTAAATCACACGTTTTTTCCTAATGCACGACTTATGGATTTTTTATTGGCAGCAATAAGTACACGTATATTTACAAATACAAATTTTATATTCTAAAGACAATTACTTAAGCCTATGCTAAAAATAAATCATCCTCTCAATATAGGTAATATTCAAAAAATTATTCATTAATTTAAACATCATAGAACTGAAACGTGATTGCGGTACTTTTAACTTGATCAACGAAAAACTTAAAAAACACCTTTCATATATCACTGCTATTCGGGAGAGAACATGAATAACAGCCAGAATTATGTTAAGCAGATCAAGAACGCCAAACGTGGTGGCTATACCCCAACCCTTGCCAAAGACATCAATAAACATAAAATTCAAAAAGCACAGCGTCTGATTGACGAATGGCGAAAGCTCGCCAATGAACTCCGCCCCCAAATGCAACTGGAGATGGCATATACACTTGAGGAATGCGCACAGGATCTAGACCAAATTTTAAGAATGAAATAGCACTCAACGTTCATCCATCCTATTTTCTCGCCCACATCTTGTGGGCGAAACATTGCCTAATTTTATTTTCTGGTTTTTAGAGCCAAACATCGGTTGAATGCTGAATAAATCAAACGTATAAATTACATTCGATTTGCTGTTTTTTTAACTTGCGCCACTTCAAAAAATCTGTAGAATGCATTCCACAACGCCGGCATAGCTCAGTTGGTAGAGCAACTGACTTGTAATCAGTAGGTCCACAGTTCGAATCCGTGTGCCGGCACCATTTCTTAGCCTCGCTTTTTAGTGAGGCTTTGATGTTTTTAGAGCCACTCTTTTATGGCTTCCTCGCGCTAATCTGCACATAACGAATCAGCCCGTCTCGATACAACTTCTCGCACAATTTTGCCGTCATCTTGATTTTGAATTGATCCACATGACTCAGTCTCATCTGACTTTTTTGTTCTTGAATATAATCTGCAAAACCCTGAAATACGAATTCGCTGATATCTTCAATCTGGATATTTTCGAAACCTGCCTGTTGCACTTGGTGTTGTAAATTTTGTTTTGAATTTAAATTTTTCAAATTCACATCTGCTACTTTCAACAGACTTTGATATTTCAATCGTTGCAATGAATTTAAATTCAAAAACGCATCAGACAACATTAAATAGTGAAAAGCAAAGCGCCCTTTTGAATTCAAAACATTAACAACTGATAAAAGCAATAAATTCAAATCACTATGATACGCAGCATCAATACACAGTACGGCATCCATACAGTTTTGTGGATAAATATTTTTTAAATTCAAAAATGAATCTTGTTGTATTTTGATTTTTGAATTTAAATTTTTTTGGATTTTTTCCACACATTCGGTTTGCAATTCGACTGCGGATAAGTTTTGAATTTGAAAATGTTCCATCCAAAAAACCAAGCTCGCGCCCTGCCCACAACCAAGGTCTAAAACACGATCTGTAGATTTTAATTGAATGGATTCGGCAAGATGGAAAGCGAGTTTTTGACAGGCTGCAGGATAGGATGATTTTGCATCATCCCAATAGCCCAAATTGCTCCAAGCAAGCTCCGAATCATCTCCGAGTAGTCGACTGTTAATCGCATATTTATGGCTAGGGACGTACTGACGAATTGCTTGAAGCCATTTCATGTTAGTAACCGAGTTGAGGGGCAACCTCCACTTTAGGTTTTAAACCCACAAACGGCAATGGCGCACCAAAAATTTCTGCAATATGCATAGCAGACGTTACCGCGGACTCTAAAATCGGCAGACCATCGCAAGACCATGAGCCACAAAAGAAGACTTTACGCTCAGGGGATAAATGTCGTTGCTGTAACTCTTTATTCAGCGCCACGGTATGAGAATCCACCACTGCGCGTGTCAAACTGACCGAAGAGATCACTTTTTTAGGATCAATCGGTGTCACTGGCTGCCAAGTTTGGAACACTGGGGTTTTACCCACCAAGCTCGGCTCAATGGAGTTCAGCCACACGGTAAATTGCTGACGAGTAAATTTACGATCCATCATATAACTTAGTACAGACCAATCTTTGCGCTTCGGCGGCATCACCGTTTGATCAGTGTGGATCACCAACTGACCTTGCTCAAATTTAAATTTCTTTAAGAGCTCAATATCGTCAGCAAACTGAGTAGAATCTAAAAATTCTTCCGTTTTGGTGGTTGGTGTCGCAACAACCACGCGATCGAATAGATGATGTGCTCCGGCCTCAGTTTCCACCAAGACTTTATCGTCTTGCTCGTGCACTTTGGTAATTGCCGTATCACTTTGAATATTTAAACCTTCAATCAGTTTATCAACCAACGCAGGTGTACCACCTTGGATGCGCAGCAAGGCATCACCATTGGTCAATTGACGCAAGAAAATCAATAGTGGTTTCGCAGGCCATTCGCCAATCGTTTTCGGGTTACAAGTGCAAATGGTATACAACACAGGCATGACCGCACCATGCCAAAATACTTCTTCAATTTCATTTTTATTAATGAACTCGGCAAGCGTGATGTCCTGATTTTTTGATTTAAAAAATCGAGTGATCGCGGCTTTGAGTTGCAACATTCCTTTGACTAAACGCCAGCCATATTGTTGTAAGCCTTTACGGTTATTAATAATTGGGAAATTACCAATACGGCTACGACTGGTGGTCAACCACGTTTCTGTACGATCTTCAAAGAGCCAACTGCATGCCATATAGGTACGGACGGGGAAGGTTTTAATCCCTAAATGGGTCGCCAAACTTAAGGTATTTTTCCAGAGGTGTGGATTCATCACACGCAAAGGGGCATCGATCAAGCCGCCTTCAAACTCAGTGCTGTGGCTATCCATACCACGACCAGGCAGAGCTTCGAAAATTGTAATGTTATGCCCTGCGTCTTTAAGAATTCTTGCGGTAGCCAGCCCAGCCATGCCACTACCGATGACTGCAATTTCCAATTTTCTTTTCCATCTATAAAACACAGTTTAAAAGTATGACTGATCAGAAGTTAAAAATAGCTATTAAAAAATACCAGATTCGCACTTTTTGTATGGATTTCAGTACAGCGGTTTTTAAGTTAAATTTACAAATATTTACAGTCAAAAAGCACACAATTTAAGCTTTGTTTTTTAAACATATTTTTCTTTAAAATTTTAATTACTCTATAAAACCAAACAATTAAATTAACCATTTTTATAACTTTCGGTTTACTTTAAAGCCAAGTCTCGCTAAGATGCGCCACATAAGAAAGTGATAAATTCATCACAATTTATAAAAAGTAAAATGATATTTAAATCATGACAACTATAAATACTACAGCGCTCAATAAAAAAGCCTCTGACTGTTCAGAGGCTTTTTTTTCGGCTATTTCAATGTCATGAATTTCGCTTAAGCTTCATGCGCCAGTGCAATTTCACCAAATTTTCCGTTATTGAAATCATCAAAGGCTTGAATGATTTCAGCTTTGCTATTCATCACAAATGGGCCATAACCTTGAATCGGCTCATTTAGTGGCTCACCGCTAAGTAACAGAAATTGTGTGTCCTGCAACGCTTGTAGCTGAATGGCGATATCGTCTTTGGCAAACATGACCATCGAACTGTCTTGCACTTTATGGCTTTCATTCACCACAACCTCACCCTTCAAGACCACCAAAATGGTGTTATGCCCTTCAGGTACATGTAAGGTGGTTTCATATTGAGCTTTCAACTCACCATCCCAGACATTCACTGGACTAAAGGTCTGTGCTGGCCCAAGGTGACCACCCATTTCACCGGCAATCACCCGAATATGCCCTGCACCTTCATCCATGTCTATGCGAGGAATATCTTGGCGTGTGATCGCTTGGTAACGAGGCTGAGTCATTTTGTCTTTTGCCGGTAAATTCACCCACAATTGAACCATCTCAAAAAGACCACCTGCTTGAGCAAATTCAGGCGAATGAAATTCTTCATGTACCAAACCCGAACCTGCGGTCATCCATTGCACATCACCCGTTTGAATTGTGCCGCCACCACCACTTGAGTCTTTATGAGTCACTTCACCGCTGTAGGCGATAGTCACGGTTTCAAAACCACGATGTGGATGTGAACCCACGCCATGCTGTGCAGTGGTGGGATCGAACTGATAAGGTGCTGCATAATCCAAAAGCAAAAATGGGCTAATCGCCTGACCTAGACGATCATAGGAAAATAAGCTTTTGACTGGAAAACCATCGCCCACCCAGTGCATTTGCTGATTACGATAAACACCAATTACTTTTTTCATTTCTTAGCTCCTATATTCATACGATAGGATGAACATAGCGCTAATTTTAAACTTTGAAATACTTACTGACCATCATCCAGATAGCATTCTATATCTCAAATATAGAACAATAATCAGTAATACAATCTAAAATTTACTCAAAAACAAGCATTGATTTGAAAAATATAGGGGTTTAAGTCATATTCAACAATAAATTATCCCAATTTTATGATTGTTTTTCTCATTTAAACCCATTCCGTTATCCCATTTTTATAGCTATGCTAAATCGAGTTAACACGCAGACTTCATCTGATCCTGCGTACTTGCAAACAGGAAAGAGGACAATAAAATGGGCAAACCTTACGTTCGTTTAGACAAAGACAATGCCGCGGTACTTTTAGTTGACCATCAAACAGGTCTACTTTCATTGGTTCGCGATATTGATCCAGATAAATTTAAAAATAATGTGCTTGCACTGGCTGCAGCCGCGAAATATTTTAATCTTCCAACAATTCTCACCACCAGTTTTGAACAAGGTCCAAACGGGCCATTGGTTCCAGAACTCAAAGAAATGTTCCCTGACGCACCTTATATTGCACGACCAGGTCAAATTAATGCTTGGGATAATGAAGATTTTGTGAAAGCAGTCAAAGCAACCGGCAAAAAACAATTGATTATTGCCGGTGTAGTGACTGAGGTTTGTGTGGCATTCCCAACCTTGTCTGCTTTAGAAGAAGACTTTGACGTCTTTGTGGTGACCGATGCTTCAGGTACTTTCAACCATTTAACCCGCGACTCAGCGTGGGAACGTATGACGCAAGCGGGTGCACAGCTCATGACGTGGTTTGGTACCGCGTGTGAATTACACCGTGACTGGCGTAATGATATTGAAGGTTTAGGTGCGCTTTTCGGCAATCATATTCCAGACTACCGTAACCTCATCAACAGCTATACGCAAAATACTGAAAAGAAATAATCCTCCAGTAGTAAAAAGCGGCTTCGAGCCGCTTTTTTTATACCTGATGTATAAATTGACGTATGATGATTTGAATTGAAATAATTTTTCACTGCATAAGGTGATCCATGCATTCATTTGATGACTATTACTACTTTTATTTGGTGGTGAAACATGGCGGTTTTAGCGCTGCAAGTGAAGCATCGAATATTACAAAATCAAAATTAAGCCGACGCATTTTAGATCTCGAAGCCAAATATAATGTCACCCTTATTCAGCGTTCTACCCGACACTTTAAGGTCACGACATTAGGCCAAGAATTGTATGAAGAATGCATAAAAGTGATCGAACAAGTCGAATGTGCGCATCAGGTACTCCTGAAGCAAAAAAGTGAACTTGAAGGCTTGGTTAAAATTAGCTGTCCACCGGTCATGATGAAACATCAAATTCGCCCCTTGTTAAATCAGTTTTTAAAAGATCATCCCAAAGTTCAGGTCGAACTCGAGCTGTCTAGCCGCCGTGTGGATGTCTTACATGACGACATTGATTTAGCGATTCGCACCAATTTTAGTAAGAATGAAGACTCGAGCATTATTGTACGTGACGTGATTAAAACAGTGCATTGCTTAGTGATTAGTCCTGAACTTTTACAAGGACGCGAGTTAAAGCATATTACCGAATTGACAGAATTTCCGAGTATCGTTTTGGGCACACAGAAAAACCGCTATCAATGGCATTTGCATCATACGGGACAGCAAGAACAGATTGAAATTGCCTTACAGCCTCGGATTAAAAGCAATGACTTAGCCGGTGCTTATTATGCAGCACTCGATGGTTTAGGCATTGCAGACTTACCCTATTTAACCGTGCAAGCAGATATTGAGGCAGGTCGTTTAATTCACCTCTTCCCCGAATGGTGCTCAAATGTCGGTACGGTGCAATTGGTATATGCTTCGCGCAAAGGTCAACGCCTAGTCATGGAAAGATTAATTGACTATTTAGTCGATGGAGTTCGTGGCTATGCTCCAGAACATGATGGCTATTTAGTCTAATGATCTAAACCACAAAAAAGCCAGAACTGAGTTCTGGCTTTTTTAAATCTACGGTTGGATCACCAAATTAGATTTTACCCACTAGGTCGATCGATGGTGCAAGCGTCGCTTCACCTTCTTTCCATTTTGCAGGACATACTTCACCTGGGTGTGCATGTACATATTGAGCAGCTTTTACTTTACGCATCAATTCAGAAGCATCACGACCAATACCACCTGCATTGATTTCAACGATTTGGATTTTACCTTCAGGGTCAATTACGAAAGTACCACGGTCAGCAAGGCCATCCGCTTCAATTAAAACATCAAAGTTTTTCGCAAGTGTCCAAGTTGGATCGCCAACCATTGGGTATTCGATTTTCTTAATTTCTTCAGAAGAATCGTGCCAAGCTTTATGCGTAAAGTGTGTATCAGTAGATACTGAATAAATTTCTACGCCCATTTTTTTGAATTCAGCATAGTGATCAGCAAGATCACCTAATTCTGTTGGACATACAAAAGTAAAGTCAGCAGGATAGAAAAACACCACAGACCATTTACCGTAGAAGTCTTTTTCTGAAACTTCAATAAATTGACCGTCTTGGTAAGCGGTAGCGTTAAATGGTTTTACTTCAGTATTAATTAAACTCATTTGATATTCCTCTAACTCATTTCAGGGATTGCTTATCTGTTGAAGCTAGAATACGACTTATCAAATCATAGGTAAAACCGAACTTTTTTATAAAAACTATCGGATTTTTAGATTTATTATTTAAATCAATCTTTGCCTTTCCATCGAGCAAACCAATCAATTTCAATGAGAGCAAGGCTTTATATCCATACAGAGGGCCTGCCAAGCAGCCTGTATAAACTGTTGTTTATAGTGTGATGGTGGCGTTTTGACTTTATGCGATAACCATGCCCGACAATAATTTTCCGTTGCCCCTAAGACCAAAGACATCATTAATTCTTTGGGTAAATGCTCGATCAAATGCCAATCGGATTGTGTGGTCAACCAATCCAGCAGCGCGGTATTGCGTTGTAGATTATGTTGTTTTAACTCGGCTTGTAGCGTTTCCTTACGCATACTAAACCCTGCCGCATACAAGAATCCTGCAAAATCAGGATACGCTTCGACCCAGTCTATATACGAGCACAAAATGGCTTGAATGCCTTCCTGCAGCGATTGGGCCTGTGTCAAGGCGTCTGCCCTTTTCGCAAATTGATCTTGCAATGCTGCAAAATACAATGCTGCTACTAAACCATCTTTATTTTTAAAATGATGGTAAATCGCACCAACACTGGTCTCTGCGCGGTCTCGCACAAGTTCAATCGTCGTCGTTTCAATCCCTTGCTCTAAAAAACATGCAAGGGCTTCTCCTAAGATCTGCCTTTTAAGTTCCGCTCTGCGACCGCTGTAAATTCGTTGCAATAATGCTTGATTTGACGACATTGATACTTTCCTTTGCTCGGGTCATTTTAAAACAATGTTGGCTTTTTTTAATAGCTGTGACGTCATTTACGCCATTAACAGAATATTATTCCGTATTAGAATTATATTCTGAATAATGAAGGATAATTAAGCATGAGCCAAGCATTAAAATTATGGAAGACCTTCCAAAACAAACCCGCAGGGAAATGGACTTTTTCTAAATTGCTGTGTTTAAAAGCACCGTATTTCAGCAGTATTTCGCCTGTTTTTGATGAATTAAAGCCCCAATACTGTGAACTACATATTAAAAAACAGCGCAGTGTGTTGAATCATATTGGCACTGTCCACGCGATTGCCATGTGTAATATGGCCGAATTGGCTGGCGGTACCATGACCGATGTAACCGTTCCGAGCAGCCATCGTTGGATTCCCAAAGGCATGACTGTGGAATATTTGAAAAAAGCCGATACAGATTTAACGGCCATTGCCACGCCTGTCGATGCTAATTTTACGTGGAATGCAGGGAGTGATTATTTGGTGAATGTCGTGGTGAACAACACGCGTAATGAAGCCGTTTTTAAAGCCGTAATTACCATGTGGGTTTCTGAAAAAAAATAAGTCGTCGACTCAATTGCAAAATGAAACTGATCTTTCAAGATGAGACCTACGAAAAAAAACCCTCAAGATTGAGGGCTTTTTTTGATGATGATCTACCGTTTTAAACGCTGTGTTTAAGGTTCATTAAAACGGTAAGTCGTCATCTAAATCTGCTGCTGCAGGAGCCGGTGTCGGTACAGGCTGTTGTTTTGGCGCAAAACCACCTGGGTTGTTATTGCCATAGCTATTGCCTTGAGCCGGTTGGTTATTGCCATAACCGCCTTGGCTTGAGCTATTACCGTAGCCACCTTGGTTATTGTTATAACCACCTTGTTGATTATTGAAACGAGGCTGACCAAAATCACCGCCTTGACCTTGTTCGCCTTGTTGGCGATTATTGTCAAGCATTTGCATTTGTTCACCACGAATTTCAGTCGTGTAACGCTCTTGACCGCCTTGATCTGTCCACTGACGAGTACGTAATGAACCTTCAATATACACTTTAGAACCTTTGCGCAAATATTGCTGTGCAATTTCACCTAAGCGGTTATGTAACACAATACGGTGCCATTCTGTTTGCTCTTTACGTTCACCTGTATTTTTATCTGTCCATGAATCACTCGTTGCAATTGAGAACTGAGTGAGAGAACCACCATTTGGGAAAGTTTTTGTTTCAGGGTCACGACCCAAAGTACCAACTAAAATGACCTTATTTACACCACGCATCAGACGTATTCTTCCTATTTGTTTCTATTATTTACTTTATAAGAGTTATGGTTAAATGGCTACCTCTTTCCCTAACAAGTGCGTTAAATGTTGTCGCGCAGATTCATCCATCTGCTGCTTATCCACTTTTACATAAGCCACTTGCTGGTCAGACATCACCACAACTTCTTCAATACCACGAATTGCTAAAAGCTGAGAAGTCCATTCATCCGTTTCTTTATCTTCAGGCAAACTGAAAACCATAGACGATAAATAACGCGGTTGAGCCAATCCAAAACTAATGATCAACCATAAAATGGCTAGCCCTGTCAGGATGCCCCATCCCATTGCCGTATCATTTAGCAACAGAAGTTGCCCACCAATCATACCACCAAAAAATGCCCCCAGAAACTGACTGCTGGCGTTCACCCCCATGGCAGTCGCTTTGGATTGAATTGGAGCTGCTTTCGATAACCATGACGGTAATAATGCCTCCATCACATTAAATGCGATAAAGAATAAACCTAAACCTGTCAGCAAAATATATTTTGATTCGAAACCAAAAATTAAGATGCCCAATCCTAAAATAATGCCACCAATGGCGGTCAAGAAAATGCCGCGCATTTTGCGATATTTTTCCGCCAAAATAATACTTGGAAAGGCAAAAAACAGGCTCACGACCAAAAGCGGCAAATACACCAGACCATGCGAATGCAAGGGAATATTGGCAAAGTCAATCAACTGAGACGGCACATAGATAAACATCGCTGTGAGCAGTAAATGCAATGAAAAGACTGAAACATGTAAACGATTTAGATCAGGCATTTTCAGTACTTGCTTTAACTGCGTCAGATAACCTTGTTGAAAATTTTTATGATGACGCGTTACTTTCGGTACCAATAGCAACATCGCAATCGCGGCAAGTCCCATGATGGTGGTCACCCAAAATAAACCCGAGATGCCGACTAAACCTGTGAGCCAAGGCCCAAGGCTGAACGCGACCACAAAGGACAAACCGATACTCATCCCCATCATGGCCATGGCTTTAGTACGCTGTTCTTCACGTGTGACATCGGCTAACAAAGCCATCACTACGGCAGATACAGCACCACCACCGGCAATCGCACGCCCGATAATCACGCCATAGATGCTATCGGACATCGCCGCAATTGCACCGCCTAAAGCAAACAACAGCAGCCCGATCACCACCAACGGTTTACGGCTATAACGGTCTGCAATCAAACTAAACGGAATCTGTAAAATCGCTTGGGTCAACCCATAGACACCCACCGCTAAACCAATGAGTGCCGGTGTTGCCCCTGCATATTGCTGACCTGCCACAGAGAAAACAGGAATAATCATGAACAGCCCCAGCATACGTAAGGCGAAAATACTACTCAAAGCAAAAGTTGAGCGTCGTTCAAGAGCATTCATCATAGCTGGTTAAAAATTCATTAATCTTGGAATGGGATTATAGGACATTCAGCTTAAAGCGAAGCAGGATTTTTATTGATTTTAAATATCCTGATGATTGGACAAATAAAAAGCGCAGCTGACGCTGCGCTTTTTGGGAGATTTTAGGCAAATTTAAATTAGCCTAGATTTTCTTGACGCTTTTTATATTGAATTGAGGCAATCACAGCCCAAACAATAAATGCCACACCAATTAGACCCGTTACCACTTCAGGGACATGAAGACCTGTGCCACTCGCCAACATAATGAAGGCCAAAGCACCAATCGCATAATGCGCACCATGTTCAAGGAAGATATAAGCATCTAAGGTGCCTTTATCCACTAAGTAAATGGTCATTGAACGCACGAACATAGCACCAATAGCAAGACCGAGCATAATGATTACGACATCAGAGGTAATCGCAAATGCACCAATCACACCATCAAAACTGAATGAGGCATCGAGTACTTCAAGGTAAAGGAAACCACCAAAACCTGCTTTGATCACGCCTGTCGGTACGCCATTTGCGTCATGTCCAACCGCATTACCGTTTTCATCAACTTCAGGTTCGCCACCCAATAAATGACTCAGTACTTGGACACCGATATACACCACGATCCCCCAGATACCCGCCATGACTACCGCTAGACGAGAGGCTTCGGCCACGTTTGCTGCCATTACCAATAACGCAATTAGGGCAATAAACACGGACATCGCAGGAACGTTTGCAAGATTGGCCAAACGGCGCTCTAGCCAACGGAACCAATGGGTATCTTTCCCTTCATCTAAGAAGAAGTTCAGGAACACCAACAATAAGAAAGCACCACCAAAGGCCGCAATTTCTGCATGATGTGCCATCAATTTTGCAGAGTATTCAATTGGATTATTCAATGCCAATTGCACCACTTCCATAGCGCCCATGTCAGCCGTTACAGCAACAATGACGATTGGGAAAATCAAACGCATACCGAATACAGCAATCACGATCCCGACAGTTAAGAAAATCATTTTCCAGAAATGATCCCAACCACGGAGTACCGATGCATTCACTACAGCGTTATCAAATGACAATGATACTTCCATCACTGCCAAAATTGCAGTAATGGTCAGTGCTGTCAGCATGGCTTGCACACCTGCATTTGGGCCATGATTCAGACCCCAATATGCAGAAATGGCAAGACACACGATCGTAAAGACGATTGAGAAACCAAAATGTTTCATCATGATAGATCGACCTATTCATTCAATAAGATTTCAAAATGAGGGAATACCCAGTTTGAAGCTAAGTTTATGGCGCAATTATGCAGCTTTTCAGGATTGAAACCAAAAATTATTCGTTACATTTTGAATAAACACTCTAAGATGGAGGCTCTCAATTACATCGCATCATGGTGTAGACCCGTCTTTCATTTTTAACGACAGGAATGTTCAATGCGTTTTTCTGAAGAAGTTTGGCAACGTAATACCGCGTTATATCAGCAGATTCTCCATCTACCGTTTAATCAGGAATTGGCTCAGGGCAGCATAAGCCGCGATGCCTTTTGCCACTATGTCATTCAGGATGCCCATTATTTATTGGCCTATGGTCGTGCGCTTGCAGTGTGTGCAGCCAAGGCCTTTGATGCCGACGATGTGATTCAGTTTTCTGAAGCGGCAAAAATTGCCATCGTGGTGGAACGTAGTCTGCACAATGACTTTATGCAAGGTTTTAACATCAGCAAAGAACAGTTTGAAAATACTCCACTGACCCTTGCCTGCCATCATTACACTTCGTTTCTAACAGCGACAGCATGGTCAGAAAGTTACCCTGTGGTCCTTGCCTCACTCCTGCCTTGCTTTTGGATCTATGCTGAAGTCGGCAAAGCCATTGTCAGCCAATCTGTGCCTAATAACCCTTACCAAGCATGGATCGACACCTACTCAGGTGAAGACTTCAATACTGCTGTGCAAAACGTGATTCAAACCATTGATCGAGTGGCAGCTCGCTGCGATGCAGATACGCTTGAAAAGATGCATGCCGCTTACACAAACGGAGCAAAATTAGAATGGATGTTCTGGGACAGCGCGTATCAACAGCGCACATGGCCTATTGAATAAACCTGTGATTTAAGCTGTATAAAAATTTAAGGATCTAAAATTGCTTTTAGATCCTTTTTTAATACGGTTGGATTCGTTTTTTAAAATGATCCTGCACGATCATTTCAGGCATTAGCATTTAAAACGATACCATCCGAGAAAAATCCCCATCGCGATAATCACCAAAAAAATCGCAAAACGTGCTTCACGCATTTCACTGCGCGCTGCTTTGCGTTCCTGCATTTCTTCTGAATGAAATTGTGATTTGACCATCGGATCTAGTTGAGCAATAGCCAATAAATCTTTGGGCTTTTCACCTTTGCCTAAAATGAAATACAGCCCTTTGACTTGCATTTCATTGAGTTTTCCCAGTTCAATATTCAGTTGAGTAGCTTGTGCATTATAGTCAGGCACCCAATCTTCTACGCGGGCATATACATGGGCACGACTAATATCAAAGATTGATGCATCCTGCACTTTCTTGTCCGTTTGATCTTCCAGTTGTTCACTCAAATCGGAGAATTGGGACAGTACATAGTCTTTTTTCTGTGCCAACTGTACACCATCAAAAGCATACTCTTGTATTTTTTGTGCAGGATTATTTTTCGATAATAAACCTTGGGGAACGACTTTAAAGTCCAATACGGTATTGTCAGGG
The DNA here is from genome assembly GCF_013420135.1 of Acinetobacter sp. YH12023. Classification (NCBI taxonomy): domain Bacteria; kingdom Pseudomonadati; phylum Pseudomonadota; class Gammaproteobacteria; order Moraxellales; family Moraxellaceae; genus Acinetobacter; species Acinetobacter sp. YH12023. Next base: position 145,717 of record NZ_VOYU01000004.1, read on the forward strand.
ACTTGGTTGGTTTGCAGCACCATATAGACCACAGACCATAGCTGTTCATTTTGCCCGACCGCAGGCACGCTCACGCTATAACGCTGCTCGGCTGCAGGGTCAATAAACTGTTCAAACGCGAGGATTTGACTGTCTTCAGCCCACAGGATTTGGCTTGAAAACATGAGGCAGATGATCACCCAAAATTGTTTTAACATTATTTGCTCTTATCATGATTATTTTCTGTTCTGGCAGAATTATAATTAATTATTCAAATACTTACATTTTAAATCACACATTTAGTGATTGGAAATTCATCATAATTTAATACAAATCTATTGTTTTATAAATGATCTAGAACCGATAAAAAGTTAATCTGAAACAGCATCGATATAGGCTTTTGATGCTTACTGAAAACTCTGCCATGCATAAATCAAAACAGCCGCAGCAAGCACCCAACTCAAAGTTGCTACACTCAAACATGCCGTTAAGCTCAAACGTGTTGCGAGCAGGTACACCATCAATAAATAAATGAAATATGGGATGAGAGACCAGAGTCCAAACAGCGCAGTTTTTTGTAATGCGGCTGCACCCTGATCATTTGCCACAATTACATGAGCAATCAACGCAAAAGTCGGAAACAATGGAACCAAACCTGCAATATAAAACACCTTACTTTTAGACAGCAAAGCAATTAATACCACAACAAAGGCACCCATTAAGCTTTTGAGAAATAAGGACAACATGGCATTCTATGGTTTCGATAAAACTGCATTTTACGCCTTTTCTGCGATAGTCCTGAGATTTTCTAATGCATTTTTATGCGCATAGCACAGGAGATTTAAACGATGAACTTAAAACAGTCATAGAGCCGTGATCTTTATGCACCTTTACACCATAGGCTAGATGTAAAGCGCGCTTTTTGTTGCTCAGCCATTTGCTTAAACTGCGCTTGAACTTTTAAATCTTCTGCACTCATCAAATGTTGATTGTTTTCAACAATTGCCAAAACCAAATCAAACTGTTGAGGAATTTTTTCGCAAGCCAGATGCTTTTTTTCAGCTTCTGTTTTGGCTTGACCTAATTTTGCAATATACAGATCAATTTTTTCACTTTCGGTATTCAGCGCCAAAGTTGCTTGTTCTAAGCTGTCATAATTTTGCGCTTTCGGTGTGTGGTTCGGGGTACATGCACTCAAAAACACACTACACATCAATAAACCCATCACACCTAATGTTGGATTGAGATGAAGTTGCCATTTCATGTTAAAAGTCCTAGATTGCTGATTTGCGGATGCTTTAGGGCATCGGCACAGACAGCTATATTTTGATTCGGCCATTTTTCTCACAAAGTCACGCATAAATCTAGGTTTAAATTACACTTGAACATTTTTCATGCGCTATCATATATAGGTTTTTCGATGAATATTTTAGGACCCCTTGCATGAGCCAAAGCCATATCCGTATTCGAGGCGCACGTACCCATAACTTAAAAAATGTGTCACTCGATATTCCACGCGACAAGTTTGTGGTCATTACGGGTCTTTCTGGTTCAGGGAAGTCCTCTTTGGCTTTTGATACCTTGTATGCTGAAGGTCAACGTCGCTATGTTGAGTCCTTATCTGCCTATGCACGCCAATTCCTTTCGCAAATGGAAAAGCCCGAAGTTGACTCGATTGAAGGCTTGAGTCCCGCGATTGCCATCGAACAAAAATCAACGAGCCATAACCCGCGCTCAACGGTGGGAACGATCACCGAAATTTACGACTATTTACGTCTACTCTATGCCCGTGTCGGCACGCCGTATTGTCCTGAACATGACCTCCCGATGGTGGCTCAGACTGTGTCTGAAATGGTCGATACCGTCAAAGGTCTAGAAGAAGGCACAGCGCTTATGTTGCTTGCCCCTGTGGTGCGAGAGCGTAAGGGCGAATACACCAACTTATTTGAACAATTACAAGGTCAAGGTTTTGTCCGTGCCCGTGTCGACGGTGAAGTCATTGATATTGATACTCCGCCTGAACTCGACAAAAAGAAAAAGCACACCATTGAAGTCGTTGTTGACCGTTTTAAGGTACGTGATGATCTTGGCAACCGGATTGCAGAAAGTTTTGAAACGGCTTTACGCATGGGCGGTGATATTGCCATTTTGTCGTGGATGAAAGGCGAACAAGAAGACCGCGTATTTTCAGCCAAACACTCCTGCCCTGAATGTGAACGTGCCGTAGGTGAACTCGAACCGCGTCTATTTTCCTTCAATAATCCATTCGGTGCCTGCCCTGTTTGTGATGGTTTAGGCACCCGCAGCCATTTTAGTGCTGACAAATTGATTCCTAATAATGAAGTTTCGATTAGCCAAGGGGCAATCCGTGGTTGGGACCGTCAACGTCCGTATTACTACAGCATGATCCAAAAAGTTGCCGATCATTTTGGTTATTCTCTAGACACACCGTGGAATGAACTCGATACCGAGACCAAAAAGAAATTCCTTTATGGTACAGGCAAGGAAAAAGTTGACCTCAGCTATATTGATGAGCGTGGTCGTTCGCACAAACGTGTGCAAGCCTTTGAAGGGATTCTACCTCACCTAGAGCGTCGCTACCGTGAAACGGAGTCGAACTATGTGCGTGAGGATTTAGCACAGTATTTATCCAATGCTGCATGTGATGCTTGCGGTGGCTCACGTCTCAATGAAATTTCACGTCATGTCCGAGTTAAAGATAAAACCATCGCGCAAATCACCAAGATGTCGATCGGCGATGCTGAAAGCTATTATCAAGACCTCAACTTAAGCGGTGCCAAAGGCGAAATTGCTGACAAGATTTTCAAAGAGATTCGTGAACGTTTGCACTTCCTAGTCTCTGTCGGTTTGAACTATTTAAGTTTATCGCGTTCGGCAGAAACACTGTCGGGTGGTGAAGCTCAGCGTATTCGTTTGGCTTCGCAAATTGGCGCGGGCCTGATGGGCGTAATGTACGTGCTGGATGAACCCTCTATTGGTTTGCATCAGCGTGATAATGACCGCCTATTGGAAACCCTAGTACGTTTGCGTGACTTAGGTAATACCGTATTAGTTGTAGAACATGATGAAGATGCGATCCGTGCCGCCGACCATATTATTGATATCGGCCCAGGTGCAGGTGTGCATGGCGGTCATGTGATTGCCGAAGGGACGTATGACGAAATTTTGGCAAATCCAGATTCATTAACCGGTCAATATCTATCAGGAAAACTCAGTATTGATGTGCCGAAAACACGAACACAACCGCCAAAACCTGAAGAACAAATCAAGTTAATGGGCGCTGCGGGTCATAACCTGAAAAATGTCGATTTAACTATTCCTTTAGGTGTGATGACATGTGTGACAGGTGTGTCCGGTTCAGGCAAATCGACGCTGATTAACCGTACTTTGTTACCACTTGCAGCAACTCAGTTGAATGGTGCAACCACGCTCACTGCGGAAAAATTTGATTCGATTGATGGCTTACAATTCCTCGATAAAGTCGTCGATATTGACCAAAGCCCAATTGGTCGTACACCACGTTCAAACCCCGCAACTTACACTGGTTTGTTCACCCCTATTCGTGAACTGTTTGCGCAAACCCCTGAAGCTAAAGCACGTGGTTATGCGGCGGGTCGTTTCTCATTTAACGTGAAAGGTGGTCGCTGTGAAGCCTGCGAAGGTGACGGCATGATTAAAGTCGCAATGCATTTCTTACCTGATATGTACGTACCGTGTGATGCCTGCCACGGCAAGCGCTATAACCGTGAAACTTTAGAAGTTGGCTATAAAGGTCGTAATATTTCAGATGTGTTAGAAATGACAGTTGAAGATGCGATGCATTTCTTCGACGCTATTCCTGTGATTCACCGTCGTTTGGAAACCTTGAACCAAGTGGGCTTGGGCTATATCCGTTTGGGTCAGTCTGCAACCACGCTTTCGGGTGGTGAAGCGCAGCGTGTGAAATTGGCTCGTGAGTTGGCGAAGCGCGATACAGGCAAAACCTTGTATGTGCTTGATGAACCAACAACTGGTCTACACTTCCATGATATTGCCAAATTGCTCGACATCCTGCATGAGCTACGTAATAAGGGCAATACCATTGTCGTGATTGAGCATAACTTGGATGTGATTAAAACTGCCGATTGGATTGTGGACTTAGGCCCTGAAGGTGGTGCGGGTGGCGGTATGATTATTGCCGAAGGTACACCTGAAGTTGTTGCGAAGAATAAAGTGTCGCATACAGCGAAGTTTTTAAAGCTGATGTTGAAGTAAGATTCACTTTCCTTTAAGTGCATGATAAAAACGATAATAAATATATTACCGTTTTTATCAATATGCCTACAAAAATTAAAGATAACGAATCTATCCAACCTTTACTCAATTTACTAGAATTCGGAAAAATTAGTTTTTCTGTATTAGATAAAATTCCTTTTATTTATAAAGTAAGTCCTAAAATAAAATCTTTAAAGAAACAATTTATAGAGATTCAAAATCAAAGTTCTATCCTTACTCTCCCAGATCAGTTTAATGAATTGTTTTCAAATGAGGGCTGGATCTGTTACGGAGCTTTAAACCAATCCATCTTGGAAGAATCAGTCAGTCTAGGATTAGATAATAAAATTGAAGAAGCTAAATTACTATTAATAAACTCTATTGATGAAATTTTTATTGATCTTGTGTTGAAAAAATGTGGAATTCGAAAACACTTCAAATTAAGAGTCGAATTACTCAAATTGTTAAAAATTGACTATTTAGAAGAGCGATATCATGCCTGTATTCCTCTTCTACTTGCACTCATAGATGGTCTTGCGAATGACATTTCAGCACATATTGGATTCTTTGCAGAAAAATCTGACTTAGAACTATTTGATAGCATAACTGCTCATAAAACAGGTTTACCTTTTTTAAAGATACTTATGAATAGTGCTAGAAAAAATACTACAACCGAAAAAATAAAGATTCCCTATAGAAATGGAATACTTCATGGGCGTGATCTAAATTTTGCAAATAAAGAAGTCGCATCAAAATGTTGGTGGGCATTGGCATCCCTTATAGAATGGGCAGATGAAAAGGCCTTAAACAAGCAACCAAAACCACCCGAATCCTTTCAAACGATCTTAAAACAACATCAACAAACACGAGAACTTTCAAAACGTATTGGTTTATGGAAACCGCGACCTATACAACCGAAAGATTATTGGATAGTTCAAACTCTAGAAACAGTTGTAGATGATTCTCCTGAATTTACTTTGTTAGAATTTTTAAATCATTGGAAAAATAAACATTGGGGCAAACTTCCCCCACTACTAATACATAATATTGGGAAACATTTAGGTAAAGCTTCTCAAGAAATCAAAAGTGATTATCAAAAAAGTGAATTATTAAATTTTAAAATTATTGCATTAGAAGACTATACAGCATCATCAACAAGAATCTTAACCAATATCCAATACATAAAAAATGAAGGGATTAAAGATACAGAAATTAATATCACGTTAAATTATGCAGACTCGACTACTGGATCACCTGAATTACGAGGAGAAAAAAATGGCCGGTGGTATGTACTACAACTATCGTTAGGAGATATTTTATTTTCATAATTCTTTTAATCACATGACAGCGACATGGATGTCGCCTGATTGAGTGGGGCAGCACGGATGTGCCATCAGTCAAACAAAAGCATTTTGTCTACTTTTGTGCGTTCAAAAGTAGGAATCTCCTGCGCAATGGAAACTCAAACCCAATGCAAAGCGAGGACGTTTAGAAAAGCATATTTTTTTGAAAATAACCTGAACTAAATCCATCCACAAAATTCGCACCATTATTTTATACATTCAACTGGAACTGTTCGGACTTACCTTCAACCAAACAAAAGCATTTTGCTTACTTTTGTGCTTTCAAAAGTAAGATAAATCCTACGCAATGGAAACTCAAACCCAATGCAAAGCGAGGACGTGCCAACTCAAAATTCAAAATTCAAAATTCAAAATTCAAAATTCAAAAAATTAACGTAAATAATGAAACACACCCAACTTATCCAACACATCCAACGTCAACTGCTTACGCTCCGCCACATCATCCCCTGCAGCCATCTGCAAATTCAAACTAAACGCCGTGATCTTGCCATGACCATCATCTACCCAACCGGTATACCAACCGACTTGAGGTTCCACATCCATACCCCAACCACTCTTGGCATATAACTTCGCATCCCCACGGCTTTCAATATAAAGCATATCTTTGACTTGCTTTTGTACCGCGACATCAAACGGTAATTTCTCTGTCGCAAGCTGATACGCAAATTTGACTTCTTGTTCAGGCGTAATCTTTAACGGCCCAACCAACCAAAAATTATCCACCTGTTTGCCAATATTGGCATTGCCAAAACCGACCCGTTTGACTTCTTGTTGCATTAACGCCAAACCTATTCGCCTTGCCAGTTCCTGATATACAGGAACTGCAGATGCTTGCATCGCTTCACCCAAAGTCAGGTCTTTTTCCCATGAGGGGAAAGCACGTTTTTCACCTTTCCATTTAAAAATTTCAGTGGCTGTCGCCTTCTGATGCTGCAAACCAATTAAAGCATTTAACATTTTAAAGGTAGATGCAGGAATGTATTCAGTGTGGGCGCGCTGTAAGTCATTGCCATAATGACTTAAACGCTGACCATCAAATGTGACAAATACTGCCTGTGTTTGTGCTTGATTAAATAAAGACGGAATCTCACTCACCCGTGAATTTTCTAAATTGGCTTGAGTGGTTTGTTTTAAGTGTTGAGATGAATCCAACATGCCTTCATTTGCTGTACATGCGGACAAACTCAGGACAGTCATCAAAGATAGATATATTTTTTTCATTGCACTATTTTTATGGCGTTTAAAGTCCATAGTATAAGATGAAGTTCAAACCTGAATTGTGTACTTTTCAACAGTCTTGTATCTGTTCCAAACTTAGCGTAAGCACTATTTCTTTTTAAATAAAACATCCTTATGATGACGCCTATCGTGGACTCAACAACGAATAATTTTTAATTTTTAAAATATAAAAGCATACTAACAATGAATAAATTTATCTTAAGTTTCAGCCTCTTATTATGTCCAATATATAGCTTTGCCGATGGCTATCTAAACGAATACATGGTGCTATTTGTCTCACAAGAAGACCCCGATCTTAGCCCATGGAAAGATAAGCCGCAGTGTAAAGCCCTCAGTACCCCGACTCAACACAAAGGGATCTTTGAAAATCAATATGTCTATGCCAATGGCAATGCCCTAACCACCATCTTTCTGAGCAACAGCAAAATTAAAAATGGTGAATGTGAACATCTCATTCACTTTCCAGATGGTATTCAAGGCTCAGGCGTATTTGAAAGTTTCTTCCCCAACGGCAAACCCCGTAGCCGCATTGCTTATAAAAATGGGGAGTACGAGGGCAAACTTGAGTTTTGGTTTGCCAATGGGATAAAAGAGCAAGAAAGTAGCATCATCAATGGTGAGTCGCAGGGGGATTACAAAATTTGGCATCCAAATGGGCAACTGGCTTTTTCTCAAAATTATAAAAATGGTATCGAGCATGGCCTGCGCCAACGCTGGTACAGTAATGGTAAACCGTGGACCTATGCCAATTTTCAAAACAATAAACTGATTGGCGAGCTGAAAATGTGGTTTGAAAACGGCAAACTAGAACGCCAAGGTTATTATCGTAATGGTGTTCGTCATAACAGTTATAAAATTTGGTATGACAATGGGCAACCTGAAGCGGTGCTTCAGTACGATTTAGGCAAAATTACCCAAGCCCAGTGTTGGAATGAAGATGGTAGTCAAATGAACCAACAAGCCTGCAATAAATTATATAAAGATGAAGATTAATTCATTTGTCTAGCTAACTTTATGAATCTGCCAAGCTGCATTTAGACTGAAACACGATCACGCCCCGCAGCTTTGGCTTTAAACAATGCTTGGTCTGCTCGCTCTAATAAATCGATCCAGCTTTTGGCCCCCACTGCCACTCCAATACTCACCGTCACGATGAGATCGGTTTCGTCTTCTACCAAATTAAAATTCACATTCTGAATATCGTGCCGTATAGTTTCGGCAATGTGTTGGGCTTTGAGCATATTAATCCCCTCGATCAGGACTAAAAATTCATCTCCACCATATCGCACCACCAAGTCGGATGAACGAATATGTTTTCGTAATTGATTGGCAACATGTTGAATCACCAAATCGCCGACAATATGCCCATAGCGATCATTCACCTGTTTAAAGTGATCAATATCAATCACGATCAGTGCTGTATGTAAAAAGCCTGAATTTTGGCTGTCGCGAAATTTAATATATTCATCTAAGGCAAAACGATTGGCGACATTGGTAAGTGAGTCAGTATTGGCAATATGTTTAAGCTGAAATTCAAAGGCATCACGCTGTTCCAGCATGTTTTCAATATGCTGAATGGCGTCAAATAAACTGAGATAACCTACTTTGGCAGGTTCAATCACACCTTGATCCATTTGTCGGTGCCCTGCCAGTTTAAATAACTGATTACGAGCACGAATTAAAGGTTCAAACACCCATTTCTTGGCATAGAACATCGTTAATAATGCAGTCAGTAATGACACGAGCGAGACAAAAAGCGTGAAAATCAATTTATTTCGCGCTTCACGTTGTTCATCCGCAGCTACTTTGAGACTGTAATCTAAAATATAACTTTGCAATTCCACCACTGTGACAAATTTATTGACCATTGCATCAGTGAGCTGGGTGCCATCCATGTGATAACGCTGATGTTGAAGACTTTTTTGAGCCAAACCATCAATAATTGGCAAACCTTTATCTAAAAATTCCGTTCGTACCGCATGATGTAACTGTTTAAACTCAGGTGTTTTGTCATGTTCGGACTGCACGACATTGATCAATTCCCATAGATAGCGTGTTTGGCGCTGGGTTTGTAAACTCCGCGCTAAATTTTGCTCTGGAATTTCCTGTTGAAATGATACCGCAGCCATAATATTTGATGCGACTCGTCCCGCCTGATCACGTAATTCTGCCAGTAATAAAATCAGCGTGTAATAATTCGATACACGGGTATCTTTACCATGTGAATGATTGACCAATTTCTGCATGGCAATATAGCTTTGATCCCAAGCTTGGAACATCGCCAAAATGGCATGATCCAATTTTTTAGCTTCACGCTGTTGTGTCGGCAGCGCAATATATTGATCGACCGTTTTGCGACCCTGCAACAAATATGGATATAAATTGGACTCTAACTGCTGGGCGATCGGTGCAAAGCCCGTTTCTTTTAAAACTTTCAGTGTATCTTGATATTGCCGATCAACGCCTTGACGATATTCAGCCAACTCAATAATTTTTTGCTCGCGCTGTTCACCTTGACTCGACATTGCACTGTTAGCTGGCGCACGTTCACGAGAAATTTGGTTGGTTAAATCTGCCACCATTTTTAGCATCTGAATTTCTTTCAGCGCTTGAGCATTTTTGAGGTAGTTTTGATAACTGCTCACAATCAGTGGAACACTAATAAATACGATAGACAAGACGATTACTAGCATCGCAAGTTGCAAGCGCTTACTAATATGCTCTGTTCGTAATGTTTCCATCTATTTTATGCCCCACACTTGTTGCATACCCCAACCCACTTCTCAACTAAACGCGGGAATATTTAAATTAATGACCAATAATTTATTAATTTGTAAAGTGAACATTTATAGCTCTAAATTCTATATAAATGTGCTTAATCTGTCACATTTTTATCACTTTAGAACGAGATAATTTGCTAAAAAACAGCAGCATATTTCAAAGCGAAATATTTTTTATCAACTTGTTTAAATAAATATTTACAATTGCAATAAATTGGTGCAGAATGCACCGTATTAGGGCACACTAGATTTCTTCCTCAGCAGAATATTTTAGTTTCCCGAAAATTTTGGCTAAAAAATCCTGATTTTCCTTGAAAATCAGGATTTTTTTTGTCTATATCACTTTAATTGAAAGATAAATAGAATTATTAACGCACCATAAAAGTGCATTTATTTCTACGAGATATTTGCTCTATATTTTATCTTTAATATAAAGTTGCATTTTGAATAAAAAAAAGCCCAACCTTGGGGAAAGTTGGGCGAATAAAAAACAATAATGGAGAATCAGGGTCAAAGTCACACTTTTAAACCGTGTGACGACTCGATTGGCAAATTATGAATCAAATAAAACCTGATGTAAAGCCAAGTATTTCACTAGGATATTAAAAATATCACAAAGACACATATTTAAGTGACATATCCCTCAAACTTAAAACAAAAATGTCTATTTAATATACAAATAAGTGGTTTTAGCCCAACAATTCAGCAGTCAAAGTCCCGATTTATTACCTCAAATGCGTGAAAAGCGTTAGAATTTACCCACTACAATAAATGTTATTTTGAATTAAAATAACAATAATAATTGTTATTTTAGATTGAAAAGTTGTGTATTTTTTCAAGTGTATTTTTTTAATTAAGAATTTAATCAAACTTACTTAATTGTTCTCAATGATTTTTTTTGAGTGACTTATTAGTTAGAGTAAAAACTGAATTTCTTATTATGAAATAAAGATCTGAGTCAGAGACTGAATAATAACCTTTAGGATCATTGACTTAATATATTGTTACAATACAATGCTCAATGTTTAATCCATTTGTAACAACTGGTAGAAAATCATGAAAAAACTCGGTTTAGCCACTGCTTTATTATTAGCCATGACCGGTGCTCAAGCTTACCAATTTGAAGTTCAAGGCCAAGCAGAATACATCGACACAACTACAAATGACAAAGATTTCATTGGTGGTGTTCAAGGTACTTACTACTTCAAAAATGTTGACTCTACAAAAGGCCCTTTAGCAGAAGCTGCATTCTTAAACCAAGCTTCTAACGTAGCTGTTGCTTACAACTACGGCGAAGTTGGTTCACAAGGTGTTGACGTAATTGCTCATAACTTTGGTGCTAAAGCTGAAGCTTATGTTCCAACTAAAGTTGTTCCTGTATATGCAAGCGCGTCTTACAGCCACACTATTTTAGATTCTAAAAACCAAGCATCTAAAGTATTAGAAGACAACGGCGACCGTTATGCATTAGAAGTTGGTGCGCTTCCAACTCAAAACTTCTTAGTTGCTGTTGGTTACACTAGCGTTGCTGACCAAGCTGCTGTTGACGCGTTCAACGTTATGGGTAACGGTGTTGCTAAAGCTGCTGCTGAAGCTACAACTATTGGCCAAGACCAAGATGCAATCACTGCACGTGCTAAATATGTTGGCGCAATCGACGACACTAACATGGCAATTGGTTTCGAATCAGGCATCATCTACGGTGATGACACTGCTTACCAATTCAAAACTGATCTTTTCGTAACTCCTAAATTAAGCGTTGGTGCTTCTTACGCTGAATCTAGCTTTGCTGGTACTCCAGACTCAGCTTGGGGCGCGAACGTAAACTACTTTATCACTCCTGCTGTTGCAGTTGGTGCTAGCTATGTAAATGCTAACTATGAAGCAGCTAAAGCGACTGAAACAAGCTTTATCGGCGACACTCAAACTGTTGGCGTAAATGCTAAATTCCGTTTCTAATTCATATTAGATACTGAATACCAAAAAGGACGCATTTGCGTCCTTTTTTATTCTGTCATTATTTGTCTTTAGGCTCATGGCGTTCCGGTAAATGGGCAATATATTGCAAAGCAATTAAGCGAGAAACGATGAGAGCCAAATACATCACTCCACAAAACATTTGAAGCATCGCCAACACCCGTGCAGGCGCGCTCACAGGCATGAGATCCGACAAGCCCGTGGCAGACTGCAAACTAAAACTTAAAAATAATAAATCTAACCACGACTGCATACCCGGCTCTGCAGGATTCACAAAACTATCCGGATAAATCAGCTGACAAATACTATAGAGAAAAGCAAAACCCCATGCGATGAGGGTAAATACTGCCCCTGCTGCAAAAAGTTCATCTTTGGTTAAATAGCGATCGGCAAACATATAGCGTAATAAGCCATAGGCTGCACTAAAATATGCGCATGCTTCAAAACCATGCGCAATAATTTGAATATTGGGATGATTTACACCGAGCATAATCAAAGTAGAAAACAATACGGCGCAGCCAACAAAACTCAGTCCTAAAATCGTAAACATTGGAGTTTGGCGAATCACTTTGGCAATGATCAATAGTACCGACACCCCAAGTACCCAAATTAGCGCACGAAAAGACAGACTTTCTCGGGTAATCGCGGTTAAAACCAAGATCAGAAACTGCACCAGTAACAGCCATGCTGAGGGTAAAAGTCTAAAGCTTTTCCAAAAATCTACAAAACCTTGCATTATTTTCAATCTCTATATTTTTTTCATGCGCTGAAATGATCGATCTGAAGCATCATCAACTGATTGATTTTAAATTAGCATGAAGTAAGTTTCTTCTACTGCAAAGATTTGTTGATCCTAATCTGAAAAAGCATCCATATGAGCACTGTTCTAGCTGGGTTTCTTATTACCAAAGAGGTTCAAAAAAACTACTGTAAGTTTCAGTTTTCAGGCACATATTCAAAGGAATCTCCTGCGTGGTAGATTTCATTATGAAAAAACATCTCGTATTTGCACCCCTCTGTCTGCTCATGCTCTCTGCCTGTACACAAAACAGTCCGCTCCTCAAAGGCCATGAAAATTATGTGGGGACTTGGCAAAACAACCACAGTGAATTAGTGATCAAATCGTCGGGCGAAGTGACGTATTACCATCAAGAACATACTGAAAAAAGTATTGCCAACCAAACCTTCAGTGGTGCTGAACAGTCGCGAATAAAAGCCCATTTGAGCAGTTTTGGTGATCAGAGCTTTAGCATCGGTCAGGATAATTTCTCTCAACAATTCACCATTCAGCGCTCGCCTTATCAAGATGATCAAGGCCATTGGAAGATGTCGATCAATGGAGAAAATTATACACGCAAATAGGACAGAGATTTGTCCACAAACCACTGTTTCATATCATTCACTCAAATATAAAAAAAGCCCCTTATTAGGGGCTTTTTAGGCGATTCAGATTAGTGATCTGAAGCACCAGAGATACCAATACCAGTTTGTGAACGTACATACTGTGCATCGAATGCTTTACGCTCAGCTTGTGCTTGTGCTGAATTATCAGTCACAGAGAACAACCAGCAGCAGATGAATGCCAATGGCATTGCAAAGATAGCAGGACCATTGAATGGGTTAATTGGTGTTTCAGAGATTGCGAATGTATCTACCCAAACTGCTTTAGACAATACAATTAGAATCACAGCAGTTGCTAGACCAACCACACCACCAATCACTGCACCACGCGTCGTTAAACCTTTCCAGAACATCGACAATACAAGCACTGGGAAGTTTGCACACGCTGCTACAGAGAATGCAAGACCGACCATGAATGCAACGTTTTGTTTCTCGAACAAGATACCTAAAATCATTGCGAAGATCGCAAGACCCAAAGTCGCGATTTTAGACATACGAAGTTCAGATTCAGGTGTAGTTTGACCTTTCTTGAATACGTTTGCATACAAGTCATGTGAAATTGCTGAAGCACCAGACAACGTTAGACCTGCAACTACTGCAAGAATCGTTGCGAATGCTACCGCTGAAATAAAGCCCATGAACAAGTCACCGCCCAATGCATCAGACAAGTGAACCGCTGCCATGTTGTTACCACCAACAAGTTCTAACTTGCCAGTTACCGCCATTTTCGCTACATCAAGAAATTGTGGGTTGTTCGATACATAAAGGATCGCACCAAAACCGATGATGAAAGTTAATAGGTAGAAGTAACCAATAAAACCTGTAGCAACAACTACTGATTTACGTGCTTCTTTTGCATCTTTTACAGTAAAGAAACGCATCAAAATGTGTGGAAGACCTGCTGTACCGAACATTAATGCAAGACCTAGAGAGATCGCATCAATTGGGTTTGCAGCCAATTTACCCGGCCCCATAATGTTTGCAGCTTCAGCTAAAGATACGTCATGTACTTTAGAGAAAACTTGGATCGATTGAGTGAACATTTCAGAGAAGCTGAAGCCCACGCCTTTCATGACCATAAATGCCATGAAGGTTGCGCCAGACAAAAGCATCACAGCTTTAATGATCTGTACCCAAGTTGTTGCCAACATACCACCGAAGATTACATAAGCCATCATCAGTAGACCAACGATCACAACCGCAATGTTGTAGTTCAAACCGAATAGTAGTTTGATCAACTGACCTGCACCCACCATCTGTGCAATCAGGTAGAACGCTACAACCACAAGTGAGCTTACTGCTGCAAGGGTACGGACAGGTTTCTCAGCTAGACGGAATGACACCACGTCAGATAAGTTAAACTTACCTAAGTTACGCAGACGCTCAGCCACCAAGAACAATACAATTGGCCAACCCACCATGAAGCCCAATGAATACAGCAAGCCGTCAAAGCCTGAACTGAATACCATTGCGGAAATACCGAGAAACGATGCTGCTGACATGTAGTCACCGGCAATCGCTAAACCATTTTGGAAACCCGAAATACCACCACCGGCAGTATAGAAGTCTGCAGTGTTTGTGGTTTGCTTCGCTGCCCATTTGGTAATAAACAAAGTCAAGCCAACAAAAATTGCGAACATGATAATCGCATGCCAGTTGGTTGCTTGTTGCTGTGCTTCACCTAAATCTGGTCCAGCCATTGCCATGCTTGACATGAGCAGAGCAGGAGCCGCTAATACTATTGCTTTCAATGAATTCCATTTCATCTTAGTGCGGTCCTTTTTCTTGAGTAATTGCTTCTACTTCACGCATTGCTTCTGCGTTTAATGCATCCAACTTGTTGTTTGCAATATACGAATAAACACCACACAGTAAGAATGACAATACGATAATGCTTAGACCTAATGGCATACCAATCGTGGTCACACCACCACTCACGGATTGCATCAAGAACTCTTTGTTATAGCCCACAAGGAGCATAAAGCCGACATAGACCACCAACATAATGATCGTCAAAGTCCAGCTCAACTTACTTTTACGGCTGACCATTTCCTTAAATTTTGGATTCTGTAGAATTTGTTCTACCTGTCTCTCATCCATAATATTCTCCTTACGCCGAACCTTGGCGCGCAATTTTCTAATTCGAATTATTTCGAAGCTAAACTTACCAATGTTCCTTATCTCTTGTAATTTAGACTTTGGTCGTTAAATTTTGATCAATAACCTCCCTAAGCCTATGGATGCGTTATCATTAAGCGAGAATTAATATGCTGCAGGCTCTATGAATAGTTGGCTTATCGTCGGGGTATTGGCCCTTTACATCGCATTACTTTTTGTATGTGCATTCTTTGGTGAAAAGCATGCCAGCAGGCTCAGTACTCGTGGCAGAATGCTTCTCTTTAGTCTAACTTTAGGGGTGTACTGTTCATCGTGGACATTTTATGGCGCAACAGGTGCCGCCGTTCGTGAGGGCATTATTTTCCTGCCAATTTATCTGGGACCGCTACTATTTGTTGCGCTCGGCTATGATATTTGGCGACGTTTAGGGCGTGTCCGTCAGCATCATGCCATTTCATCGATTGCCGACTTTGTAGCAGCACGATATGGTAAAAGTGGCCCCTTAGCATCACTGGTAACGATCCTTGCCGTAATTGCCATTATTCCCTATTTAGCCTTGCAGCTACGTGCGATTGCCTTAAGTGCAACAGTCATTTTAGAACCGACCGCTGGTCTGACAGGTACCACCAATAGTGTGCTGTTTTTGACCGGTGTATTGGCGATTTTGGCGATGATGTTTGGGACACGACAGATTGCCAATACTGAACAGCACGGCGGCTTAATGTTGGCTGTGGCATTTGAGTCTTTCGTCAAGCTGTTTGCACTACTTGCAGTCGCATTTTTCTTTGTTTTTGAATCACCTGAAAACATGGCGCAAATCAGCCATGACATTAGCAGTACATTTAAAGATGTCCAGCTCAAAGGTGTGCCAGAAAGCTTCTGGATTCAAACATTATTGGCTGCTTTAGCGATTATTTGTCTACCACGTCAGTTCCATGTCGCGGTGGTTGAACTGCGAGATGAAAAGCATATTCGTGGTGCTCGTCGTTGGTTCGCCATTTATCTGATTTTAACCATTATCGCGATCATCCCGATTGCCAGTTGGGCGCTGCATGCAGCACCGGCTTACTTGGCAATCCCCGATGTTGCCGTGCTCTCACTGCCTTTAAGTTATAACCAAGACTGGTTGACCTTACTTGCGTTTCTCGGCGGGTTTTCAGCTTCGACAGGTATGCTGTTGGTGTCGTCAGTGGCCTTGTCGATTATGCTCAGTAATGACTTGATCATGCCTGCACTGTGGCGTACACGCTTATTGTCACGTCATGACAAACGCCTACCACTCGTACTGAAATTCACACGTCGTGTGTGTATTTTAGCAGTCATGTTATTGGGCTTCTTGTTCTTCCATTTCTTCAATGACATTGACCAATTATCAGTATTTGGTCTATTGGCCTTCAGTGCTGTGGCACAGTTTGCACCGGCGCTAATTGGTGGTTTGTATTGGCGTGGCGGAAGTAAGCAAGGTGTATATGCGGGTCTGTTGGTCGGTTTTGGCATGTGGGCTTATACCCTGTTATTACCAACCGTATTACGTAGCCTACCTGAACAATTTAAAACATTTACCGAAAATCTTTTAAGTCAGGGTCCGCTAGGCTTGAGTTGGTTACGTCCTGAAGCACTGTTAGGGTTTGAATCTTTCGATCCACTTACCCATGGCGTAGTTTGGGCGCTCGGTTTAAATATCACCCTCTATATTTGGATTTCCCGCGTCTTCCGTCCAAGTGTTGCCGAGCAAATTCAGGCCGAAAGTTTCTTTTATTATGAAACCAAGCCCCTTCCTGCTCAAAGCACATCAAACGACATCAGCTATATTCACCACGATGTGGCGCGTCTAAAAGTAGGTGATTTGATTACCTTGGCAAAACGTATTACCGGTGAAGGTCCAACCATGCGTGCCTTCAACCAGTTCTGCGCACAAAACAATGTCGTTTTAAATGAAAATAGCAGCGCCAACGGTATGTGGTGGCGTTTTACCGAACAGTATCTTGCAGGCACCATCGGTGCGGCATCCGCCCGTACCTTACTCACCACAGCCATGGTTAATAATGGTTTAGCACTCGGTCAGGTCGCCAATATTCTTGACCAAGCCTCACAGTGGCAGCGCTTTAACCAAAACCTGATCATGACCATGATCGACCATATGACTCAAGGTGTGTCTGTGGTTGATGAAAATATGTGTTTGGTGGCATGGAACAATCAATACCTCAAACTGTTTGATTATCCAAAAGACATTGTCTACGTCGGTTGCCCAATTTCAGACTTGATTCGTTATAACGCTGAACGCGGCGAATGTGGTCCCGGTTCAGTCGAGGAACATGTGCGTAAACGCATGCATTGGATGCAAGTCGGCAGCGCACATGAATTTGAACGGATTCGTAAAGATGGTCGTGTAATTCAGATGCGTGGTAATCCGATCGAAGGCGGCGGTTTCGTCACGACCTTTGCCGATATTACCGCTTTCCGTGAAAATGAAGCCTTGCTTGAAGGCCGTGTGCAAGATCGTACCCAACAGTTGGCAGATGCCCTGTCTGAACAACAATTGGCACGTGAGCAAGCCGATAAAGCCAATATGTCGAAAAGCCGCTTTATCGCTGCTGCAAGCCATGACTTATTGCAACCGATGCATGCTGCGCGTCTGTTTAGTACAGCCCTCGAGCAAAGCGTACAAAATGATGATGATCGTAAAACGCTTCAGCAACTAGATCGTGCATTGCATGGTGCGGAAAGTATGCTCTCTGCCCTCTTGGATATTGCACGACTCGAAGGCGGAACCATTCAACCGAAACGTCAGCCCTATCCGC
The DNA here is from genome assembly GCF_013420135.1 of Acinetobacter sp. YH12023. Taxonomy (NCBI): domain Bacteria; kingdom Pseudomonadati; phylum Pseudomonadota; class Gammaproteobacteria; order Moraxellales; family Moraxellaceae; genus Acinetobacter; species Acinetobacter sp. YH12023. The sequence continues at coordinate 163,651 of NZ_VOYU01000004.1, forward strand.
TGCATGACTTACTCAGTGATCTTGAACTGCAATTTAAATCGATTGCAGCACAGCGTAATATCAAACTGACCGTACACGATGCTCAGTTCTGGATTGACACGGACCCACAGTGGATTCGTCGTATTATCCAAAACTTCGTCAGCAATGCCCTACGCTATACGGCGCGTGGTCGTGTTGTGGTGGGTGTGCTACGTTCAGCACGTCCGGGGCATATTCGTATTGGCGTTTGGGATACAGGTCCTGGGATCGCGGAAGAACAGCGCATTAAGTTGTTCCAAGAGTTCGAACGCTGTGGACACACCTCTCCATGGGGTGAACAGGGTCTGGGCTTAGGTTTAGCCATCGTGCAACGCATGACCAGCTTACTCGACTACCCAGTACATGTGTTCTCAGAACTTGGTCATGGTTCATGCTTTATGATTGAAGTCCCTGTAGTCGCTGCGCCAAAAGTGGTCGCTGCACCGACCCAAGCGGTTCCGCTGAAAACCAAAGCCTATAAGATTCTGTGCTTAGACAATGATGAAACCATTTTGGAAGGGATGTCGACCTTACTGACCAAATGGGGCTATCAAGTCTTTAAAGCCACTGAACCTGAACAGGCCATGGAGTTGATTCAACAAGAGAATATTCAAGTTTGGTTGGTTGACCAACATTTGAATAACAACAAGATCGGTCTCGACTTTATTTTAGATAACCGTCAGGAAAATGTCCCTGTGGCACTGATTACTGCAGATTCTGATCCTGAACTACCGCAACGTCTAAAAGAGTTAAACATCGTCTTACTGAAAAAACCGTTGAAACCGGCTTCACTCCGTTCATGGTTATCTGGTTTGAAGATTTCAAATCAGTAGCGCTGTTACAGGACATCTCTCTGTGAAAAATAGCCCATTTCATTCACATGAAATGGGCTTTTGTTTACCTTGTTCTTACTTAAACTTACCTAAATGGCAAAAAAATTTGTCTCAGCGGCAAGATCATTCAAAATAGCCCCGACATTTCGTCTATTTATTAGCCATAAATATCAAATTTAGATTGCCTATGGCAAAAAATATCGAATGCATGAGTGAACACTTGTACACTTAGTTACAATTAAAAATCTATTTGATTTAACTCAGTATTTTATAGGTTAAAATAAAAACTAAAACTTTAGTCGTATATTTAGCTGCCGCCGTTCGTTTTAAAAATATTCATAAGAAGTTGATCAGTTTCAAGCCAATTCAAGAAGCGTCATAACTCAACACTTGAGAAGCTGATCTCCCCCGCATATTAGGAGTGATCTTGTGAATATTTCAGAAACAATGCCGCATGGTTTTGATCAAAATCTACAGTTTCATCGTCAATATGGCGCCAATGCCATTTTGCCAGAGATCGACTGGCGTCAATTATTTAAGTTCAGCAAATTAAGTGATGTGCAAGTCGAAGCGTTGGAAACACTCTATCGCAGTGCCGTTCCTCTTGCGTTACAGGTATTTGACGAACTGAATTTTGATGTCTTTGCACCGAATGCCTACAAACCCCAAGGTCTTGGCTTATTCGATCGACTGGCAGAACAGGAAGATCTACTACTGCAAAATTTAGAAGCAGAATCCAATGGCTTAGGTTTGGACACCCGTCATCAGATTTGGAGCATGCTACTGCGTGGTGGTGCGGTCTTAGTATTTAAAGCTTGGCTCGGTAAAGTCAAAACCGACAAAAACCAGTTGGATAAAACACAGTTTGATGAATTATCTGATTTACTATTTATTAAAACAGCGCCATTTGAATTGGCACAACGTTTAAATGTTGATGCCAACTCCAAGCAAGACCATATCTTCCTGATGTATGACAATGATGTTTATCTAGACCGTTTTAACAGCTTAGAAACTGCAGCCCTATTTGTAGATTTAGGTGTTTATGATGCGGCTTTCCTGAGTTTACGTGATGACCGTGTCGCGGATTATCTCAAAGCGCGCGGCTATGTGTCCGATGAACAAATTGATGAACTGCAATGTGCGCTCAACCCTTTGTACTGTACCGATCTGACGCCTAAGCAAGACTATATTGCTTAAGTTGAAGTGGTTTGTTTAAGTCATTGTTAAGTTGCATTACTCTATTGCTTTTAAACCGCATGTAAAGACCTAACAGCATTTACACCGAAATGATCTAGCGCCAGCATTAGTGCTTAAACAGAAAAAAAAGACCTCCATCGTGGAGGTCTTTTTTATGGAAAAAATCCTTAGATTTTCTTTTCTTCAATATTCAGTGCATTAATTGCCAATACAGCTTGGGTTCGGTTTTGTACGCCCAACTTACGGAAAATTGCCGTCACATGTGCTTTGATGGTTGCTTCAGACACATCCAACTCATAGGCAATTTGTTTATTCAACAAACCTTCCGCCACCATCATTAACACGCGGAATTGTTGCGGTGTTAAAGACTGAATACGTTCTGCCAATGCCGTTTCATCTGCAGCACGTGGGTCGAAGTTCATATTGGCTGGTAGGTTTGGTGGCAACCAAATCTCGCCTTCTAAGACTTGACGAATCGCTTCACCAATGTGACTTGGATGCGCAGATTTTGGAATATAACCCATCGCGCCATGTGCAATCGCACGTTGGATAATCGACGCTTCTTCATGCGCAGAGACCACAATGATTGGAATCGATGGATATTGTGCGCGAATATGCACCAAAGCAGAAAAGCCTGAAGCACCCGGCAAGTTTAAATCCAATAACACAAGATCAGGCTCAGGGCCATTTTCAAGACGTTCATAGCATTCATTGACTGCTGCAGTCTCATGAATTTGCGCCTGAGGCAAACTATAACGAACCGCCTGAATTAAAGCATGACGAAACAGCGGGTGATCATCAACGATTAAAATATTCATAAGCAACGTGAGAGATCTTGTGCACAATGACCCTATTCTAACCACACATGCTATGTGAAGGATATGCAAGAACTTATTTTTTTGCATTTAAAATGTAGATTTTTCGCTTAAAATGCGTCTTTTTTCGCATTTTCTATAAATCTTTAAATCTAATCATATTTTCATATAAATTTTATCAACATAGTAAAAATGCTTATATCTAAGCATTATATGTTGAAATATCAACAGTTTAAAATTTGATATTTCACGAATCTTGTGGTTTTTCCAACATATCTAAAAATCAGATAACTTTTCTGATTTTCGTTATTTTACAGTGATCCACCCATCGGGATTAATAAAAGGCATTCCGAGAAACCACACTTTTAGGTTTAAAAAATGTCTCAAGTTAATCTACAAAAACCCCTGAATATTGTTGCTGTATCAGGTGGCCTAAACAATCCATCTAAAACCGAAGCTCTGGTACAAGCCATTGTTGATGAGCTCGGTGATGCGACTCCAATCAATGTGCATTTTATTAAGTTTAGCGAAATTGGCAATTTATTAGGTGGCGCGATTTACCGTAACCAATTGCCACAACGTGTACAAGATGACCTTGCTGCCGTTGAAGCTGCTGATGCACTGATTGTTGGAACACCCGTTTACCGTGCTTCATTTACAGGTCTGTTTAAACACTTCTTTGACTTTGTCGAACAAACTGCATTGGTGGATGTACCTGTCTTGCTTGCAGCTTCAGGTGGTTCTGAACGCCATGCCTTAGTACTTGAACATCAACTGCGTCCATTGTTCAGTTTCTTCCAAGCGCAAACATTACCAATCGGAGTCTATGCAACAGACCGTGATTTCACCCCTGAATATACCATTCATAGTGAATTACTCCGTGACCGCATTACTTTAGCTGTAGCACGTGCGCTGCCGATTTTGGAATGGGCTCCAGCCAAAGGTCAGCGTGCTGAAGTGGTGAAAGCCAAGTCTCAACAAGCCAACCAAAACTTGGGCATTAATAAACAAATCGAGCAAGAAGAAGTCCTTCCTTCTGCAGCTGTTCCAAGTTTGGATGCCGCTGAAGCTCGACTGCATAGTAAAAAGCCAAAAACGCAAGTGGCCTAAACACCACAGCATAACAATTCGATCCCGAGGGTTTGCAAAATGTCAGTACAAGAAAAAAACATTACATTTGCGTATTGGGTACCAAACGTCAGTGGTGGTTTGGTGGTCAGTAATATTGAACAGCGTACCGATTGGAGCTATGACTATAACGTGCGTTTGGCACAAGCTGCAGAAAAAAGTGGCTTTGATTATGCGCTGACTCAAATTCGTTTTACCGCAGGCTATAACGCCGAAAATCAACACGAATCGGTTAGTTTCAGCCATGGTATTTTGGCCAAAACCGAAAAGCTCAAAGTCATTGCAGCGATTTTACCCGGCCCTTGGAAACCAGCTCTGGCTGCGAAACAATTGGCGACCATCGATCATCTTACCAATGGCCGTATTGCAATCAATGTTGTAAGTGGTTGGTTCCGTGGAGAGTTTGATGCGATTGGTGAAGAATGGCCCGAACATGATCAACGCTATGCGCGCTCTGAAGAGTTCATTCGTAGCCTAAAAGGCGTTTGGACGCAGGATAACTTTAGTTTTGATGGTAAATACTATCAATTTAAAGATTACACTCTATCTCCGAAACCGGTACAAAAACCGCATATTGAAATCTTCCAAGGTGGCAGTTCACGTGCAGCACGTGACATGGCATCACGTGTTTCCGATTGGTACTTCACCAACGGCAATACCCCTGCTGAGTTGAAAAAGCAGATCGATGATATTCGTGAAAAAGCCAAGGCCAATAACCATCAGGTCAAAATCGGGGTGAATGCCTTCATCATTGCCCGAGATACTGAGGAAGAAGCCCAAGCGGTGCTTCAAGCTATTATCGACAATGCCAATACTGAAGCGGTCAATGCCTTTGGCGATGCAACTCGTGAAGCAGGTGCATCCACAAAAGAAGGCGAAGGTAACTGGGCAAAATCTACTTTTGAAGATTTGGTTCAATACAACGACGGCTTTAAAACCAATCTGATTGGCACGCCACAACAAATTGCCGAACGCATTGTGGAACTCAAAAGTGTAGGTGTCGATTTGGTTCTCTCAGGTTTTCTCCACTTCATTGAAGAAGTGGAATACTTTGGCGAAAAAGTGTTGCCACTGGTTCGTGAACTGGAAGCTCAACAGCAGCAAGTTGTGCAGGCTAAATCAGCATAATTGTTGATGCAGTCACAGCTCATGTAATCAGCATAATAATCACAACCGGCTCACTTCACTTTCCTCCCCTAAGGCTCGGCTTAGGGGATTTTTTATCTCGAGTCCCATTTAAAGATATGCTTTGATTCTAGAAAATGAGCTAAACTATAGACAAAGAAAAAGCCCGACATCCTGTCGGGCTTTTTCTATATGGATACTTAAGCATGACTCCTGTCTTGCTTCACAGTCCTGATGGTGAACACTTTGTTATTGTTTTATGTTCCGGAACGTCCTGTTCCTGTATGAGTTCATCTTAGGTAAAATTTAAAAGTGCGCCTAGCGTCAAAAACTTCGTTGCTTGTACGCTTAAGCTGACAAGATTGTGCGCAATCGGTTAACTTAAACCCTAGATATTATATGGTTTTTTATTAAAATCGATATTTTTTAGATGATTTTATCACCAATAGACACCCCGTAATTCCTGTGATATTTCCAACAAAACAAGAGGCAATAAACATGCAACTGGTTTGGTTTCGACAAGATTTAAGACGACATGACCATAGCGCACTGTGGCAGGCGACACAGTCTAGTCCAACGATTGCCTTTATTGCGCTTTCTCCTGAACAATGGACAAGGCATGACGATGCCCCCATTAAAATCCATCGCTATCTTGCCCAGCTGGAACTTTTGCGACAGCAATTGGCTGAACTAAATATTCCACTGATTATTCAGCATATTCCCCATTGGTCAGACATCGCCACTGAGCTATTGACCTTATGCACTCAGCTCAATATACACACTGTTCATGCACATATTGAACATGGTGTGAATGAACTTAAACGAGATCGCGAAGTACAACAGTTATTAGAACAGCAGCACATCTCTGTTGAGCTGTACCATGACCGCACCCTGTTTCCTGTTGGCAGTATTCGCAATCAATCTGGACATCCTTATCAAGTTTTCGGTGCATTTAAGAAAAATTGCTACGAAAAATTGAGCATCAGTCTGCCTACTTGTTATCCCGCTATTGAAGCCCAAGCGGCTCTCGAACCGCATCCGCTGTGGCAAAATCAATTTGATTTACGTCCTTTTTATCCCACATCGCTGTTAGCTGCTCAAATCGAGCTTTGGCCGATTGGAGAAGATCACGCAATACAGTACTTAGATGAATTTATTGAACAACATCTGCATCGTTATGCTGATGATCGGGACTTTCCTGCGCTCAATGGAACCAGTCGAATTGGCATGTATTTAAACTTGGGCATCTTGTCTATTCGCCAATGTCTGCAAGCCCTTTTTCGTGAACAAGGCGGCTATTTCCAGATCGACCACAGAGGACAACAAACTTGGCTCGATGAGCTGCTTTGGCGTGAATTTTACCAGCACATTTTATTTGACTACCCGCAAGTTTCTCAGCACCAGCCGTTTCAAACCAAAACCTTAAAAATAAAATGGCGCCATGCACCACAAGACTTTGCTGCGTGGCAATACGGCCAGACGGGCATTCCGATCGTCGATGCAGGGATGCGTCAACTACTGGCTACGGGTTGGATGCATAATCGGGTGCGGATGATTTGTGCCATGTTCCTTAGTAAGAATCTACTGATCGATTGGCGGTTGGGGGAGCAATGGTTTATGCAGCACCTTGTCGATGGTGACTTAGCAGCCAATAATGGCGGTTGGCAATGGTGCGCCTCGACGGGTACAGATGCTGTACCTTATTTTCGGATTTTTAACCCGATCAGCCAATCTCAGAAATTTGATCCGAACGGGGATTATTTACGTCAATGGCTACCTGAACTCGCAGATTTGGATGCCAAACAAATTCACCAACCCTTTGCCAAAAATCCTCAACTGGAATTGAACTACCCTCAGCCGATCGTTGATTTAAAGCAGTCTCGCCTAGCGGCAATTGAAACATTCCGAGCATTGTAGGCCATTGCCAAAATCGAACTGCGACAGATCAAAATGCTGTACTGAAATGGTCACTCTAAGGCATAGCCGATCGGTCGTTTTGTCCCTACAATACAGAAAACGCAAATCATTTTAGAGACGCTCACATGTATACAGGCATCGTGCAAGGTTTAGAAAAAGTCTTAGACATTCGTCAAGGCAATGGCTTCACAACCTTGGTGATTTCAAATCATCAGAATTTTTTTCATGATGTCTTTATCGGGGCAAGTGTAGCGATTAATGGCGTGTGTTTAACGGCCACACATATTGATTTGGCAGCCAACCAAGTACATTTTGATGTTTCTGAATTGACCAATCAACTCACCACGTTAAAAGCGCTCAAGGCCGGTGATGAGGTCAATGTCGAACGCTCAGCCAAAGTTGGGGCAGAAAATGGTGGTCACAATCTATATGGTCATATCGAAGGCACAGCCACGATCAAAAACTTAGAGCATCGCGGGGAAACCTTTCATCTCGATATTCACATTCCAGCAGGCAATATTAAATATTTCTTTCTCAAAGGTTTTATTGGACTCAATGGTTGCAGTTTGACTGTGAACCGTGTTGATCGTGCCAATAGTGAAATTTCAATCGATCTCATTCCTGAAACACTGCGTCTCACCACATGGAAAGATGTCCAAGTCGGTGATGCCGTGAATTATGAAATTGATCAAACAACGCGAACCTTAGTCGATACCTTAGAAAATATTCATCAGCGTTAAATCGACTGACAGCACATTGCAAAAAAGCCTCCAAAACGGAGGCTTTTTATTGGCTCATTTGCAATATACGTTTAAGAATAAAAACTTGGATCTGGCACTTTGGCTGTGAGCACCCATTCACCGACCTCCTGATATTTATAATCAATCGGATCGTGTAAGGTCTGGGTACGTACATTGCGCCAGAAGCGATCTAAATTCAATTTGGCCGTCGTGGCACGTGCGCCCATCACTTGGAAAATATTTTGCGTAATGTACAGCGCACTATTGGTGGCCGCAATTTTGGCTGTTGCAATCGCAATAGAAACTTCTCCACGTTGTTCCGCCGTTAAAGCTTCACCAATCTCCCAAGCCCATTGCAAACGCTGAACCGCTTTATCTGCCAATAAACGTACACTTTCTAATTGCACATAAAACTCAGCAAAATGCTTTTGAATAAATGGGTCATTCACTGCATTTTCAGCTAAAGATTTTGACCATGCTTTTTGGCTTTGTACCGTGTCTTTTGCTGTTTCAAATGCCCCTTCGGCTACCCCCAAGAACATATGTACAAAGATCAACTGTGCAATCAAAGGGCGTAAACTCGAATAAGGTGTACTTAATGGGCCTGGGTTCAGTAGTAATTCATCTTTGGAAATTTTAACTTGTTCAAAATGGCTACTTCCACTGTCGGTTTGACGTTGTCCCATATTGTCCCAATCGCCGAGAAAACTGACGCCTTCACGTGCTGTAGGAATCACCCCGATCAATAATTTTCCGTCTTCATTGAAGCCAGAACACAGCAAAATGTCTGAATCCATGGAACCCGAACAAAAACTTTTATCGCCATGAAAGACGTATTCGTGTTCAGACAGTTGCGTCGCTGTAGTACGACGGTCTAAGGGGTTTAGGGTGTTGCCCCAAAATAAATGCTCACGTGCAGTCTGTTCAAACCACGGGCCATATTGCTCGGGCTGCGCGAACAACTGTACGGTTGCAATCAATAAATGATGGAAACCATAAACATGCGCCAATGAGCTATCCACTTGAGCAATGGTTTGAATGGTTTTAAAAATCGTCAGCCAATCTGCACCCTGTCCACCGTATTGCTGTCCAATGGACAATGCAAGCAAACCACTTTGACGAATCAAATCACGTTCAGCTTTGGGATTTCCCCCCTGCTTATCACGCTGAGCAGCCGTCGTGGCAAATTCTGCCGCCAGTTTTTGGGCAATATCGATCGGATCTTGAGTCAATGGAGTTGAAGCATTCATATGTCTGTCTGATTATTCTGTTACAGTTTTAGCTTAACAAAGTAGAGGCATTCAGCTTATCTCAATGCCTGCAGTCTATATCTGTAAAATCTATATCTCATGAAATCTAAGTCACCAACATTCAAGCGACTCATGGCTTGGTCTTTGTTATCCGTCGTATGTACGATGGATAAAATGCATCATGAACGGCCCTTCATCCTAATCAACTTTTCTAGGGGAAAGGACGTTCAATATTGCCTTAATAACCCATCGCATGAGCGATAGTGAACTTTCATCAGAATGCTATCACTCACGCTCAAATTGCTCTTATGACTTCGGATAAACCGTAGCAATCAAATGTTCAACCACTTGAGGTTCTGCCAAGGTCGAAGTGTCGCCTAAAGAGTCCAGCTCATTGGCCGCAATTTTTCTTAAAATACGGCGCATGATTTTACCAGACCGCGTTTTAGGTAAGGCTGGCGCCCAATGCAGTGCATCTGGCGTTGCCACTGGTCCAAGGACTTTTCGTACCCAAGCCACCAGTTCCTGACGCAACTCATCCGTCTCGGCTGTCCCGGCTTGTAAGGTCACAAAGGCGCAAATCCCCTGTCCCTTAATATCATGCGGCATACCCACCACCGCAGACTCTGCCACAGCATCATGTGCAACCAGCGCACTTTCAATTTCAGCCGTTCCCAATCGGTGTCCTGAAACGTTCAAGACGTCATCCACACGACCCGTAATCCAATAATAGCCAGACTCGTCACGACGTGCGCCATCACCTGTAAAATACGTCCCCGGATAAGTGGAGAAATAGGCTTCAATAAAGCGCTCAGGATCACCCCAAATGGTTCGCATTTGTCCCGGCCAAGAATCCTTAATCACCAAGTTACCTTCTACGGCGCCTTCAAGCTCATTGCCTTCAGCATCGACAATCGCAGGTTGTACACCAAAGAATGGACGCGTCGCTGAACCCGGTTTTAAATCGGTTGCTCCCGGCAATGGCGTAATCATGAAACCACCCGTCTCTGTTTGCCACCATGTATCCACCACTGGGCAGCGGCTTTCACCTACCACGGTGTAGTACCAATTCCATGCCTCTGGGTTAATCGGTTCACCCACCGAACCTAGTAAACGCAGACTACTGCGGTCACTTTCTCGGACAAAGGCATCCCCTTCTCGCATCATGGCGCGAATTGCAGTCGGTGCCGTATATAAAATAGTGACATTGTGCTTATCGACAATATGTCCCGTACGTGCCCAACTTGGATATTGTGGTACACCTTCAAACATCACGGTCGTGGTGCCATTCGACAATGGCCCATACAACACATAAGAATGTCCCGTAATCCAACCAACATCGGCAGTACACCAAAACACATCATCTTGTTTAAGGTCAAAAACTTCACGGAAGGTACAATTCACATAGGTTAAATAGCCGCCTGTGGTATGCAATACACCTTTCGGTTTTCCTGTTGAACCTGATGTATACAAAATAAATAGCGGGTCCTCGGCATTCATGGGTTCAGGTGGGCAGAGATCATTGACCGACATGATTTCCATGTGATACCACAGGTCACGCTCAGGCTTCATTTCAATCGGGTTACCTGTACGGTGTACCACAATGACATTTTGAACCGAAGATGTGCCTTCGATGTCGAGTGCAAGATCGACATTTTCTTTGAGTGGAATGGGCTTGCCACCACGCATCCCACAATCCGCAGTAATCACGACTTTCGCCTTACTGTCATCGATACGACTTGCCAATGAGTCTGGTGAGAAACCGCCAAAAACCACGCAATGTACTGCACCAATTCGGGTACAGGCCAACATCGCAATTGCCGCTTCGGGCACCATTGGCATATACAACACCACACGGTCGCCTTTGCCCACGCCATGTTTTTTTAACACATTGGCAAAACGGCAAGTTTCATCATGCAGTTCTTCAAAAGAAATGATTTTATGCCGTGAAGGATGATCACCTTCCCAAATAATGGCCGGTTTATGTGGATGTTCTTTTAAATGTCGATCGAGACAGTTGGCACTGACATTCAGTTCACCATCAGCAAACCACTCGATCTTAAAATCATCTTGCTTAAAATTTGTATTTTTAACTTGGGTAAACGGTTTGATCCAATCGATCTTTTGCGCTTGCTCTGCCCAAAACTCATCTGGTTGTTCAATCGATTTTTGATAACGCTCAAAGTACTCCGACTCGTTGATGCGTGCGGTTTTTTTGAAACTTTCAGGTACTGGATAGATCTCTTTCATATTGTATTTTCCTTGATCTGATTCATCTCATCACGAGATGCCATGCCACATTTCTACTTTTATAATTCCTGCATCACAGCAGTATGACGATTAATTTTTAATCGCAGCAATCATGCTTTGGTCGTATTATTCTTTCCCATTTAAAGCACATCTATAAGCAAAATTTCAACAAAAACATGTTTTAATTCAGTATCTGACCAGTTCAATTAAACATATACTGCAAAGGTAATTTTACTCAGCACTCCGCTTTTTTATTCTTTCATATACGTTGAGTTGATCCGATCATGAACACCAATGACTCTTCTTTCTTTTCCCGTCAGACGACCACTACATCGGATAATCCCCTGAAACCTGATGGACGTTTTTGTCGACTGAGCATGATTGGTTGGTATGGCTTTCTCAATATCATCAGCTTTTTTGCCTTGATCGCTTTAAGCCTTGCCGTGGGTATTTTCAACATCAATACCATGGCGTTAAATGAGCAATTTGTTGGTATATTCACTGGGATATCTGGCCTCGCCTATTTGGCGATTATGATTCTTTACATTTATTTTTATTGTGTCTTTGTCGTGCGTCGGCTGCATGACCTCAATAAAGCCGGTTGGTTGCTACTATTATTATTTATCCCCATGATCAATCTTTTCTTTATCCTGTATTTATTATTGGCCTCAGGCACACCGACCGTAAATCAATACGGCGCGCCACGCCCTGCTGCCGTTTGGGAAAAAATTCTGGCATGGTTGATGATTTTAATCAGTGTGTTGTCGCTCTTGGCTACAGGTAGCATCACCTCGTATATGATGGGTAGCGGTGAAATTGAATCGCCGACAGAAATCATTCAACAAGGCACTGAATATTTCTAAGCCACTGACCGAATCTGAGCCTGTCTGAATTTTGATACATCTGTTCGCAAGCCTGTAAATGAGGGTTATTTTCGCCACTAATTTCAGGCAAAATAACGAAAAACCGGAACATTTGGAAAACTCGTGGCTGAAAAAGAAAATGCCTTGAGTGATGTCACTCAAGGCACGACTCAACTTTTGCAAGAGGCAACAGAAAAAACCGCACAAACCGTGCTGGAACATACCTCTAAATATAATGACGCATACTCAACGATCGATAAATTTGTCGATGGATTTTGGGAACGCCTGCCATATATTTGTATCGCATTAATTGTTTTTACGATCTTCTATCTACTGTCTAAACTCTTTAGATTCTTTGTTCGTAAAGCGCTCACTGACCGTTCTTACTCAAAACAAAATCTAGTTTTGGTCCTGAACCGTGTGGGTAGCTCAGCCATTATGTTCTTCGGTTTCCTAATTGCAATGGTCATTGCAATCCCAGGTTTCACACCGGGTCAGCTCATGAGTGCCTTGGGGATTGGTTCGGTCGCAATCGGTTTCGCGTTTAAAGATATTTTCCAGAACTTACTGTCGGGTATTTTGATTCTCCTCGGCGAACCGTTCAAAATCGGTGATGACATTATTGTGTCAGGAATGGAAGGTACTGTTGAAGATATTCAGATCCGTGCAACCTTCCTACGCTCTCCAGATGGTCGTCGTATCGTGATTCCAAACGCGACGGTTTACACCAGTGCGGTAACGGTGAATACCGCTTATCAACGTCGTCGTTGTGAATTTGTGGTTGGTATTGGTTATGAAGATGATATTCAAAAAGCTAAAAACATTGTTTTGGCTATTTTGGACAAAGATCCAACCATCTTGAGCCAGCCTGCATTTACCGTAAACGTAAATGCTTTGGCTGATTTCTCAGTCAATCTGAATGTCCGTTGGTGGGTAGATACCACTGAAACCACTACTGCGAACTCAATCAGTGAAGTGCAAGAACACGTTATCCAAGCATTCAATCAAAATGGTATTTCAATTCCTTACCCTGTACAGGAAGTGAAAGTTTACCGTGGTGATCAAGCTGAGACAGAAGCGTCAACAGCTAAATAATCGCCCTAAAACGTACGGAATCACAGTTTCTGTCCGGATAATTCGGTTGCCTAAGCTGACTGCTTGGCAACCGTTTTTTATGAGTAAATCGACCTCATAAGGGATAAATCCACCTTCAGGTCCAATGATGATCGTACATCCATGTTGAATCCCTGTAGGCATCACATCTTCGACATAAGGATGCGCCACATAAGCCGGATAGTCTGACGAGATCCTGCTCGGTAAAACATCCTCCACAAAGGGTTTAAAGCGTTTATACAATTCAATTTTGGGCGCAATGGTGTCACCTGCCTGCTCCAAACCCAACGTCACATAGTGATCGAGCTGCTGTAAAAATGGGGTCTGCCAATAGCTTTTATCCACGCGATAACTGTGCAGCAAAATGATTTTTTCTACACCTAAAGTGACGGCATCCATGATCAGACGGCGCAACACTTTCGGACGAGGCATTGCCACAATTAAAGTCACCGGATGCTTTGCAGGTACTTCTTCTTCTTGTAAGGGTTTAAGTTGAATGCGCTCATCACTGATACTGACGATTTGGGTTAAATAGCGTTTTCCTTCCCGAATACCGACTTTGAGTGTATCGCCCACCTGTATATTCACATGGTTTTTTAAATGCTCAATTTGACGTTTGGCGCTAATACTCCAAAGTTCAGATTCAGTTTGACGAGGATCAAGCAAGACGATGTTCATAAATAACCATATCAATTCACGCAAAGCATATGTCATTGAGGACAGGCGACATGGATGTCGCCTGTGCGCTGAGGTACAGGAAGTACCTTCAGCGTTCAGAGGATTTTTGCTACTTTTAATCCTTTAAAAGTAGATTATGCCTACGAATAGGATGTTCAACGATCACCATAAAATAAGGCCGTGATAAAACTTGCTTAATAAAAATTAATGTATCGCAAAATTAAAACTTAAAGGTACTGATCAATCACCTGAATATGCTTTTGCAGCGACCCAGTATTCTTTTGCATAATCTGCTGCGCTGCAGCATTCAAACACTGAGCTTGAAGCTTATCTTCGATTAACTCAAACAACACCTGAGCAGCCTGTTCTGCATCTTGCACTACTCTCACGCCTTGAGCAGCAACGAACTCATCCACAATGGTCTGGAAATTAAAATAATTCTCACCCAAAACTGTCGGCACATTTAACGTAATGGGCTCTAAAATATTGTGCCCACCACCAGGTTCATTGAGCGATCCACCCACAAAACACGCCTGACTCAGTGCCAGCCAAAGCCATAATTCGCCCATACTATCCGCTAAATACACTTGTGTATCAGGCAAAATGGTCTGATTAAGGCTGCGGCGCTGTGTGCGTAAATTCAGTTTCTGCGCTTCTAAAAAAACCTCATCAAAGCGTTCAGGATGCCGTGGTACGACGATACATAACAGCTCAGGCTGTTGTTGCAAAATCGGCTGCAGTGCCGCGAGCAGTTTTTGTTCTTCTGGTGCATGCGTACTGGCAATGGTGATGATTTTACGCTCTTGTAAAGCCCAATCTTGACGCAACTGCGCTGCTTGTTGCACAAAGCTATCGGGCGCATGAATATCAAATTTGATACTTCCCACGACCTGACTGGTATGCGGGTTTGCACCCAACTCAATAAATCGCGCTAAAGTTGCCTGATCTTGCGCCAATAATTGTTTCAAACTCTTTAGCATCGGCTGCATCAAACTCGGGACTTTGCCATAACCCTTCGCAGATTTTTCAGATAATCTGGCATTAATCAATAAACACGGAACGTTGGCCTGATCGGCTTCAATCATCAAATTTGGCCAGAGTTCAGTTTCGACCAGAGCCAACATTTTAGGTTGATATTTTTCGATAAAACGACGGACTAACTTTTTTTGATCTGCCGGCAAATACACGGCCTGAAACAGTGATTCATACGGTGCTTTTAAAAATAATTGTTTCGCACGCGCTTGTCCGGTTTTGGTAGTATTGGTGACTAAGACCGGATGACCTGCTTTGAGATAATGTTCAATCAGCGGCTGTGCAGCGTTGGTTTCTCCTACGGAAACCACATGAAACCAAATTGCATCGCGGTTTTTAACTGGCTGAAATGGCCCAAAGCGCTCAAGACACTCTTGCTGATATAGTTGGAGATCTTCAGCACGTTTTTTGAGGCGCCATTGATATAGCGGCTTAATCAGTGCCAAAGCTGCGTTATACCAAAAAGGAGTAGTCAAATTATTACGCTCAAAAACGGTTTGAATCGGCAGAATATATCAGAGCATTATCCACATGTTAATGGATAATGCGTATTCAAGTGTCGATTAATAGGTTGAACGACCTGAACCAAATTTATTTTTCATGCTTGGATAATCAATATAGCCTTCGGCAACATCTGTTCCAATCATGTTTTCCAACTGCAATTCATTCAATGCAGCATTCGCTAGCAAACGTTCAAACAAATCTGGATTGGCAATATAGGCTTTACCAAAAGACACCGCATCGGCTTTACCTGAGGCTAATAAATCTACAGCATCTTCACGGCTTAAACGCATATTGGCAATATATGGCACACCATTTGAGCGCTGTTTCAGATAATCACTGATACTGTCATCCGCTAGATATTCACGGGTAAAGAAAAATGCAATCTTCCTCTGCCCCAACTGCTCTAAAGCATAGCCAAAGGTTTCACGTGGATCATGATCGCCCATGTCATGTTCATCACCACGCGGCGCAAGATGCACACCTACACGACCTGCCCCCCACACTTCAATCAGCGCATCCACCACTTCGAGCAATAAACGTGCGCGGTTTTCGACAGAACCACCATACTCATCTTCACGTAAATTGGTTTTGCTTTGTAGGAATTGATCGATCAAATAACCATTGGCCGCATGCAATTCCACACCATCAAACCCCGCTTCTTTGGCTTTGATCGCAGACTGTTTGTATTGTTCTACAATGCTTTTGATCTCTGCAATCTCTAATGGACGTGGCACGACATATTCGCGTTTTGGGCGAAGCAGACTGACATAACCCGCCTGTTGTACCGCACTGGCAGAAACTGGTGTATCACCATTCAAAAGATCGGGATGTGAGACACGTCCGACATGCCACAATTGTGCCACAATTAAACCTTGCTGTTCATGTACGGCTTGGGTCACCAATTTCCAGCCCTGAACTTGAGCATCGGTAAATAAACCCGGCGTCTGCAAATAGCCATTAGCTGCTTCTGAAATGACTGTTGCTTCTGAAATGATTAATCCAGCACTTGCGCGCTGTGCATAATATTCAGCCATCATCGGCGTTGGAACACGGTCAATGGTTGCACGACTACGGGTTAGTGGCGCCATTACAACGCGATTTTTGAGGTGTAAATCACCCAAAATGAGAGGAGTATTAAGTTCAGCCATATATGTCTCGCCTGACACTTCAAATGCGAAAAACGATTTAAAGTGAGTTTTGCAGATAATCGATATATTGCTGAATGAGTTCTTCATTGCGTGAGAAATACGACCATTGACCATATTTCTCGGCTTGAATTAAGCCCGCCTGTTGTAACACAGACAAATGATTAGACATCGTAGACTGCGAAACATTACCGAGTTTTTCGATATTGCCGGCGCATACACCACGATTAAAGCCGCCGCATTGTTCTTCTGACAAAAACTGTTCTGGTGTTTTCAACCATTCCAAGATTTGACGTCGAGTCGGATTGGCAAGTGCTTTAAAAATTAAATCAATATCCATAATTTAAACGGGTTTAATTAAATAAAAATTTGGACAACAAAGTTCTATTCAGCATCTTGAACACACTATATCGTATTTTTTCGATTTTTATATCGATTTTTATAGATATATTAATCAAAAACCGATAGAACTTTGTTTTCTATATAAATTTAAATTACAAACCTTGTTTAAGGCTGGCTTCAATAAACTTATCTAAATCGCCATCAAGCACTGCACCGGTGTTTGAACTTTCTACACTAGTACGTAAGTCTTTAATACGCGAGTCATCTAAAACGTATGAACGAATTTGACTGCCCCAACCGATATCTGACTTGGTGTCTTCCAACGCTTGTGCCGCATCATTACGTTTTTGCATTTCAAGTTCGTACAATTTTGCACGTAACTGTTTCCATGCATGGTCACGGTTGGCGTGTTGTGAACGTTGGTTCTGACATGCCACCACAATCCCTGTTGGAGCGTGAGTTAAACGTACCGCAGAGTCTGTTTTGTTAATGTGCTGACCACCCGCACCAGATGCACGATAGGTATCAGTACGAACATCAGCTGGATTTATTTCAATTTCAATATTGTCATCAATTTCAGGGGATACAAAAACCGCTGAGAATGAAGTATGGCGACGGTTACCCGAGTCAAAAGGTGACTTACGGACTAAACGGTGTACGCCAGATTCTGTACGTAACCAACCATATGCATACTCACCTTCTACACGGATCGTTGCAGACTTGATCCCTGCCACATCACCATCAGACTCTTCCATCACTTCTGCTTTAAAGCCATGACGTTCAATCCAACGTAGATACATACGCAGTAACATCGATGCCCAGTCCTGTGCTTCAGTACCACCTGAACCTGCTTGAATTTCGACATAGCATGGGTTCGGGTCCATCGGATTACTGAACATACGACGGAATTCTAATTTCGCAAGTTCTGCTTCCGCTGAAGTTAACTCTGCTTGCACATCCACAAGTAAGCTTTCTTCTTCTGCTTCAACCGCAAGATCCAGCATCGCTTGGGCATCTTCTAGTTGAGTTGAAAGCCCTTCGAGCACGTTAATGACGTTTTCGAGTTCACCTTTTTCTTTTGCCATTGCTTGCGCACGGCTTTGATCATTCCAAATTGCTGGGTCTTCCAGCTCACGTAGAACCTCTTCTAAACGCTCTTTTTTCAGATCGTAGTCAAAGATACCCCCGTAATGTTTGACCACGGTCGTTTAAGTCTTTTAGCTGTAATAGATACGGATTAATTTCCACGTGAATTACTCTCAATCAAAAAATTTGGCTTAAATAGCCGCCTATTATATCACAGAGCATTTGCACAGTTTCAGCCAGGTTGATCATCCAAATCATTGACTTCAATGCACATAATATGAACAATACGCTCGCATTACTATTTATTACATTTTTTTTACAACAATAATGTTTCGAGGGTTTTATGAAAAAGACATTACTTGCACTAGGGTTAGCTGTTATCACTTCATCAACTTTTGCTTATGATGGTCAAGTTGATGGCGGTTTTACTTATACAGATTGGGACAATGACAT
This sequence comes from Acinetobacter sp. YH12023, assembly GCF_013420135.1. Classification (NCBI taxonomy): domain Bacteria; kingdom Pseudomonadati; phylum Pseudomonadota; class Gammaproteobacteria; order Moraxellales; family Moraxellaceae; genus Acinetobacter; species Acinetobacter sp. YH12023. The sequence continues at coordinate 182,140 of NZ_VOYU01000004.1, forward strand.
CGTAGATTCAAACGGATTGTTCAACTTACAAGGCACGTTATATTTAGACTCAGTAAACCCTAAAAATGGCCCATTAAACGAAGCTGCATTTTTAGGCCATAACAGCAATATTTATGCTAAATATAGCTATCAATATTTAGATACAAAAACAGTTGATGTATCCGATTATTTTCCTGTTTCAGGTCCGCTTGCAGGCAAAGCAGAATATGACAGCCACCATATTTCATTAGGTGCTGAATACTTCTTTGAACAATTCTACTTTAATGGTGAATTAGGCTACAAAGAAGAAAAAGCTGAAGTAAAAGTTGCTGGTATTTCAGCAAGCGAGGACTATGATTCAACAACATACCGCGCATTAGTAGGTTATTTACCTGTCTCTAACCTTTTACTTGCTGTTGGTATTGATGGCTATCAAGGCGACAACGATGAAGACGAAGACAACCGTTTTGCTGTCAAAGCAAAATATGTTGCGCCTCTGAACAATGGTCAATACATCAACCTGGAAGCAGATGGTGCTTTTGGTGATTTAGATTCTGTTACGATTGGTGCAGACTACTACTTCGACCAAGCATTTAGCGTGGGTGCATCTTACAACATCGAAGATGATGGTGATGTAGACACGGATTTCTTCGCTATCCGTTCAAAATACTTCCTTAACCCGAACCTAGCAATCGGTGGTCAGGTTGGTTTTGGTGACGACGTTCAAGCGTTCAACATCAATGCAACTTTCCGTTTCTAATTTCGTTTGAATTAGGAATGTGCATAAAAAAGCACCTCAAAATTGAGGTGCTTTTTTCTTTTGGATGTAATATTTACTTTAAAAAAAGTCGAGTTATTGACCAAATAATCTACAAATTCATAATATCTACACAGTTTTAATAAAACAAAACATTAATAATAATTATATATTTTTCAACATTTTAAGTAATTGAAATTACATAAAATTACCGAATACACAGTTCTGCAACTTTGCAGCGATTGACCATCTTTAAAAATTCTCTAGACTAAAACTTGTAACAAAAAATGTATTAAATTTAGCCAAACAATTTAGAGGGGTAGTTTCCATGAAAAAACTCGCAATTGCTTCAGCACTTCTTTCTGCACTTGCTATTACAGGTACAGCTCATGCTTATCAAGCAGAAGTAGGCGCTTCAGCTGGTTACATCGACCCAGATAATGGAAGCTCTGGCAGTGAATTTGGTGTAAACGGTACTTATTACTTCAACCCTGTTCAAACGCGTAACGCTCCTCTTGCAGAAGCTGCATTCTTAAACCGTGCAAGTAACGTAAATGCACACGCAACTTTCGCTGACCGTGGCAATGTTGACGACAATACTTATGGCGTTGGTATCGAATACTTCGTACCAAACTCAGATTTCTATGTATCTGGTGATGTAAGCCGTAATAATGTCGAAGTTGACACTGCAGTCGGCACAATAGACAACGATACAACTTACTACGGCGCTGAAGTCGGTTATCTTCCTGCACCAGGCTTCTTAGTTGCAGTTGGTGTGAAAGGTTGGGATAACGATGATGATGATGGTGTAGATCCAACTTTACGTGCTAAATACGTAACAACTTTAAGCAATGGTAAAGACATCAACCTTGAAGCGGGTGCAGCATTCGGTGATCTAGATGAATTCAATCTAGCAGCGGATTACTTCATCGACAAAACTTTCAGTGTTGGTGCCGACTACTACAACAACGATGTCACTGATCGTAACGAAGTAGGGATCAATGCACGTAAATTCTTCAACCAACAAGTAAGCCTTGAAGGTCGTGTTGGTTTCGGTGAAGTTGGCAACAATGACTACAATTCATTTGGTGTAGCAGCGAAATACCGCTTCTAATCCATTGAAGTCAAAACCATAAAAAAACCGCTCTTCTGAGCGGTTTTTTTATTTTCCTGTAAAATAGAATTTATTGAGCCAAGTGTAAAACTCTCAATTGAACACTGACATTTCCTCTAAATTCATTTTTATCGAGTTCGTAGACCAAGCGGATTTGATCTTGCATAGGATTAAATTCATACTTTTCTGCCGCATTAAATGCAATTGCGTCCACCATTAAGCCATTCTCTAAAGCAAGTTTTAATTTCAGATGCACATCTTTCAACCAACGATAATCTAAAACTTTAAATAGACCTTCATAGACCGGTGCAGGAAATTTTTGTCCCCATGGGCTTAAATTTTGCAGAAGATCGACGGTTTCGACATTAATGGCCGAATCAGGCAATTCACCATCTGTCCAAATAGTCGCCTGAAATAAACTTTCATCTTGCGCAGCGATCAGTGCCTCAAAGGCAGTTTTAAATTCAGAAAAATGCTGCTTTTGAATGGTTAGTCCTGCCGCGGCAGCATGCCCTCCAAAATGACTCACCAAATGCGGATGTAATTCAGCAATACGCTCAATACTGTCTCGAATATGAATACCTTCGATCGAACGCGCAGAACCTTTTATATGCACACCATCTTCATCTGCAGCAAAGACGATTGCAGGTCTATGGAATTGTTCTTTTAAACGCCCTGCAACAATCCCAATCACCCCTTGATGCCAATGCTGTTCAAACATGATCAAGGCTGCAGGTAGATTATCCTGATCAAGCTGAACATGTTCTAACTCAGCCAAAGCTTCCTGTTTAATCTGCCCTTCGACTTGGCGTCTTTCAATATTGAGTTGATTCAACTGCTGCGCAATCGGATAAGCCGTACTTAAATCCGCCGCAATCAGACACTCAATCCCAATATCCATGGTCTCCATACGCCCAGCCGCATTGAGTCGCGGGCCTACCACAAAGCCCAAGTCTTGTGCTTTTAACTGTGCGGGATCACGACCAGCGATATCCAATAATGCACTGATCCCTGGACGACATAGTCCTTGCTGAATCCGCTTCAAACCAGCATCGATCAAGATCCGATTATTCAGATCTAGACTTGCAACATCGGCATAAGTGCCTAAAGCCACCAAGTCCAAATATTGGCTGAGGTTGGCTGTGGATTTAGCATTTTTTTTACGCATACTGGCCAAATTGGCCAACACATAAAATGCAACACCTACGCCAGCCAAGGCTTTACTTGGAAATTCACATCCCAACTGATTCGGATTCACCACCGCTTCTGCTTGTGGTGTTTCCTTCGTAGTCAGGTGATGGTCTGTAATGATCACCTGCATACCATGCGCCTGTGCCTGTGCTACACCAGCATGGCTCGAAATACCATTATCGACTGTAATCAGCACATCTGGGGTAAAACTCACGAAGGCTAAATCAGCAATGGCGGGTGTCAGGCCATAACCATACTTAAAACGGTCTGGAACCAGATATTCAACATCCGCGCCCATATCACGCAGTGCCAAGACCATCAATGCAGTACTGGTTGCACCATCGGCATCATAGTCGCCTACAATGACAATTTTTTTATGTGCATCAATGGCTTGGTCGATCAACTCTATAGCTTGCTGCATGCCTTTTAAGGTCGGGGCATGTAAATGCTTGAGCTTCAATTCCAGTTCTTGTGCGGAAGAAACCCCGCGACGTGCCAATAAGTCCGCAATAAACGGCGCAACGCCCTGAATATCTTCAGGGCGCGTCAAATAGGGTCTTTGTTGAATTAAAAGTTTAGACATTTATGGCATCAGTCGCTGTAGAACCCATTGACCATCCTGTTGTTCATAACTCAAGCGGTCATGTAAACGATTCGGACGGCCTTGCCAAAATTCATAATAATCCGGAACTAAACGATAGCCACCCCAAAACTCAGGTTTCGCCAATACGTCTTTGCTTTCCACTTGATCATGCAAATTTTGGAATCGCTGTTGTAATTCTTCACGACTGGCGATAACACCACTTTGTGGAGTGCTAATGTGTGCTGCGATTTGGCTGTCACGCGGTCGTTTGTGGTAATAATCCGTCGATTCTTCAAGAGAAATCTTTTCCACACGACCACTGACCCGAATTTGACGTTCCTGCTCTTGCCAATAAAACAATAATTCTGCATAAGGATTATCGAGCAGATCATTGCCTTTTTGACTGTCATAATTGGTGTAGAAGTCATAACCTGCATGGGTCGCACCGCGCAACAAGACCGTCCGCACGTGCGGACGACCTTGGGCATTTGCCGTCGCCAAAGACATAGCATAGGGTTCATGCAATTGTGCTGCTAAGGCATGGTTAAACCATAATAAAAACTGCTCATGTGGATCACGGTTCACCTGATCTTCATGCAACTCACCTTTTTGATAAGTTAAACGCAGTTCACTTAAGTCCTTAATCACATCATTCATGCAATTTCCCCTCTTGATTTAAGCTGCATTGGCACGAACAGCATCGGCCAAATGATTTGCCAAAGCGGTAACTTCTTCAAGGTCATTACCTTCAACCATGACTCGAATCACCGGCTCTGTGCCTGATTTACGAATCAAGATTCGACCGCGTCCTTTGAGCTGCGCTTCAGCTTTTTCAAACTCGCTCACCAATGCAGGTACGGCGTAGGGGTCAAACATCGCAGCCAAGCGAACATTTACCAGAACGTTTGGTAATAATTCAAAACCTTCCACCAATTCATGTAAGGCTTTACCTTGTTCAACCATCACCGTTAACACCTGAAGTGAAGCAATGATCGCATCACCTGTGGTGCTCTTGTCCAAAGTCAGAATATGACCTGATGGCTCACCGCCCGTTACCCAGCCCTTTTCTTCTAGGCCTTGTAAAACATAGCGGTCACCAACTTTGGCACGAAGCAACGGCACTTTGGCTTGATCTAAAGCAATTTCAAGCGCCATATTGCTCATCACGGTACCCACGATACCCGCAGGCTTTTGACTCGCTTGAGTGGCTAAAATATAGAGAATATGGTCACCGGTAATTTGCTGACCGTTTTTATCGACCATAATCACACGGTCAGCATCACCGTCAAAGGCAATCCCTAAATCCGCCTGATGTTCAACAACTGCTTTTTGTAAAAACTCAGGATGCGTCGAACCACAGTCTTTATTGATATTCAAACCATCCGGTTCGTTAAACAGCGCAATCACTTTTGCACCGAGTTCACGATACACCGAAGGGCCAACGCTATAGGCTGCACCATTGGCACAGTCCACCACAATTTTTAAGCCTGTCAGGTCAAAATGGTACGGGAAGGTTGATTTACAAAACTCGATATAACGACCATTGGCATCTTTTACACGCACACTTTTACCTAAGTTTGCAGGGTCTTCGATCACCAAGTCATTTTCAAGTTCTTTGTTTATGGCTTCTTGAATTTCATCCGGCAATTTTTTACCTTCGCTCGAGAAAAACTTAATGCCGTTGTCAAAATAAGGATTATGCGACGCCGAGATCACGATGCCTAAGCTGGCATGTAATGCACGGGTTAAATGGGCAATTGCAGGTGTAGGTAATGGACCCAACAAATGAACATAAACACCTGCTGCGTTTAAACCGGCTTGTAATGCTGACTCTAAAATATAGCCCGATAATCGGGTATCTTTACCTAGTACAACGATGGGCTTTGCTTTTTTACTGTATTGTTTTAATACTTTACCTGCGGCAAATCCTAGTTTTAATGCAAATTCAGGGGTAATAGGCAATTCACCGAATTTGCCACGAATGCCATCTGTACCAAAATAACTCATGTTGTACTCACTTCTTAATGGTGATCTTAATCATCACTTTTTACTGCAAATACTTTACACCAAAAACAAAAAGGCCGTCATATTAATGACGGCCTTTTCGGCTAAAAGCTACTAAATATCAACCAACACGGTAGTTTGGTGCTTCTTTAGTAATAGTCACGTCATGTACGTGAGATTCAGACATACCTGCCGCAGTAATTTTGACAAACTGTGCATTTTTACGTAAGTCATCGATCACCGCAGAACCGGTATACCCCATAGATGAACGTAAACCACCCATCATTTGATGAACAATGTTACCCATTGGACCTTTGTACGGTACGCGACCTTCAATACCTTCTGGTACAAGTTTTTCAGCGCCTGCTTTTGAGTCTTGGAAATAACGGTCAGCAGAACCTGTTGCACCTGCCATCGCACCCAATGAACCCATACCACGATAAGCTTTGTAGTAACGACCTTGGAAGAATTCAACTTCGCCTGGTGCTTCTTCAGTACCCGCCATCAATGAACCTACCATGATGGTACTCGCACCTGCACCAATCGCTTTTGCCATATCACCAGAGAAACGGATACCACCGTCTGCGATCAATGGAATTTGGTCTTTTAGTGCATTGGCAACGCTGTCAATCGCAGAGATTTGCGGCATACCAATACCAGCAACGATACGTGTAGTACAGATTGAACCTGGGCCAATACCCACTTTCACTGCATCTGCACCAGCATCTAATAATGCAAGAGCTGCATCACCAGTCGCGATGTTACCGCCAATCACTTGAACTTGTGGATAGTTGGCTTTTACCCAACGTACACGTTCAATTACACCTGCAGAGTGACCATGTGCTGTATCAACAACAATCGCATCAACACCTGCTTCCACCAATGCTTCTACACGGCTTGGTGTTTCTGCACCTGTACCTACTGCAGCGCCAACGCGTAAACGACCTAAGTCATCTTTGCAGCTGTTTGGATAGTTTTCAGCTTTACGGAAATCAGTAACCGTGATTAAACCTTTCAGTTCGTTGTTGTCATTTACAACAAGGACTTTTTCAATACGGTGTTTTTGAAGTAATGCTTGGATGTTTTCTTTTGATTCGTTTTCACGAACAGTCACCAAACGATCATGGCCTGTCATGATGTTACTAACAGGTTGCTCAAGATTGGTTTCAAAACGAGTGTCACGACCAGTAACAATACCCACCACTTGACCGTCTTTCACCACTGGTACACCGCTGATGTTATTTGCTTGAGTTAAAGCAATCAGCTCACGTACAGTCGTTTCTGGTGTAACGGTAATTGGGTCTTTCACCATACCTGCTTCAAATTTTTTCACGCGGCGAACTTCTGCAGCTTGTGCAGCAATATCCATGTTTTTATGCAGGATACCGATACCACCGTTTTGCGCCATTGCAATCGCCATACGTGATTCAGTCACAGTATCCATCGCAGCAGAAACAAGTGGAATATTCAAATTGATGCCACGTGTGAAACGTGTCTTAAGAGAGACATCTTTTGGGAGAACAGTAGAATAGGCAGGGAGTAATAAGACATCATCAAAGGTTAGGGCTTCTTGAACGATGGTCAACATAACAGTCTCGCTGGTAATTTCCGTGAGCCATTATATACAAATTTCCGTTCAATTTTCATTTTAATTGCGGCAATTCTTTACGGAGTTTTCAATATTAACCATCGAATATGCTGTTTTCAGCAAGAATACTCTGGGGGTTGGTCAGCATCCAGTGCAATACAGGCAGAATCCGAAGATTCTACCTCTTAGATTTCAATAAATTTATTCTGGAAATAAAGCCTTAACTGACTTGATCGAAATCTTCGTCATTTTCAGCGTCATGCAGTGGAATACTGATCAATGGAATCATTTGATGCGCGATGCGTGCTTTATTACATTGCTCATCGGCGATTTGAACTTCTTTACAAGATGAACTACGTGCCTCATACATGTTACAACTCACCTGTTTGCCTACTTCTCCACCCAAAGCAATACAACGTGGATTTGCCTGATTCGTACCCACCATACATGAATACACCGATGTCACAGGTTCCGTATAATGTTCAGGCATATTTAGCCCTTCTGCCCAATAAAAAGAAACGCGATAGTGAGCACAACATGCTCCACAGGTTAAACATGCATCCTGAGTCGGTATTTGAGACAACATTTTTATCTATTCTCGTCATCTAAAAGCTTATTTTATGGACGAAAAATATTAAAAAATGTTATCTGCAAACTCAATTATTTTTTGAAATTTTCAAGTCATTATACTGGGCAAGTAAAAACTGTCTCATCCATTAAATCGACACCACACTGCAAGGTTTCGATCCAATCTAAGAATTGATTGATCTGTTCTTTACCAATAAATGGCGTGCCGTGCTGCGGTACGATCATTTCCACATCCATCGTCCGTACCATGTTGACCCAAAGACGGATCACTTTGTTTGAACACATGTAGCGCTGATGGAAGCCTTTCATTTTAGGAATATGAGCGGCAAAATTTTCTAAAGGTTTAGAGGCATCATCCACCATAGATGCGCCCATATCCCCTGAGAATAAAATTTTGGCAATCGGGTCATAAAATTGGAAGTTACCAACTGAATGTAGGAAGTGTGCAGGAACAGCCACCAAATGACTGTTGCCTAATGGAATCACCTGACCATGATCTGGCAGTTCGATCAGACGATCCAACCAGTTGCCTTTCATGCGGTCACTCATGAATGCAGAGTTTAAATGTGGTAAGAAACGCGCCCACAGTTTAGATGCCACCACTTTGGCGTCGGTATAAACCAACCAACGTGGCATCGAAGTAATAATGTCAGGGTCCTGATGCGAGGCCATCACATAGTCAAGATTGGTCAAACGGGTATATTTATTCAGTTCCATAGTCAGTGGGACATAGGTCAAGTCACCACCTGGATCAAGCACCGCTGCGCGCTCATTATCCAAAATCAGGAACTGGTTCGCCTGTACGCCCTCGCCTTTTACCAAACTGGTAAAGCTAATACATTTATGCTTTCCATCATCATAAAGTACCTGTGATGTTGTGCGTTCGAAAGCCATTCCCATTCCCCAAATTTTTTATCAAAAAATATATATTCTATAGGTGAATAACATATATTTATTTAGGGAAACTTACAATAAATATTCAGTCAATATTATCTGAAATATCAGTGAATTGGGTCTCATTTATTGGCAAACAATCCTGAGTTTTTAACTCAGGATTTCATGTATTTTTAATATGGTGAGATCATTAGATCTCTTGCATAAATCAAAAAACGAGCACCTTTTTGATTGATATTTGTACTCTAACTTTCTTAGCATTCATGCATAATCTGCGGATGAAATACATTGATTCAAAGAAGAAGCTTTCTGAAACACAGTTTAAGCGATACACCGGCATATCATGGTCAACCTTTTATTTAATGGTTGAGCAATTGCAGAAGCATGTTCCAGCTAAAGGCAGACCACCCAAGTTAAGTGTGGAGGATCAGGTTCTGCTCTGTCTGAGCTATTGGCGGGAATACCGAACTTTATTTCACATTGCTACGAGTTACGGGGTTTCAGAGTCAACAGCCTCAAGAATTGTACGTCATGTTGAAGATTGCCTGATTCAATCCAATCTGTTTAATTTACCGAAGAATTTGCCTGAAGGCGAAGGGATCGACTGGAATGTGGTGATCGTGGATGCCACAGAAATTCCCATTCAAAGGCCTAAAAAAACAGAAGAAAAGCTATAGTGGCAAGAAAAAGACGCATACCTTTAAAGTACAGGCCATCATTCATTATAAAACTCAGCAAATTCTGAGTTTATGCACTGATCGCGGTATGGTGCATGATTTCGAGCTATTCAATCGCAATTTAAAGCAGATTCCTTCAGGTGCTTTTATCCTTGCAGATAAAGGCTATCAGGGAATTTATGCTGTGTACCCTAATAGCCTATTGCCGTTAAAAGCCAAAAGACGCTGTAAACTGGAACCTGAACTCAAAATCTATAATCAGGCAATCAACAAAAGAAGAATCGGGATCGAGCATGTATTTGGTAGTTTAAAAACTTTCAAAATCCTTGCCGATCGATATCGTAATCGAGGAAAAAGACTGGGCTTAAGATTCAATTTAATTGCGGGAATCTATAATTTAGAGCTGAGCAAAAAATGAATTATGAAAGCAGTCTATTATTTAAAATAAATAGTGTTGTGCCAACGCAGCCAAACCAATCACCAAGAATACCAAGGCACCAATTTTATGAATCAGTGAAATCGGTAGTTTTTCTGCTAGTTTGTTGCCAATAAATACCGCAGGCGCATTAACCAACATGATGCCTAATGTCGTCCCCAAAGTCACCCAGCCAATACTGTCAAAGCGTGCAGCCAGTGCAACAGTGGCAATTTGGGTTTTATCTCCAATTTCAGCCAAGAAGAACAAAACGAAAGTGGCGGTGAAAACCCCATATTTTTGCCACTTATTGATACTTTCAGATTCATCATCCAATTGATCGGGGATCAACATCCACACCGCCATGGCAATAAAGCCCAAAGAAACGATCCACAATAAAACAGTTGGGCTTAAAATGGTGGTAATCCATTGACCCAACACAGCAGAAACCCCGTGGTTGACCACAGTCGCGAGGAAAATTGCAATTAAGATCGGAACGGGTTTACGAAAACGTGCAGCAAGCAGTAAGGCAAGTAATTGTGTTTTATCACCCATTTCTGACAGGGCAACAACAGCAAGGGAAATGAAGAAAGCGGTTAACATGGTGCATTTCTCTGGCTAGCAATAACATATACCGATGACTTATCCCTCCTGCTAGCCAATGTGCAGAGTGATAAATCAAAGGTCTTGCCAACAAAAGAAAGCTACGAAGAGCTCATTTGGTTCTTTGCTATGATGACCATGCTCGTTTTAGAGCAAATATGTTGACCATCACCTTTTTACTTTGCGTAAAAAGCGGCTACTCCCCAATGAAGTAATGCTATTCTAGCGAGGAATGCATGTTTTCGCAATTTTAATTTTCGATGACTCAATTTGATATGCAAAACAATAATCAAAAATTTCAAGAATTTATTCAACACTATATGCATGTGCAGGATGTATTAATCATTGCAGGTGGTCCATCTCAGCTCAATTTCGACTTAACCACCATTCAGCCCTCAAAAAAACTGCTGATCATTTGCTGTAATCAAAGTTTTCTTCAACTTCCTCAGGCTCAAATTGCTCATCATTCAGACTATGCATGGTGGTTACAGTATCAGCCCATGCTCAAAGCCTGCTTTCAAGGTGACATCATTAGCGGATGTGGTTTAGGTCACAACCGGCCATATCCTGAACATGAAGTGATTAACTTCAAAACCGTGCGCATCGATACGCAAGCGGAGTTATTTCATTCACCGTACTTTGTTTATGGTAATAATTGCGGCCTTCAAGCCTATTCACTCGCACATCTCTTTCAACCGCATCGTATTTGGCTGATGGGCTATGACTTTCAACACCAACAAGGTCAAACACATGCTTATCAGCATCAACATGTGCAAGAACTGGAGCATTATGAAAAGTTTTGGGGCTTATTTTTAAAAGACTTCCAACGCTTTGAACATTTAAGGCACAAGCTTTGGCCGACGGCGCACCCGCATCGTACGCTTCCACTCACCTACAACCTCAACGCAAACTCGGCATTAAAGCTGTACCCTTCACCCATTGAACTTCCTGATTGGCTTTGTCAGTCCACCACCACGCCATAAAAAAACCCTGCCAAAGCAGGGTTCATTTTGAAACTTAAACAGGTCAGATTAGATCAATAAAGTTCGGATATCTTTGAGCAGCTTCGTCAGTTTATTGGCAAAACGTGCAGCGTCCGCTCCATTAATCACACGGTGATCGTATGACAATGACAGCGGCAGCATCAAACGTGGATCAAAGCTTTCACCATTCCATACTGGCTGCATGGTTGCAGGTGAAATACCCAAAATCGCCACCTGTGGCCAGTTGACCAACGGTGTAAATGCCGTGCCACCAATTGAACCCAAACTGGTAATGGTAAAATTCGCACCTTGTAGATCTTTTGGCGATAGTTTTTTGTCACGTGCTTTTTGACTCAGCTCACCCAGCTCAATTGCAATCTGCTTAATCGATTTTTGATCTGGATTACGCAGTACAGGCACGGTCAAACCATCAGGCGTGGCAACGGCAATCCCCATATGGATTTCATTGCGTAGAAATACTGACTTGCCATCATCAGACAAATGACCTGCAAATTCACGCTCTTCTTTCAACAAATAAGCCACTGCTTTGATGATGAAAGCCATAATGGTTAAGCCAATACCTTCTTTCTTAAAGTTAGCTTTTAAATCATTACGCCAAGCTTCAAGATCAGTAATATCCGCTGCATCGAACTGCGTCACTTGCGGGATAAAGTTGTTTAAAGACAATTGCGGAATCGACACTTGTTGTAAACGTGTCAAAACTTTCTCTTCGACACCACCAAAAGCATCAAAACTTGGCAATTTCGGCAAGCCTGAAACCTGTGCCACAGCTTGAGCTGCAGGTGCAACTTGCGGAGTGGTCAAACGGGTTTTTACATAAGCGAATAAATCTTCTTTCATTAAACGCTCATGCGGGCCAGATGCTTTTACTTCTGCTAAAACCACACCCAATTCACGTGCAAGCTTACGAACGGCCGGACCTGCATACACTTTGGCATTGGCAGCATTTTGCTCTTTGGTGAGCTTATCTGCGCCTTGTGGTTGCGGTGCTGCTGCTTCAACTTTGCTTTCAGCTTTAGGTGCAACTGTCGCAGGCTGTGCTACAGCTGGAGCAGGTTTCGCTGCTGGCGCGGGTGCTGCAACAGCTTGACCTTCGGCTTCAATCGTCACTAAAGCGACGCCTTCAGAGACACTTTGCCCTAACTGAACATGAACCGCGGTGATTTTACCAGCGGTAGAGCTTGGCACTTCTACCGTTGCTTTGTCTGATTCCACCACGATGATGCTTTGGTCTTTTTCAACCACATCACCCACAGCGACTAAAATTTCAGCCACTGCTGCTTTATCAACACCTAAGTCAGGCACTGCAATTTCAACAGGTCCAGACGCCGCAGCCGTAGACGACGCTAGTGTTGCTTCTGCAACAACAGGCTGTGCAGTTTCTTGCACAGGAGCCGATTCAACAGCAGCAGATGAAGCCGCCGTTTTTACCGTTAAAATCACTACGCCTTCTTTCACCACATCGCCAGCACTGATCGTGATCGATTCGACACGGCCTGATACAGTACTTGGGACTTCGACTGTCGCTTTGTCTGATTCCACCACGATAATACTTTGATCAACATCAATCTCATCACCAACAGAGACCAAAATTTCACTTACCGTAGCTTTTTCTACGCCAATATCAGGAACTTGCACATCGACACTTTGCGACTGAGGAGCATTGGCTGCAACAGGTGGTGCTGCAGCTTGTTCTGCTTCCACAACCGGTGTTGGTTCTGCTGCTTGGTCTTCAGTTGCATTTTGTACTGGCTCAACGGTAGCAGCACTTTGACCTTCTGCTTCCAACTCGATCAGCACAGCACCTTCAGCAACACTGTCACCCAGATTAACTGCAATGCTTTTCACCACGCCTGCCGAAGTGCTTGGCACTTCAACAGAGGCTTTGTCAGACTCTAACAACACAATGCTGTCATCGACGCTAATGGTGTCGCCGACTTTCACTAAAATCTCAGCGACCGTTGCTTTATCTACACCAATATCAGGAGTCGTAATTTGCATGATTAGTTCTCCTCTTTGTAGTCAGCCACAGCATGCAGTTCCGGCGTTTCCTGCGGAGCCCATGCCACTGGACGGTCAGTATCTAGTTCAAAGCTTGAGATAGCATCTTTGACTAAACGCGCATCAACTTCGCCTTCATCCGCGAGTTTTTTCAATGTTGCTACCACAATATGTGCGGCATCGACACCAAAGTAGCTACGTAAGTTGCCACGTGTATCTGAACGACCATAACCATCTGTACCTAATGCAACGAACGGACGATTGTCTGGAAGATAAGCACGGATTTGTTCGCTATAAGCACGCATGTGATCGGTTGCCGATACCACAATACCGTCTTTTTCACGAAGTAATTGAGAGATCCAAGCTTCTTTCGTATCTTCAGCCAATGGATGTAGGCGGTTGTATTCTTCACACGCCATACCATCACGAGCTAATTCGTTAAAGCTAGTGACGCTCCACACATTTGAATGAATTTGATATTCATCACGAAGGATTTTCGCTGCTTTAATCACTTCACGCAGAATCACACCTGAACCCATCAATTGAACCGTTGCTTTCTCATCTTCTTCGAAGAGATACATACCACGTTTAATGCCTTCTTCAGCACCTTCAGGAATAGCTGGATGTTCGTAGTTTTCATTCATTACTGTTAAGTAGTAGAACACACGCTCTTGGTTCACGTACATGCGTTTTAAACCGTCATGTACGATTACTGCCAACTCATAACCAAAACATGGGTCATAAGAAATACAGTTTGGAATCGTATTTGCCAAGATATGTGAATGACCATCTTGGTGCTGTAAACCTTCACCGTTCAGTGTTGTACGACCCGCAGTTGCACCGAGCAAGAAACCTTGCGCCTGTGCATCACCTGCAGCCCATGCAATATCGCCAATACGCTGGAAACCGAACATCGAGTAGTACATATACATCGGAATCATTGGCAAGTTATTGGTTGAATAACTGGTTCCTAACGCAGCCCAAGCACTCATCGCACCCGCTTCGTTAATCCCTTCTTGTAACATGTGACCATCTTTAGCTTCACGGTAATGCATCAACTGTTCTTGGTCTTCAGGGGTATATTTTTGACCATGCGCAGCATAGATCCCCAACTGACGGAACATACCTTCCAAACCGAAAGTACGCGCTTCATCTGGCACGATTGGTACGACACGATCTTTAATGGCTTTTTCTTTCAATAATGATGAAATCAAACGTACCATCAACATGGTCGTCGATTGCTCTTTACCGCCACTGCCTTTCAATACCGCATCAAACACAGACAATTCAGGAATCGCCAGCTGTTCACTTTCTTTACGACGTGCAGGTAAATAACCACCCAATGCCTCACGACGCGCCTTCATGTATTTCAATTCAGGCGAGTTTTCGCTCGGACGATAGAATGGCACTTCTTCAAGCTGTTCATCGGTAAATGGCAAGTTGAAACGGTTACGCACGTATTTTAACGACTCAAGCTGCATTTTCTTGATTTGATGCGTCTTATTGACTGCTTCAATCTCTTCCGACAAACCATAACCTTTGACTGTTTTTGCCAAGATAACTGTTGGCTGACCTGTTTCCTTCATCGCTTCGGCATAAGCCGCATACACTTTGAATGGGTCATGACCACCACGGTTCAGGTTATCAATATCTTCATCGCTTAAGTTGCGCACCAACTCTTCAGCTTCAGGATACTTACCAAAGAAATGTGCACGCGTATACGCACCGCCTTTCACTTGATAGCGTTGGAAGTCACCATCAACCGCTTCTTCCATCACCGCTTTTAAGGCACCTGAATCATCTTTTGCCAGTAGCGGATCCCAATGACGACCCCAAACCACCTTAATTACCCGCCAGCCTGCACCACGGAACAATGATTCAAGTTCTTGAATAATTTTACCGTTACCACGAACTGGGCCATCTAGACGCTGTAAGTTACAGTTCACGACCCAAATTAGGTTGTCGAGCTTTTCACGACCTGCCAGTGAAATGGCACCTGTACTTTCAGGCTCATCCATTTCACCATCACCGAGGTAAGCCCAAACTTTACGGTTTTCTTCTTTGATCAGGCCACGATTCATCAAGTACTTTTGGATGTGTGCTTGATAGATCGACATGATTGGACCTAGACCCATCGATACGGTTGGGAACTGCCAATAATCTGGCATCAAATATGGATGTGGGTATGACGGCAAACCTTTACCGCCAACTTCACGACGGAAATTATTTAAGTGCTCTTCAGTCAAACGACCTTCTAAGAACGAACGTGCATAGATACCCGGTGCACAGTGACCTTGATAATAGATCATGTCACCGCCAAAGCTGTCGCTATTGGCACGGAAGAAGTGGTTAAAGCCCACGTCATATAAAGTTGCAGATGATGCAAAACTTGCCAAGTGACCACCTAAGTCATCACCTGTTTTATTGGCACGCAGTACCATCGCTAAGGCATTCCAGCGGATCAGCGCACGAATACGGCGCTCCATATCCGAATCACCTGGCATAGGCGGTTGTTCTTCAACTGAAATGGTATTTAAGTAAGGAGTATTTAGTCGCTGAATGGGAACGTGCTTAGCAATCGCTTGTTGATATAGTTTTTCAAGCAAAAATGCAGCGCGGTCAGTTCCCATGTGCTGTAAAACTGAATCAAATGCGTCCTGCCATTCTTGGGTTTCTTGCGCATCTGTATCGCCATAAAACGCCATACTTCACCTATCCTATGTGCTAAATATATGGCTCTATTAGTACCATATTTTGGCTAGGCTGAGTTATCGCCACAGATGAATACGAAATAGCTCTGTTATTTATTTACTAAATACTTATTGATTAACAATTACACAAATTTACATTTTTGGGTCAATTTTCGCCATTTTTCATACAGACAATATTTTTTAGAATGATAATTTTATAGTTATTAGCGATAAATAAAAAAGCCATTGTCTGTAGAGGTTCAGACAATGGCTTCGTATATAGATGTTATATGTGCTTATGGTAACATCGCTAAATACGTTGATGGGTTTTTACGTTGACCATCTTTCAC
Organism: Acinetobacter sp. YH12023; assembly: GCF_013420135.1. Lineage (NCBI taxonomy): Bacteria > Pseudomonadati > Pseudomonadota > Gammaproteobacteria > Moraxellales > Moraxellaceae > Acinetobacter > Acinetobacter sp. YH12023. Next base: position 198,578 of record NZ_VOYU01000004.1, read on the forward strand.
TACTTCGTAATGTAAATGTGGGCCAGTACAACGACCAGTACAACCAACGTTAGCAATATGCTCACCCGCAGTAACACGGTCGCCTACACGTGCAATTAAGCGTGATGCATGTGCATAACGTGTCAGGTAACCATTACCATGGTTAATTTCAACATATTGACCATAACCTGTGCCCCAACCTGACTTTGTTACAATGCCTGGACCCGTTGCATAAATAGGTGTGCCACTAGCCGCAGAAAGATCTAAACCTGAATGATTCTCCGCACGGCCACCCATGGTACGACCACCATAGTTTGAACTTACACGCTTCATGTCTGGAAGTGGGTGGGCAATTAACCATGAATATGGATTATTTGAACTTGCTGAATAGTTTTTAGAGGAATTGCTTGAACCGTATTTTTTTGCGATTGTCGCATTGTTGAGTTCAATTGATTTTTCACGAATTTTAACATTCAACTTTGTTTCTGCTGGAATATCAATATCATTGCTTTCAGAGTAAGCACCTTGAGACAAAGTGCGAGTTAACTGTTCAATACGATCTGATGAATCTGCTTGATTTAATTCAACTAAATCTGCAAAAGCGACTGAAGCGGCCGAAGCAGCCAATGAAAACGCCAATAAAATACGTCGTAAATGCATAAAAAACCTCTATAAACTGTTCTCTTTTGTTCCTTGTGTGATTTCGTCCTTGATATCAGCCAAAAGGAGCGCATAAGATTAAGACATAAACATGTAGGAAATATGTATGTCAGAACCTGTCAACGTCTTTCAACCAACAAGAAAACACATAAAAACAGGAAACTTTTCGTTTCTCTCAACGCAAGTTGCTGCATGGCAGAAGCTTACGAAAATTGTCCAACCGCTATTGCCCCAACCGGATCAATGGCAAGTCGTTTGTTATATAAACGGTGTACTTATATTAACTGGTGAAAATCAGGCACTGATAAGTCAGTTGGCCTATTTACAAAAGCAATATATTGCACAGTTATCACAAATATACGAATTCAAGGATTTACACAAGATTCAAGTTCGTCTGAGAACTCCGTCTCCAACGCCCCATTCCCCTGAAAAAATTTCAAGAACCCTCAGTACAGAAACTCAGGATTTACTCCGTAATGCTGCTGACTTTGTGAGCGACCCTAAGCTTAGCCAAGCAATGCTGCGTTTGGCAAGCAATAAAAAGTAACCACCGAGTTGTAACAGATAAATTTGAATATTCAGAATGTGACAGACTTAACACTTACAAATGATACAATATAACATCACTATTATAAGACAATGACTTATGTCACATTCACATAACTAATTGGGCAATCTTTAATGTCATCAAATGTTACAATTTCATAGCTATCTGGATCACTTTTGACATTGCGTAATAACTGATTATTTAATGCATGACCTGACTTATAGGCATCATATTTCGCAATAATTTGATGACCGAGCAAATATAAATCACCCACAGCATCTAATATTTTGTGACGAACGAACTCATCCGAAAAGCGTAAGCCTTCTTCATTGACCACACCATTGTCATCTACACCAATGGCATTTTCGAGACTCGCCCCTAAAGCCAAATTATTGGCTTTGAGGTAATCCAAATCTTTCATAAAGCCAAAAGTCCGCGCTTCACTAACTTCATAGACAAATGTTTCGGTTGAAAAGTCGATGGTTGCCGACTGAAATTCTTTCTTAAATGCAGGATGGTCAAAATCAATCGTAAAATTTAATTGGAAACCGTCATGGGGTTGGAAGGCAGCACGTTTATCATCGATCAGTGCTTCGACAGGTTTGCGTATTTTTATGAATTTTTTAGGTGCATTTTGTTCTTGTAGTTCACCTTGCATAAGCAAATAAATGAATGGGCCGGCACTCCCATCCATAATGGGCACTTCAGACGCCGACACTTCCACGATCAGGTTATCAATCCCTAAACCAGCAATCGCACTCATAATGTGCTCAATTGTGCCCACCTTGGCATTTTCTTGCACCAAGTTAGAACACATGAATGCTTCTTGAATCAGCATAGCATCGGCTGGAATATCAATCGGTGGATTTAAGTCGATACGACGAAACACAATCCCCCCATCGGCATGATGTGGCACAAAGTTTATCATCACTTTTTGCCCACTATGCAGTCCGATGCCACTCGCTTTCACGATGCGTTTCAGGGTACGTTGTTTCAACATGTGTCTTCTATCATCAGTTCACAAAACCGCTATACGTTAGCATATTTAGCCATTGATAAAAAACAAAAAGGTAGCTGATCAGCTACCTTTTGTAATCAACAGACATTTAAGTCATTGAATTTATGTTATTTACGTTGCTGATTTTTCAAATAGTCTTGAATACTCATTGGCGTAGGGCGTGAATTGGATGCTGACGCCGCTGCTGCAGCTGGAGCTGCTGCTTCATTGTGCTGACGTTGAATCGCTGGCACATCATCTTCATCTACAGGTACTTGTGCAGAAGCGACTGTACGCGTTGCTTGTGCGACAGGGCGTTTCACTGGCTCAGCAGAATCGGCAGAATTACGAGTTAAACCCGTTGCGATCACCGTTACGCTAATTTCATCACGTGCATCTGGATCAAATACCGTACCGTAGAACACTTGACCTTCATCAAGATCGACAATTTGGTTCACCACATCAGTGATTTCTTCAATTTCACCGAAAGTTACGTCATCGCCACCTGTAACGTTAATCAAAATGCCTTTTGCATTCATGATCGTCACGTTATCTAACAATGGGCTACGGATCGCTTGTTCAGCTGCTTGACGTGCACGGTTTTCACCACGACCAGAACCTGCGCCCATCATTGCATAACCACGAGTACTCATTGCAGTTTTCAAATCGGCGAAGTCAAGGTTGATGTGACCCGGACGCACGACAAGATCAAAGATACTACGTACAGCATTTAACAGTACGTCGTCTGCTTTTTTGTAAGCATCTTTCATCGAGATATCACGGAACACTTTCAGCAGGCGTTGGTTCGGAATAATAATCAGAGAATCAACATGTTGCTCAAGTGCTTCAATACCTTTCTCAGCAGACTGCTGACGACGTTTACCTTCAAAGTTAAACGGAGTCGTCACCACACCTACAGTTAAGATACCCATTTCTTTGGCAATTTCAGCAACAACCGGCGCAGCACCTGTACCTGTGCCACCGCCCATACCTGCAGTCACGAACACCATGTCCGTACCTTCAAGGTGTTGGCGAATCAACTCACGGCTTTCTTCAGCAGCAGTTTGACCCACTTGTGGATTTGCACCTGCACCCAAACCACGCGTACTTTGCTCGCCGAGTTGGATTTTAAATTGTGCATTCATGCGGTCGAGTGCTTGTTTGTCTGTATTGGCACAAACAAATTTTACACCTTCGATATCTGATTCCAACATATGTTGCACAGCGTTGCCGCCAGCACCACCTACACCGAATACTGTGAAACGGGCTTGACCGTTGCTGTCGCTTTGATCATCTTCTAAAAATTCAAATGAGGCCATGCCTAAAAAATTCCTAATCCATAATTGGCAGACACTTCAGCCCGTATACTGCCTTGATCTTAATAAAAATTGTTTTTTAGAATGCTGTCCAAGTTCCAGCTTGTCAAGTACAAGCAATAATCCGTACAACTTCCCAACAATATTCCCAAATATTTCAACTTAAAAGATCGACTTCAAGGTGTCATTGAAGCCCGACCATGCACGTTTTACCCGATTTAATACTGAAAGTTTTTCCGTATCTTCTGGCTCAACGATCGTATCTTGTGTTTCACTTTGACTGAAAATTAACAGACCTGCGGCAGTCGCGTATTGTGAACGACGTAAAGCGGCTTGCTGTTGATCATCAGCATACACTTGCATAGGTGGATTACCTAAATGTGCAGAAACACCTAACATCCGACGCGCAAATGTCACCATCCCTTCAATTTGGCAGGCATCACCTGTGAGTACAACACCATGGTATAAACCATGAATCGCACCATGATCCACCAACTCATTACGCACTTGATTAAAGATTTCTTCATAGCGCGCAATAATGATTTCGGTCAGTTCAATACGGCTAATGGTTTGTGGACCATCAATACCTTGGAACTGAATCATACTTTCAGGTTTAACCACTTTCAGATCAACACAACCATATAACAGCTTAATACGTTCAGCTTCTTCTGTTGTGGTTTGCAATACAGCAGCAATATCACGCGTTACATGCTCACCGCCACGTTGCAAAGTGTGTGTCATCGCCAAGCGACCATCTAAATACACCGCAATATTGGTCGTACCAGCACCAATATCAACCAAGCACACACCATATTCTTTTTCATCTTTAAGCAAACTGGCTTCAGCAGTTGCTAATGATGAAATGACCATGCGTTCAACACCAATATTGGCACCTTTTAATGCACGATCCAAATTCTGCATGGTGCTGATTGGCAACATCATCAAATGATAATGTCCTGTCATACTCCGTGCTGACATGCGAATCGGGTTTAACACCCATTCAGGTTCATCATCTAGTTCAAAACCTAAAGGTACAGCACTCACCAAATAATGGTCAGACGTTAAATGACTGGCTTTGGCAAGTTCTAAAGCACGCACCACTTCATTGGTGGTAATCGCATGGTCATTATTTTCAATTGGAGTGCGACCAGAGGCATAAAAACTTTTTAGTTCAGCACTGGGAATGGAAATCCACGCAGAATGTACACGACATTCCGCCATATCTTCCGCTTCCTGCACTGCATTTTTAATTGCGGTAACAACTTTATCGAGACTGACAATTTTCCCTTTATTCATGCCGCGGTTACGAGCGGTCGCCATCCCTACCACTTGGATATTGTCTGGCGCGTGTACCTTACCAATCAAAACTGAAACTTTGTGTGTCCCAATGTCAATCGCAACAACCGAGGGAACAGCTTCATTCATTATTTACTACTACCATTCACATGTTTGTTTAATTTATGGCTTAAAGCCTCTACTTATAAAGCCGATCATTATGGCTTTACCGGCGCTGCATTCGCAATGCCTATGTCATCACTGGTTACAACAAACTGACCATTTACCGACTTTGCTGGCACAGAGTTTTTCCATTGAATCGCTAAACCATTTCGGTAGCGCAAATCGATGGCAGAAATTCGTGGCCATACAGGTTTTAAGTCACTGTGTGCGAGATAACTTAAACGCTGCAACTTACTCATAGTCTGATCTTGATCGACAATCACACGTAAGCCTGAATCAAACTGCATAAACCAAGTCATTCGTTCGGTTAAATATAATTCTTTTAAACGAATGCCAACAGGTATAAATAATTGATTAATTTCATTATAGCGACGCATCATCATTTTGGACTGACTCGTCGGCCCATGCAATAACGGTAAATTCTGATGATTGGTCGGAGTTAATTCGGCAAATACATCACCACTGTCGCTTAACAGTCGCCCAGTTCCCCAACGTGCAATCGCTTGACGCGGCATCACCCGTACACGAATTGCATTTGGCCAAGCACGCGATACCACCACGCGATCGACCCAAGAGATTTCTAAAGTACGGTCACGAATGACACGTAAATCAGAGGTAAAATAATTTTCAGTCATCATCGGTGAAACGTATGACATGACTTGTTGTTTTTCTTGGGCGCTCCGCACACCCACCACATCAAGTTCAGCCACACGTGCATCCGTCATGACTTTATATAGCCCCCAAATTCCGGCAATCAAAACCACACATGCAATAAACAACAACAGCCATCCACCCACATTGGTAAGCTTTTCCTTACGTGTCGGTGGTTTGTCATGTATCGATGTCGTTGCTGCACGTTTACGGCGCATAGACGCAGGAAGTTGAGCCATAATTTAGTGTGCCGCACCTGTTAAGGTTTGTTCCAAAATTGCAACACAAAGATCTTCAAAACTATAACCTACAGCATTAGCAGCTTTTGGCACTAGAGAATGACTGGTCATCCCCGGAACAGTATTTACCTCAAGTAACCAAAAGTTTCCTTCTGCATCCTGCATCGCGTCAATACGCCCCCAACCACTCGCACCTACCGCTTGGAAAGCGCGTAAAGATAAAGCTTGTAGACGCTTTTCTTCATCTTCAGTTAAGCCACATGGAATACCATATTGCACATCGTTACGGTTATATTTCGCTTCGTAATCGTAAAAAGCCACATCTGCAGGCGGTTCTAAACGAATCACCGGTAAAGCCTGACCATTTAAAATCACAATGGTAAATTCACGTCCGGTAATCCATTTTTCAGCCATCACGACTGCATCATGCTGGGTCGCTTTTGCAATTGCGGTTGCAAAGTCTTCAATTTTTTCAACTTTGCTCATACCAATGCTTGAACCTTCATGCACGGGCTTGATGATAAATGGCAAACCAATTGAATCTACAATTTCTTGTAAATCTGAATCTTTACTGACAATACGATAAGGTGCTGTCGGTAGTTCTGAACCTTGCCAAACTTGTTTAGTTTTGACTTTATCCATACCAATCGCCGAGCCTTGAACGCCCGTTCCAGTGTACGGAATGTTTAACCATTCCAAAGTACCCTGAATTTGACCATCTTCACCACCACGGCCATGAAGTACGATAAATGCACGGTCATAAGCCACCAACTCAGTCACACTGCGTTGCTGCGGATCGAATGCTTCGGCATTTACACCCGAACGCACCAATGCTTCAAGTACAGCTTTACCACTATCGAGAGAAACCTCACGTTCGGCAGATTTCCCACCTAATAACACGGCAACTTTGCCGAATTTTGAAGCATTTGACACGTTTATATCCTTAAACTTTTATCTACGGTCTAAACAAACTTTGGATCACCAAGCGGTGATCATTTTACATAGAGATTGTTTTGAGCAAGTTCGATTGAGATTGCTCCAACATTACCTGCGCCCTGTGTTAATAACAAGTCATTTGCTTGTAACACTTTTTTCATCACTGCTTGTAAGTTGCCTTCTACTGGATCGATGAGAATCGGTTCAACTTCACCACGTAGACGAATGCTTCGAGCCAATGCACGACTATCTGCACCCACAATTGGTTTTTCACCCGCAGGATAAACTTCTAATAACAACAGTTGATCAACTTGTGACAAGACATCGACGAAGTCATCAAAACAGTCACGCGTACGGCTAAAACGGTGCGGTTGGAACATCATCACTAAACGACGATCTGGATGACTTGCACGTGCCGCTTTAATGGTCGCTTCCACTTCTTTTGGATGGTGACCATAGTCATCGACCAATTTCACCAAGCCATCTTCAACTTCAAATTCGCCTTGTACTTGGAAACGACGACCTACACCACTGAAGCTTTCTAAGGCACGCGCAATCGCAGCATCAGAAACGCCTTCATCCGTTGCAATACCAATCGCTGCCAAGGCGTTTAAGATGTTATGAAGACCTGGCAAGTTAATGGTTAAACGTAACGGCTCACGGTCTTTACGCAAAACGGTAAAGTGTGATTGCATGCCTTCTTGAGCCACATCAACAGCACGAATGTCATTGTCTTCATTGAAACCATAAGTCACGACAGGACGACCAATACGCGGCATAATTTCACGGATGTTGGCATCATCACCACACATCACAGCTAAACCGTAAAATGGAAGGCGCTGTAAGAATTGTACGAAGGTATCTTTCAATACATCGAAACTACCGCCATAGGTATCCATATGGTCAGCATCGATATTGGTGACAATCGTTGCCATCGGCTGTAAATGCAGGAAAGATGCATCCGATTCATCCGCTTCAGCCACGATATAACGGCTTGCACCCAATGCAGCATTCACACCAGTACGATTTAACAAACCACCAATGACATAAGTTGGGTCCAGATTTTCTTCTGCCAACATGCAGGTCACAAGACTGGTAGTCGTGGTTTTACCATGCGTCCCCGCAACGGCAATACCATGACGGTAACGCATTAATTCACCCAACATTTCTGCACGACGCACGACAGGTGTACGGGTTTCAATCGCCGCTTTCACTTCCGGGTTTTCAGAATCAATGGCTGTTGATACCACGATTACATTAGCGCCTTGAATATTTTCAGCAGCATGACCAATGAAAACTTGAATGCCATTTTCTTCAAGCTGAGCCGTGGTTTTCGACGCTTTAATATCTGAACCTGAAACTTTATAGCCTTGGTTTTTCAATACTTCGGCAATACCGCACATGCCCGCACCACCAATCCCAATAAAATGGATGTGTTTAATACGGCGCATTTCTGGCACTTTAATGAGCTTTTTCGCTTGATCGGCAGGCGTTGATGGAGACATAGATTACTCGAATTTTACAAATCTTGAATTAAACCAACCACGTGCTGTGTCGCATCGGGTTGTGCCTGTTGTCGAGCCTTAACCGCCATTTCCATAAGTAGTTGACGGTTCATCAGCGGCTTCAACAACGCTGTTAAACTTTCTGCGGTCATGTCCGCTTGTGGGCAAATTTTTGCAGCATTGATATTGGCCAAGAACCCTGCATTTGCAGTTTGATGGTCATCCACTGCACTTGGCAGAGGAACAAAGACGGCTGCTACACCCGCTGTCGCAATTTCAGTGACGGTTAGTGCACCAGCACGGCAGATAATCAAATCCGCTGCAGAATAGGCTGCTGCCATATCTTCAATAAACGGCTGAACTTCAACTTGTATATGTTCAGGTGCGTTTGCATAACGAGCCAATGTGCTTTCAGCATTATTTTGACCACACTGATGATATACACTCAGGGGCTGTTCTAATTGCTGCAAAGCAACCGGCACACATTCATTTAAGGCACGTGCGCCCAGTGAGCCCCCTACAATTAAAACCCGTAATGGCAACCCAGCTTTTTCACGCTCTTGGTAACGCCATGACGGATTTAAAATTTCTGTAATTTCTTTACGTACAGGATTCCCTGTGGTTACGATTTTATCTTGTGCTGGAAAGGTATTTGGAAATGCCTGACAAACAATTTTGGCCACACGTGACAACTGCGTATTGGTAAAACCTGCCACCGCATTTTGTTCATGGATAATGACTGGAATGCCCAATGCACGAGCTGCCAAGCCACCCGGCCCAGCCACATACCCCCCAAAGCCTGCAACTGCATCGACTTTGAGTTGTTTCATATAACGCATGGCACTCAATGTAGCTTTGAGAATTTTAAATGGTGCCATCAGCTTACGCACGACTCCATTGCCGCGTACGCCTTGGATATCAATTTGATAAATTGGAATATTATGATTTTTAAGCAGGCGATTTTCCATGCCTGTTGGCGTTGCGAGCCAAGAAACTTCACAGCCTTGTTGTTGCAACTCTTTGGCAACAGCGAGCGCTGGAAAGACGTGACCACCGGTTCCGGCAGCCATCATCATGACATGTTTCGGCTTTACTTGCGTTACTTCGGTCACTGTCTAATTCTTCAATTCTAAAAAGAGGCTAATGATATTCGATTTTAAGCAAACAATTGTAATCACAAACGCATGACCGTGAAAGGTAATTTACTTTTTTTCAACAGGCGTATGATTGTTTTTTTCTACTATTTTAAAAGTTTAAACTAGTTTTATTATTAATCTATGAGAATTGAAAAAAAATCAGACAATTTTTCACTTTAATTGCATTCACTTACAGTTTTTTTGCTTTTTAAGCTCCCCTCCCCTTAGCGCAGGACAAAAAAAAGAGCCCGTGAAGGACTCTTTTAAATCTAGTGCAAAATTAAGCTTTTAAACCTGCCTCAAGGACATCAAATAAATCATCGGCAATCGAGGTACCAAATTGCGCATCAATTTCACGTACACAGGTTGGACTGGTGACATTGATTTCAGTCACGTAATTACCAATCACATCCAGACCAACAAAGACTAAACCTTTTTCACGAAGGAATGGCCCGACTTTGGCTGCGATGGCTTTATCATTTTCAGTCAATGGACGCGCCTCGCCCAAACCACCTGCCGCCAAGTTACCACGCACTTCACCATTTTGCGGAATACGCGCCAAACAATACGGCACGGGTTCGCCATTGATCATCAAAATGCGTTTGTCACCATCCACAATTTCAGGGATGTATCTCTGCGCCATAATCGGCTGTGTGCCGTTATTGGTCAGGATTTCAATAGTTGAACCGATATTAACGCCATCTTGGTATAAACGGAAAATACCCATACCACCCATGCCATCTAATGGTTTCACGATCACATCGCCATGTTCTTGTAAAAATTCACGAATCAGACTTTGTTGTGAAGTCACCAAGGTCGGTACTTGAAGTTCAGGAAATTGCGTCGCAAACAATTTTTCATTGCAGTCACGTAGGCTTTGCGGTTTGTTAATAATCCATGCGCCTTCGCGTTCAGCCTGTTCCAAAATATAGGTGGTATAGACAAAGTTCATGTCAAACGGCGGATCTTTACGCATCAAAACCACGTCATAAGCAGCAATTGATTCTTTTTGTTTTTCGCCGAGTTCGTAATAGTGGTTGTAGTCTTCAAAAACTTTTAGCGGAGAAATCAAACCAAAGGCTTTGCCTTGATCGATATATAAATCTTGCTGTAATGCATAGCCTAGCTCATGTCCACGACGTGCTGCTGCCCACAGCATGGCCATTGAGGTATCTTTTTTTAGGTTTACATTTTCGATGGGATCCATCACAACAAGTACACGCATTATTCAGTGCTCTGTTCATTATCAATTTATGAACGAGTATAGCCGAGATTTTTCTTTTGTTTATTCTGATTTTGCATGTGTATGTATGGATTCGTGTGATGCAGGCGATAATTCAAAACATTTCTATCATCGGCTTTATCTCAATAATGGAAATAAGCTTTAATAATATCATTTGATAGGTCTGCATAAATAAATACCAAAGCATTGCTACCTGTTTAATTACTTCCAAATATACTTAGCCCTATTTTTGGTTAAAAAACACGTGCTTTTTATTTTTTTAGCTATTGTGTTAATTATTGTAAATAAAAAAATAGAATTTATTGATGATCAACATTGAGCAGATGGCTATCATTCTTGATGCTTTACCAGACCCTGCATTTGTCATATCACGTAGTGGAAAATACGTTGCAGTTTTTGGTGGGCGCGATAATCGCTATTACCACGATGGTTCCGGTCTTGTTGGTACCTATATTTCAGATGTGATCAAGCCAGATAAAGCCAACTTTTTTATGCATCTGATCGACCAAGCTCTAGCGTCAGGAAATCTACTCATCGAAGAGTACGAATTGAGCAATAGGGATGTAAAAGGTCTGCCTGATTATGGTCCTGAAGAGCCCATTTGGTTTGAGGTGCGCATCCAAGCCCTCAGTTTTTCGGTAGATAAAGAAGACGTTGTACTTTGGGTCGCAAGTAATATTTCAGCGCGTCACAACTTGGAAATCAAGCTGAAAGAACTCAGCCATACCGATCAGTTAACCGGTCTTTTCAACCGAAGAAAATTAGAGCATGACTTAGCATTACATTATGAGTCATACCTACGGCATTCCATACAGACCTCGATCTTGATGTTCGATCTTGATAACCTCAAAAAAATCAACGACAGCAAAGGTCATCATGTCGGTGATGAGGCAATCCGAGCAGTCGCAGATATTCTTCGTTTAACACTGCGCAAGACCGATTGCGCCTGCCGCTTAGATGGAGATGAGTTTGTGGTCGCATTACCCAATACGGGCTGCGAACAAGCCATTCAATTTGCCAAACGGATACATGAACATTCCAGAAAAGAATTAAGTCGTTTTTCAATAGATAATGCGCATGTCACCGTGAGCATAGGAGTGACAACCATCATGCCTGAAGATTGTACCTACGAAGATACAATTAAACGTGCTGATCTAGCGCTGTATAAAGCCAAACATGGCGGGAAAAATAGAATTGTCGCGGCCTAAGCGTGCGGCAGAAATAAACCAAATTTCACTGTTTATTTAGTAATTTGATATTCAAACCGTGTAATTGTTCAAGATGAACTCTCTTCCCTTTTCAGCATCATTTTAATTTAGATAGGTGTTAGATATGCAGCAATCCATTGTTGATTTTGCTTTGGATGATGAAAATCATTGGTATGCCATTTTAGCTTGTGGCCATACACAGCATGTCCGGCATGATCCGCCTTGGCAGAACCGTCCCTGGGTAATGACTGAGCAAGGACGGAAAGAAAAATTAGGGGTGATGCTGGAATGCAAGAAGTGTGATGAAGAGAGTTTCGTATAACAGCCATTATTTTTAATACGAATAAAGTGGAAATTTATATCCATCTACCTTTATTTTTAATATATAAATCAAATACATACTTATAAACTATTCATAATTTTAAATATCATACACTTTAACTTGTACTTCCTCTTTCAACCACGTTACTTTTAGACAATGCAGGAGGGAAATATGCCATGAAAAATATATTAGATAAGCAAAGAGAGTGCTGTGAGTTTTATGATAAAGAATTTAACCCAGTAAATTTAAATCAGTTGGTGGTTGTATCAAAAGGAGTGCTTACCAGCAATAGCGCTGTTGAAGGGGTGAGATATAAATCTCCAACTCATATGAGTGGATGGTGGTTAACAACAGATCAATATGATGGTGATTTTAATACTCTAGAAAATGTCCACTTTTCTCATATAATCCACAAAAGGCCTGACCTAGCTATTTATATGGCACTACCTTATGGCTATAGATTTATTTTAGGTACAGAGAAAGAATATGTATGGTTAGATGAGGCCCTTAGTCATGAATAAAGCGCATCATTAAATCTTTCTGTGCAAATTTAATTTTAATTAGATCAATTTAATAATTTACTTTCATATAGATACAAAAAAGGAAGCTATCGCTTCCTTCTTCAAGTTCATGGCTTAGCTTAGATCCCATACTTCACACGGTACGCTTCCATTTTCGCTAAAGCTTCAGTTTCGCCTTTAGCCTCTAAGAAAGTCATTAAATCTTTCATAGTAATTAAGGCATGAACTGGGATTTCGAGTTCTTTTTGTACTTCTTGAATCGCAGATAAGTCGCCTTGACCTTTTTCTTGGCGGTCTAGTGCAACCAATACACCCGCAATCTGCGCGCCGGCATTTTTCAGAATAGTCACTACTTCACGAATCGCTGTACCGGCAGTGATCACATCATCAATGATCCAGACTTTTTTGCCTTCAACAGACGCACCGACCAATACACCACCTTCACCATGGTCTTTCGCTTCTTTACGGTTAAAGCCCCAAGGTACGCTCACACCATGGTTTTGTGACAGTGCGACAGCCGTAGCTGCTACAAATGGAATACCTTTATAAGCTGGGCCAAAGACCACTTCCACATTATCGCATTCTGTTAATTTAGCTGCATAGCCAGAAGCCAATAATGATAAGGCTTCACCATCGTTCAGTAGACCTGCATTAAAAAAATAAGGACTCACACGACCCGATTTTAAAGTAAACTCACCAAATTTAAGCACACCACGTGATAATGCGAGTTCGATAAAAGCTTGTGGATTAAATGCCGCTTGCGCTGTCATGAGGTGCTCCATTTTTTTAAGTTTGAGGTTAAACCTGAGCATGATACCAAAGAGTAGCTATCCAAGTGATCAAAAAATTTTACGTGTCGTTTCAATTAATGTGAATGGTCTGCGTTCCGCTGAAAAAAAAGGTATTTTTGACTGGATGGCAACTTCAGATGCCGATGTCATCTGCATGCAAGAAAGCCGCATTACCCATGAACAATGGACCGATAAATTTAAACCCGAAGGTTGGTTTACACACCTTTTCCCTGCAGAACGCCCAGGCTATGCCGGTACTGCGATTTATAGCCGCCTACCTTTTGTTTCAGTGACAGATGGTTTAGGTTTTGAATTGGCAGACACTCAAGGCCGCTTTATTTCTGCTGAGTTCGATTTAGGACTTGGACAAACTGCACATATTTGCTCGCTCTACCTGCCTTCTGGTTCATCGGGTGAAGAAGCTCAGGCGCGCAAAGACCTATTTTTAGGCGAATATCAACAAATTTTGAAGCAATGGCGTGCTGAAAATAAGTCAGTGATTGTTTGCGGTGACTACAACATCGTGCATAAACGTATTGATATTAAAAATTGGTCTGGGAACCAAAAGGCTTCAGGCTGCTTACCACATGAACGTGCATGGCTCGATCATATTTATGATGAGCTTGGCTATGTCGACACCTTCCGTGAGGTACGTAAAGAAGCCGAGCTTTACTCTTGGTGGTCTAACCGAGGACAAGCGCGTGCCAAAAATGTGGGTTGGCGTATCGACTACCATGCATGTTCACCAGACTGGAAAGAACGTACAGTCAATGCTTGGATATTTAAAGATGAATGGTTTAGCGACCACGCCCCTGTGATTATTGATTATAAAATTTAAGCTTCCAACAATTAATTGAGTGAACAATTGTTTACTCAATTAGAGCTTATTTCTCACATTACATGACGAATTTGTGGATTTATCTCATAACTTGAACATAGCATTATGGTCGCACGGCAAAGGGACATGTCAGGATGACATAAAAGGATTGGACGCCGAAGGAAGTATAAAAACAAACTAAATGATTTAGCTTGTTTTCAAGGATGTGACAATGGACGTTGGATTGAGACCCGCATGATCAGGATGATTAAATGCGGGTTTTCTCTTATCTAGTCCCCACATCTATAGACTCAAACATCCCCCAAATAAAACAGCTAAAAATTCGATCTGCACAGCATTTTCTTATTCTCGCTTTCTTTCTACTTTTGACTGTGCAACCTTAAGCTGAATTTTCTTGTTATTGCATCGCTTTCTTTTCTGAGCATCGTTTTGTTCTGTAGGCTATTCTAAAAGACCAAAATGTCGTTTTGATGACAATACCCAATATTTATTACATGCGACTTTTACAGCAAAACATTTATTTCTCAATCCACATCCAGATCGAGCTTTGAGCATTGATGAATTAGCCTGTAGGATAATGCTGAATTGTATTTTTATCTTATTGTTTGAATAATTGAGGACACCTGTTCATGCTTAAAATTTATGGCATCAAAAACTGTAATACCATGAAAAAAGCTTTCGACTTGCTCAACGAATTAGGCCTAAGCTACGAATTTCATGACTATAAAAAACAAGCGATTGATGCTGAAACCGTAAAAAAATGGCTTAATGCCAAAGGCGCTGATGTGATTCTCAACAAAAAAGGCACAACATGGAAAAAACTCAGTGAAGAAGAGCAACAGACAGCGTTAGCCAGTGAAGAAAATTTGATTCAATGTTTAATAGCGCATAGCAGCATGATTAAACGTCCTGTACTCGATACAGGTAGCGATTTATTGATTGGCTTTGATGAAAGCGCTTACCGTGCATTGAAATAAATTTTTTTATCACACTCATGCACGGCTCTAGTTCAATTGTGGCTGAAAATAGGCTATAAAAAAGCCTGACATTGTCAGGCTTTTTTTGTTTGAATCATGTCAAATTAGTTGGCACGAATCCATGTTTGATTACGACCTAAAGCAGCAACGCCAATAAAGCCGCGAAGCTCTAGTTTTTTGCCACCATCAGCCAATTGACCTTTTAACTTGTAAGTTTTACCTGATTGAGGATCCAAAATTGAACCGTCTTCATAGCTTGTACCACCTACATTTTTAAGACCTGTCACAATACGTAAGCCTTTTAATGATTTGTTGTGATATGGGCCTTCACATTTTTTACAAGCGTTTTCTTCACCTGGTGTCAAAACTGACTGAATGCTCGCAGAAAGCGTACCATTTTTTTGTTCAGTGAATTTTACAATCGCTTTTGGCTGCTTGGTTTTATCATCAATGGTTTTCCAAGTTGTACCATTTAGCGGATCTGCAGCATTTGCAAATGCGGCTAAACTCATCAATCCTAATGCTAGTGCAATTTTTTTCATTTTTGTTTATTTCCCTGGTCTGATATAGACGATATTAGTATCCAAAAGTCACAACAATTTATCAATTTTTGTATGTGACCGTTTAGTGTAACCTTGTAATTTGTGTTGGTAAATATGCTCACACGATTCCAAAAATAGAAAAACATGGAAAGACAATGAAGATATCGCCACTGACGAAACAACTGATTACAGAAAGCATTTTAAAAACCACAATTCGTGGGCCGAGCCAATTCAATTTACCGCCCAATACTTTAAGGTTTGCTTTGGAACAAATGTGTCGTGCATTTCCCCAAAACCCCGATGTACAAATTCGTCCTATTCGCTTAGCCGGCTTAAAAGCCGAAGAAATCAAACCTCAACAGGCATCGACCCAACTCATTTTTCATATTCATGGGGGCGCATTTTTCTTGGGTTCGATGAACACGCATCGGGCGTTTCTGACTCAAGTTGCGGCACGCACGCAAATGCAAGTGTTACATTTGGATTATCCTTTATCCCCTGAAGCACAGTTCCCTGAAGCACTCGATGCCCTTTTTGATGTGTATGCGGTGTTATTAGATCAAGGGGTTCAAGCCAAAGATATTATTTTGTCAGGCGACTCTTGTGGTGCAAACTTGGCGCTTGCCTTAGCCCTTAAAATTCAACAGGACCAACTTCCACAAGTCAGTGGTTTGGTGTTGATGTCACCGTTTTTAGACCTGACGCTGAGCAGTGAGTCTTTGCGTTATAACCGTAAGCATGATGCGCTGTTAAGCATAGAAGCCCTTGAAACAGGCATTGATTATTATGTACCACGCTCGGTCGATCGAGCTGATCCATTGGTCTCGCCTTTTTTTGCAGAGCTCAAAGGACTACCTCCGATTCATATTCAAGTGGGTTCTAAAGAAATTTTATTGGATGATGCGCAGCGTTTTAAAGTCAAAGCAGAAGAAGCCGGCCTAGATGTCGAATTCAAGTTATACACTGGCATGTGGCATAACTTCCAAATGTTTAGCCCATGGTTTGAAGAAGGACAGCGTGCGCTAAGTGATTTAGCCGATTTTGCACATCGACTGGATCAGGATTAATCGCTGAAAAATAATCCCTGAAATGGATCAAAGTCACCATAAAAAAAGGTCAGCAGATGCTGACCTAAGAGGGAAATGTCAATCTGTTAAATGGCTTGAATTTGAGCCTGAGCTGTCGCCATTGCCTGTGCTTTCATATCTGGTCCCATATTGACACCTTCGGCACGAATCACATCAATATCGCTGACACCTGTGAAATTAAACACGGCTTTTAATAAACCTTCTTGATAATCTACAGGGCTGTTATCGCCATACACACCGCCACGACTGCTGGCAATATAGACTTTTTTGTCACCTGCCAAACCCACTGGACCTTGTTCTGTATATTTAAAGGTACGACCTGCAACACTGATACGGTCAATCCATGCTTTCAAAGTTGATGGCAAACCGAAGTTATACATAGCAGCACCAACCACAACCACATCGGCATCTAAATACTGTTGTAACAACTGCTCGCCTAAAGCCGATTGTTCTGCATTTTGACCCATCAAAATTTCACTGCTGAGATGTGGAATCTGCTGTACTGCTAAATCGAGATATTGAACCTGTGCCGCATCACCATGTTTTTGCTGTAGCTGTTGTACAATTTCAGCGCTGAGTTGACGTGAAACTGAAGCGTCGCCCATGATGCTTGAATCAATATGCAAAATTTTCATGACTAAAACCTAAAGCTGTTGTTATTAACTTGAGCCTAGTGTAATCACTTTTCATAAATAGAATAATCCCGATCCTTATGACAGTATGTTTTATTTTTAGAACAATCTTTTTGAACTCGTAAAAAATTTAAAATTACTGAGCGGTTCTTGACCGTTATCAAGTGTAAATTTTCATGCTAATGTAAGCCTATAAAATGATATCTATATAAACTTTAAGAAAAAAACTGATAACTCGAACAGGGCAAAGACACAGGATGACGGTGAAATCAAGCATACGTGACATGATCCTTCGCAATAGAATCGCCCAGTATTTACTGGAAGATGAAGTGGTCATGAATTGGAGCATCCTGAAAAAGTGTATGCTCATGCTGATGCTTGGCTCAGCCATTCATCTGCTTTGGATTATTTGGAAATTATATATTTCTTTTACACCTGAACTTTGGCAGTGGGTTAACCTTGATCTCATCCACTCTCAATTGTGGACCAACATCGTCTTTTTTGGCTTAATGGTGCTATTGATTTGGCCTTGCTATGCTGGAAAAGAAAAGCCAAAAATTCAGCTTGTTTTACCTTATCTTTCGGTCGGCTTATTCGTCATTTCTTTATGTCGTGACGGCTACTTAATTGGTGTCATGAGCCCAGCCACCATGATCACCTATGTGAGCCTGGTGACCGTTGGATTAGTGCTATTTACACGAAAAATCGTCTATAGCATGCTGATTCCAGCCACGATTTTTTTATCTATTTGCATGTATTTAAGTATTCGCGGCATTATTCCCTATGCCCCGATTTTTCAACCTCATGCCTATGGCTATCAAAATAGTTTTTGGCTCTTCTCAATGATCTTTTTCATTGTTCCTATTTTATTAACCTGTCTGGCTTTATTTGAAATCTTACTGAGCCAATGGCGTCACCGTGAGCATTTGATTCAAAAACTCAGTCAAGTCGACCCACTGACCAATTTATTTAATCGACGCAGTATCAATCAGTGTTTGGAACAGCTCGATAGTGCTAAAACAGATACATATGCACTGGTCTTGTTGGACTTAGACCATTTTAAACGCATCAATGATGAATACGGACACGATAAAGGCGATGAAACCTTGATTCTCGTCAGCCAAGTATTAAACCAACATTTACGCGGTAGTGATGTAGTTGGGCGTTTTGGCGGGGAAGAGTTTATTTTGGTGTTAAAAAATTCTAACTTAGAACAAGCGATTTTCATTGCAGAGCGCTGTCGAAAAGCCATTGAACAGCTTGAAATTTGGGGGCATGACGGTCAGTCAATTCATGTGACAGCTAGTTTTGGCATTGCAATTTCTACGCCTGAATTGGTACCGCAACAATTGCTGACCCATGCTGATCAGGCGCTATATGCAGCTAAAGCTGGTGGTCGTAACATGGTGATGGCCTACACCGAACAACAAAGCTTTAGCCATTTGGTTTAAAACTTTTATATAGCTCAGATGCGGCATTAAGCTTTTAACGTGGATACTGTTCCATACGACGGACTGGCTGTTCCAGTTGAGCAGCCGTGATCCATGCCACCACAGAAGGATGCTGCAAAATCTTTTGCATATAACGCTGTGTGTTGTCACTCACAGGTAGCTGGAAGGTCTGTAAACGTGTCACCACGGGTGCAAAAAATGCATCGGCAATACTAAATTCACCGCATAGAAAGCCATCCACCGCAGGACGACTCGACCAAATCTGCTCGATTCGAGTCACTTCAGCACGCAATTCGGCATGTTCAGACCATAATCTCTGACCATGATGACCATAATCCGCCTGCAAATTCATACTACATAAGCTACGCAATTGCATAAAACTACTGTGCATTTCCGCGCAAATACTACGTGCCCATGCGCGTTGCGCGGGATCTTTAGGCCACAGTGGAAGATCTTGAAACTGCTCTGCCAAATATTCACAAATTGCCAATGAGTCCCAAATCATCATACCGTCATGTTGCAGTAGGGGAACCTTGCCATTGGCATGTAGGGCTAACATTTGCTGCTTGAATGCTCCGCCATCTGCTTCTTCAGAAAAAGGAATCAAGATCTCTTGAAAGGGTAAATTAAACGCGTGTAACACCAACCACGGTCGCATAGACCACGTCGAATAGTTTTTATTGGCAATATATAATTGCATCATTTTTATTCTCCACGCGATTTAAATTTTTCCAATTGCGCTAGCAATTCTTTCTCGCTAAAAGCGCCCGTCAAACGCAGTCCACGTATCTCTTGATGCGCTGTATCTAAAAATAAATAGGTCGGTGGCCCTAAAATATCCCATTGATTGAGCAGTACTTGATGGGTTGCATCATACTGACTCAAATCTAACTTAATTAAGTAATACGGTGCCAAAGCCTGTTGTACCGCAGCCGATTTTAAAACTTTATGTTCAATCGGCTGGCAGGCCACACACCAATCGGCATAGACATCAATAATCGCGGATTGACCTTGAGGAATTTCACTTAACAAACGTTGAAACTCTTCCGCTGTATGTGCCACATGCCAAGCACTTTGTTGTTGACTTTCTTCGACTAAAAAACGTTGGCTGTGTTGATATTGACTGTACACAATATAAGGTACAGCTGCACAGAACACCAAGATATACAACCATTTGAGCTGAGTACTGCGCCATAAAATGCGCCAAAGCACATAAGCGCTAAACACCAGCCCCAGAGCAAGGGATAACCACTGTAACCAAGCTTCACTGATCAATGGTCGAATAAAATACAAAGCTAATGCCAACATGATGAAAGCAAAGAGCACCTTGATTTGATTCATCCACAAACCCGCTTTAGGCAATACCCGTGAGCCAAGGACACTGGCCAACAATAGCGGGGTCCCCATGCCAAAGCCGAGGGTGAATAACAATAATGCACCTTGCCACTGACTTTGGGTTTGGGAAATGAATAATAATGCACCTGCCAACGGTGCTGTCATACAAGGACCGACCAGCAATGCTGAAATCATCCCCATGACTCCAGCGCCAACGAGACTACCGCCCTTTTGCATCGACTGAGCTTGGTCTAAGCGATTGACCCAACTGCGAGGCAATTTCAATTCAAATAAACCAAATAAATTCAGGGCAAAAACTACAAAGAGCACGCTAAAGGCAATTAAAGTCGAGGGTTGTTGCAACCAACGCTGGAAATTCAAACCTGCAGACGACGCCACCAAGCCAAGAATGGCATACACCATCGCCATACTGGTGACAAAAGTCAGTGCAATCATCCACGCTTTTAAACCTCGGCTGTCGCGGACAATCAGTGAGGTTAAAATCGGCAGCATTGGCAATGAACAAGGGGTAAAAGCCAGCAAAAAACCCAGTCCAAAAAACAGCAAAAGTCCATAAAATATGGAGCTTTGCGCTAATTTTTCTGACCACATTTGGTCACTTGCTGTATAGCGATCAGAAGCCAGTGCAGCATTATCTGCCCGCTGCTGATCTAAACGATTCGCCGTAGGCTGTTCGGCATTATTTTCTGCTGCAAAGTCGAGTAAGCGTTTACTTGGAGTGGCTAGATTTTGCTGTGTGACCAAGCCAGAAGCATCCGTTTCAAAGCTGATGCTCTGTGGTGGATAACACACCCGATCCTTGGCACAGCCTTGCCAACTGACTTGATAGGTCTGCAGTTTTTGAGTCGGAATTTTAAAACTCAACTGTTGGTAATACACCTGCGTATGACCATAGTTATCGTCTTTTAAATCCTCAGCAGCAGGCAAATCCAAAGCTAAAACTTGATTGCCCTGCTTCACCTCTATTTTGTGCTGATACAGATAATAATGCGCTGGAATATCCCAACTCAGCTCCGCCTGATCTGCACGATCAGAGACAACCGAGAAAGGAAAAGCATCTTCAGCTGAAAGTAATGCATCCTGAGCAGAGACGCCCATACTGAACGACAGCACAGCCGCTGCCGCAACATAAGTCCATTGTTTCATTCAGCTGAATTCATCCTCAGTCTGTATTTATACGTTTTAAAATTTAGGGTTCTTTTAGAACAGGTAAGATACACCTAAACCTGACTGATAATTTTTATGACCGCCAGTGAGTTCTAGACCGACGCTCGCATCCAACTGCATACGATCCGAAACGGCATATGTCAGACCTGATGCCAAAGACACTTCCTGATCGGTACTCTCTGCTTTGCGATAAACCAGCTCAGAAAAACCCGATAAATTACCCGCAATTTGATATTCCAATCCAGGAATAGCACTCACAGCCCAATCACCATCTTGAACTTCATAACGCATGGTCATTGAAGTCCCAATTGTATCGCTATAATCATAAGCCACGGCTGAAGTCAGACTATAAATGTCATCTTCAGCACTAAAGCCTTGATTGCCTGTTGCAATAATGGCTTCTGCAAGAATGGCCATCGATAATTTCTCATCATTCAAATCAATGGCTTTTTTCAGGCCAATGCTGACATCACCCAAACCATCTTCTTCAACTGAGCGACCCGCAACTTTGGTTTTAGACCATGCAGGACCTTGCCAACCCAATTGCAATTCCAAACCTTTTGCCAAACCAGTACGGAATAACATGTCTGCATTTAAAGTGGTGTTTTTTACTTTTTCACCATTGTCATCACGACTTTCACTATAGCTCGCTGCTGGCAAACTTTGTTCCCATGCCAAACGACCTACAGGGGTAATGCCTGTGCCCATACCCGCGCCCGGACGGTCAAATGAAAAATCCGCCGAAAATGCAGACAGGCTCAAACCGGATAATGTTGCAATGCTTAAAACTTTAAATACAGTCATGTTTTTACTCACAATTATGCTAATTCTTTGGTCATTTTTGCGCCATGGCTACGCAAAAGCTCCAAGGTTTGTTTTTCTTCTTCCAATGCTTCCGACCAATTTACCGCGTCAAAATCACAGTCAAAAAATAATTCACTAATCGACGATAAAATGGTTAAACCATCGCTATCAATCATATTTGGATTCACTTTTTCATCCAATAAGCGCTGTACCGCAGGGACACATGCTGCACTCGCGGCGTCCCATAATGGACCATAAATTTCTTCAGCATCCCATAAATGCACATTGGCTTTGGCTTGAATCAGCGCTTCCAAGATTTGCATATGTACGTCTAAATGTTGTGTTTTCTGTTCAGCTGTTAAGGGTTGACCTGCTTCATACGCTTCGCAAACCATTTCCCACCATTTAAACAAACCATCAGACCATACAGAAACCGCAGGTCCTTTTTCAAAATCGATAAAATTTGGATTTAGACCATCTGCCAACAGGCGTTGCACCTGTGCAAGATCTTGTTCTTCTAACGCTTGCACAAAAAGCTGTTGTTGCGCTGTTAACATCGGGAAAGCTCACTTCAATTTATTTTGATCTATTATGCCGAATAAAGCTGCGTTTGTTTGAATTTCATGTAAAACAAAATACAAAACACACAAAAAAAGCCCCGCAGGGCTTTTTTTAAATTTTGAGACTTATTCGTCGTCTACGCTGTCATCTGCTTCAGCAAAAGCAGGTTGCGTACTGCGTGGGTTCTCTTTCTTTTCGAACACATGTTCAAGACTACGTTTAAGTCGATCAATTGCACCGTGAATAGCTGTATCTACATTATGACCACGATGGTTGACCACGACAGGCTTCAAACCAGCAGGACGCGCTTCAATCATACATTTAATGTCGTCGCTACCGCCCTTGTCCCCATTTTCATCACTTAAATGCACCGAAAAGTGAGTAATGCGTTCACTATGGCGCTGAAATTCTTCATTAAGTTCTGCACGAACGTATGTAATTAATCGATCACTATTAGGAATGTTTTTATCTGTACGGATTTCTATGTTCATAATATCATCCTCATATCTATCTGTAATATCTATAAATATTTGTGCAAAACTTATTATCTTGGCACGTTACATTTGCTGTAAATGTTACAGCAATGACCATCTTCAACTTTGTATGGAACGTCGTCCTCCACATTGAATGATGAACACTTTAGAGTCTGCAGATCCGTGTCCTTATACTTCGAATATCGGTCTTAAGTTAGAATTTTGCAAGTGCTATTTTGATATTTTTTTAATATCCATAAAAAAAGTAAGACTTTATTGTAGATTTGCATTGTTTTAATTGATTTGGGTCATATTTTTGTGCATTTCCTCGACGCCCACCTTCTATTTGTACAATTCCACTCCAACTTAAAATCTCGCTTTTACCGTCATTGATCATTCACGGCATATTTCCCCTTCAAATTACAAAACAATTTTGCCGTTGAGTAAAATTTGGCTTTATTTTTGCTTAATAATCTGTATGCTTTCAGTGCTTCTCGGGGGAGATATTTTTTAATGAAACTTACACAAATCGTTGCATCATGTGCATTAGCATCTGCTGCTGCTTTCACTCAAGCTTCACCTATCGTATGGCAAGATTTCAGCTTAACTGGCCTATATGGTGAAAATTATGTTGTGCCTTTTGATGGTGACAACAATGAACAGAAAACGATCACAGCTGAATATGCCGCTAAACTGAAATATTCAGATGTATTCTTCTTCGTTGACCAAGCTTGGGACAAAGATGATGAAGCATCGACTTACCTTGAGCTTGCACCGCGCCTTAGCTTAGGCGAAGTTTCTGGTAAAGACCTTTCTATGGGGCCGATCAAAGACGTTCTGATTGCAACGACTTGGGAACATAATGCCGGCTACGACAAAAATTCTGAGTTTAATAACTTCTTGTATGGTATTGGCTTTGCTTTAGACATTCCATATACACAGTATGCAAACATCAACTTCTATAAAGCCGATAATGATTCTAAATCAGCCGGTACTAAAGATGATTATCAAATGACGATCACTTATGCTGTGCCATTTAAAATTGGCTCTGAAGATTTTCTAGTAGATGCTTTCCTTGACTGGTCAACAGCTGAAAAAGGGGCGCAAGCTAGTGAATTAAACTGGACAAGCCAATATAAATGGAATATAGGTAAGCATATCTCTCCTAAGACTAAGCTCTACGTAGGTGTTGAACACTCGGTTTGGAACAACAAATATGGCCTGAAAGGTCAGGACCAAAACGATGTCAGCGCTTTGGTGAAATACCACTTCTAAGTTCGACTCAGAACGCGATGAAGAAAAAAGCAAGGTTCATCACCTTGCTTTTTTTATGCCTAAGTTTTTAAATTGACTTTATTTTTATCAGAAATTTGCGCATGTCTTTTCTCATTCGACCTGCAACTCCACAAGACTTAGCGGCCATTCTCGCAATCTATAATCATGAAGTTCTCAACGGCTTTGCGACATGGAATGATCAAGCTTACACTCTTGACTCTTTTCAACAGAAATTGCTGGATTTCCAAAAGCAAAATTTTCCTTTTGTGGTGATTGAAGATCAGGATCAACAGCAAATCGCCGGTTATGCTGACTATGGTTCTTTCCGCCATTTTGCTGGCTATCGACATACTGTTGAGCATTCTGTCTATATTGACCCAAACTATGCTCGACAGGGTCTTGGTCAGCAATTATTAGAGCACCTAATTCAGCATGCCAAAAGCCAAAATATGCATGTCATGATTGCAGGCATTGATCACGGCAATAGCGCCTCGATTGCCCTGCACAAAAAATTAGGCTTTAAGCAAACAGGTTATATGCCTGAAGTGGGACAAAAGTTTGGTGAATGGCGTGATCTGGTCCTGATGCAACTTCAGTTATAACCCGTGTTGAGCTGTGTTTATGGTAATTTATCCAAACGAATACCATCTTGAATTACACTCAGCACCGATAAGTTATGACGCACCGCATCACGATAAAGGTCTTGTAACTGTAAAAAAAGCAGTCTTAATTCGGCCAATTTGAGCTCTTGCTCAGGTGCGTTTTCAGCAATCGTGACCAAATAACGTTTTTTGATTTCATCCACGCTTAACTGTTGTAATGCCTGATGGATTTCTGCAACGCGAACTACAGTATTGTAATGCACTGCAAGGCTCAGTCCCGGTCGTCGCTCTGACAATGGATGTTCTGCCTGAATGGCATAATTCAGTGCCGCAGCTGAATCCCTGTTCACGCTTAATAATGGATTCAACTCTTGCCATGCCTCCCCTAAAAAAAAGGAGTGTTGTACAAAGGGTGAATCCAAGACATTTTGAGGGGTTTCTGCTTCTAAAATCAGTGTTTCCAAATCATTCGGTGGGATCAAATATAATATCGCGTCCATATTCTTATCTTCTTGTTATGTATTTAGTTAAGATTAACTTTTATTGAGCAATAATTATACAATTTTTTGTATATCAGCTGACTTATTCAATTCATGTATAGCCCAATCTATTCCGACTGAAATCATAAGTAACTCACTATTACTATGCTTACCGCCAATTCAATTAGACCACCTGCTATCAAAAAACAAATGCATGTCTAAAGTTTAAAAGCGAATTATTTCAAAGTATGAATTTTATGCGCTAAAATTTAAAATTATCAAAAATAATCAGGGGGATAAATGGCAAAATTCTTAAATACCAGTGGCACTAACTTCTTTCTTGAAGAGTTAATCAAAAATGCCAAAGAGCGTTTGATTTTAATCAGCCCCTATTTACGTTTAAATGACCGTATTAAAGAGCTTCTTGAAGATAAAGACCGTATGAAAATTGATATTCGTATTGTCTACGGTAAAAGTGACTTACATCCAGATGAAATAAAATGGATGCAAAAACTGGATTATGTCCGCGTGAGCTTTTGTAAAAATTTGCATGCAAAGTGCTATTTAAATGAAGGTGAATGCATTATTTCAAGTTTAAATCTTTATGAATTTAGCCAAGTAAATAACAATGAAATGGGGATTTTAGTTCGTAAATACGAAGATGATGAAGTCTTTAAAGATGCCTATGAAGAAGCCCAACGTATTATTCGCATCAGCGATGAAGTACGCATTACTTTAGATGAGGTGAAAGCAGAAAAACCTACTATTGAAAAAATTGAAGAAGAACCACTTTTACAATCTAAATTAACCAGTTCAAAACTCGCCGCAAAGCACAAATTAAAAACCCCTGAATTATTAGAACTATTGGTGAATAAAGGGTTACTTGAAGAAAAAGCAGAAGGTAAGCATACGCTTACAGATTCAGGTAAATTCATTGGCGGAGAATTCAAGCCCAATCAATATGGTGGCTATTTTCTTTGGCCTGAGAACATTGAACTTTAATCCACATAAAAATTTCCTCCCTTTAAGCATAACAGCCGTGAGTAAAATACCCCCTCTCTTGCCCCAACATATGGAGCAAAAGAGGGCATTAAACAACCTAAATCGCCACCAGTTCCCGAATGCCTTTTTCAGGCATTTCACTACCGACACCTTGTGCAATCACTTGCCCCCGCGCCATCACGGTATATTCATCTGCAAGTTCTTCTGCAAAATCATAAAACTGCTCAACCAAAACAATCGCCATTTCTCCGCCATCGGCTAACTGATGAATCACACGGCCAATGTCTTTAATAATCGACGGCTGAATGCCTTCGGTCGGTTCATCTAAAATCAATACCCGTGGTTCGGAAGCGAGCGCACGGGCAATCGCCAATTGTTGCTGCTGACCACCAGATAAATCTCCACCTCGACGATGTTTCATTTCATCCAATACGGGGAAAATCTCATAGAGATGTTCTGGCACTTTTCGGGTTTTAGCGCCTTTAAATTTTGCCATCCCAATCAAAATATTTTCTTCAACGGTCAAGGTCGAGAAAATATCCCGCCCTTGCGGTACATAAGCTAAGCCTTCACGTACACGCTGTTCTGGACTTAGCTTAGAAATATCTTTGCCATCCAGTAGGATCTGCCCTGACTTGATCGGTAAAATGCCCATTAAACATTTTAAGAGTGTGGTTTTACCTACACCATTTCGGCCGAGCACCACTGAACACGCCCCCACGGGAGCGGCAAATGTCACATCTCTTAAAATATGACTGCCACCATAAAACTGATTGACGTCTTTGACTTCTAACATGGTCTGCTCCTTAACGTCCAAGATATTTTTCAATGACATCTTCATTGGCTTGGACTTCGGCTAATGTACCCTCGGCCAAAATCGCACCTTGCGCCAACACGGTGACTTTTTCACTGATGGTGTCAATAAAGCTCATGTCATGTTCAACCACTACAAGGGTGTGGTTCTTTTTCAACTCTAAACACAGCTCAGCAGTGCGCTCTGTTTCAGCATCGGTCATCCCTGCTACAGGTTCATCCAGCAGAATCAACTTTGGACGCTGCATCAATAGCATGCCTATTTCTAACCACTGCTTTTGACCATGTGACAACAGCCCTGCCGGTTTATGAATCAATTCTTCTAAGCGGATTTGTGCTAAAGATTCGTCCAAGGCATTTTGCGCATCCGGATCAAGCGTGCTGAAAAAACTCTTTTTCACCCGCTTATCTTTCGGCGCTGCCAATAACAGGTTTTCCATCACGGTAAAATTTTCAAATACAGTTGGCTTTTGAAACTTACGACCGATCCCTGCTTCTGCAATTTGCTCTGTGCTCATTTTTGCCAAATCATAGGTTTGCCCAAAAAAAGCCGAACCTTCTGTTGGGCGAGTTTTCCCCGTAATCACATCCATCAGCGTGGTTTTGCCTGCACCATTGGGACCAATGATGCAGCGCAGCTCACCTTCTTTGATATATAACGACAAATCATTTAATGCACGGAAAGAATCAAACCAAACGCTGACTTTTTCCAAATACAGGGCTATACCGTGACTGAAATCCGCACCCTGCTCCTTCGGTCGTCCATAACCTTCAACAGCATGACCGCCATGCGGTTGAACCCATTGATCATTCATTCACTGCGCTCCTTTTTAAACCGCTCTAATAGCCCAATCACGCCTTTTGGCAGAAATATCGTTACCACAATAAACAGCGCACCTAAAATCAATAGCCATGCCTCTGGATAAGCCACCGTGAAATAGGTCTTCACTCCGTTGATTAAACCTGCACCCAATATCGGGCCAATCAGCGTACCGCGCCCCCCTGCAGCCACCCACACCGCCATTTCAATCGAATTGACAGGGTTCATTTCACTCGGGTTAATAATGCCGACTTGAGGGACATACAAAGCACCTGCAATCCCTGCGATCACAGCGGACAATACCCATGCAGAGAGCTTGTACCATAAGGTGCGGTAACCTAAATATTGCAAACGGTTTTCACTGTCACGAATTGCACCAAGTACACGACCATAGGGTTTATTCATCAGGTGGCGTAAACCGACAAAACAGACCAGCAAAGTCAGTGCCGTGAGGAAACACAAGGTTGCTCGCATTGGTGCAGAGGTAATATCCATGCCTAAGATAGTTTTAAAACCGGTAAAGCCGTTGTTACCGCCAAAGCCTGTTTCATTGCGGAAAAACAGTAGTGCCGCCGCAAAGGTCATGGCTTGAGTGATAATTGAAAAATACACGCCTTTAATTTTGGAGCGGAAGGCAAAGAAGCCAAAAATGAAGGCAATCAATCCCGGAACTAAAACCACAAAAGCCAATGCCCACACGATATGTTCAGTACCCATCCAGTACCACGGTAGCTCAGTCCAACTCAAAAAGCGCATAAAGTCGGGTAAGCCATCGCCTGCCGCCTCACGCATGAGATACATGCCAAAGGCATAGCCGCCCAAGGCAAAGTACAGACCATGTCCCAAACTTAAAATGCCGGCATAGCCCCAAACCAAATCTAAGGCCAATGCCACCAAGGCGAGACACATAATCTTGCCAATGAGCGTGACCCAATACGCTGATAAATGCAGTGCTGAATCGGCTGGCAATACATGTAACCAAGGCAAAATCAGCAAAATGGCAAAGCACACGGCAATCGCCATACCGCTATAGGGTTTATCCGATAATAACGAAGTGATTTTCATGCGCTTACTCCACAAAACGGCCTTTGATAGCAAACAAACCTTGTGGACGTTTTTGAATAAACAAAATCACAAGAACCAGTAGAATAATTTTCGCTAAGACCGCACCCATGCCGATTTCCAACACTGTGCCACTGACACCTAGACCTAAGGCCGCCAGTACTGCACCCCATACTTGACCAACACCACCCACCACAACCACCAAGAACGCATCGATAATATAGTTTTGTCCTAGGTCAGGACCGACATTGCCGACTTGTGCTAAGGCACAACCTGCCAGACCTGCAAGCCCCGAACCTAAGCCAAAAGCCATCATGTCAATGCGGCTAGAACGGATACCTACGGCCTGTGCCATTTGACGGTTTTGCGTCACAGCACGAACAAATAAACCAAAGCGGGTTTTATTCAGCAAGTAAACCAGCAACAACAGTACCGCAACGGTAAAGCCAATAATGGCAATGCGGTTATAAGGCAGCATCAGACTCGGTGTCACAGCGATCCCTCCTGACAGCCATGAAATATTTGACACCTCGACATTCTGCGCACCAAAAACCATACGCACCACTTGCATCAAAATTAAGCTCACACCAAAGGTGGCTAATAGTGTTTCCAATTGACGGCCATACAAGGGACGAATAACGGTACGTTCAATCAACATGCCGATCAAAGCGCTAACAAAAAACGCAGCAGGAATCGCGGCAATCAAGTACCAATCGACATAGCTACTGAGATAACTCTTAAACAGGCTTTGCACCACATAAGTGGTATAGGCCCCGATCATAATCAGTTCACCATGCGCCATATTAATCACGCCTAGCAGGCCATAAGTGATGGCTAAGCCCAGTGCCGCCAGCAGTAAAATACTGGCCGTGCTCAGTCCGGAAAAGACATGTCCAGTCCATTCACTCGCCTGAATCCGAGTTTTAATATTCCTCTTGGCTTCTGTCAGTGCGGCTTTTAACTCGGGATGCAGATTGGCTTGTTGTAATTCCTGTTCCACCATCGCTAACACATCGGGACGGTTAGAATCTTGCAGCACTTTAGCCGCCTGTATTTTTTGTAATACATCAGGGTTTTGATAATCCAAGCGTGCTTTGAGCTGCGCTAAACGGGCTTTAACTTTGTTATTTTTTTCATTTAAATACAATTGATTAATATTTTTAACATCCAACTCAGCCAAGTTATTTTCTAAAATATCGATTGCATCCAAACGTTGGATTAAATCATTCGATTGCAGCTTTTCTTTCGCTTGCGCAAACGTTAAGGCTTTACGAAGGGTATTCACCAAGGTGACTTGAGATAAATCGGCAGGCCAATCCGTCACGGTTTGCAAATCTGGATAGCTCAATAATTTTTCGTCAGTTTCTAAAATATAGGTTTGACCGCTTTGACCACTATATAACTGGTCTTTTTCGACCAATGCGGCCAACTGATCTAATGATTCAATATCGCCCGGCCATTGATTGAGTAAGCTGCGTCGCTCGGTAAAACTCCCGCGAACAAATTGCTGAATGGCGTCACCTTGCTGCACAGATTGCACCGTAGGCACCACATCCGCTGCTGTTTCTGCATGCACGATTTGCAGACAGAATAATTGACTCAGGAATAGAAAAAGGATCGGGAAATTGCGTAATTTTTTCATCTTATAAGCATCCCTATTGAGTAATAGAACAACCCCATACAGGGATCACATCAAAAAAGGCCTGCTACACAATAGCAACAGGCATTCGGATTGAATTATTTAGGGATATACGGACTCCATGGCTCTGCAGCAATGGTTTTTGCGGTTTTGTGTACCACATCAAACTGACCATCGGCACGGATCTGACCAATCATGACTGGTTTATGCAAATGATGGTTCGACGCATCCATTTGCAAGGTATAGCCCGATGGCGCTTTAAATTCTTGGCCGGCCATAGCTTCACGCACTTTATCGACATCTGTGCTTCCTGCTTTTTCTACCGCTTGTTTCCACATATTGATGCCGACATAGGTAGCTTCCATCGGGTCATTGGTCACAAATTTATCGGCATTTGGCAATTTGTATTCCACGGCATACTGCTTCATTTTATTGGTGAATTCAGTATTCACTGGATTTTTCACTGACATGAAGTAGTTCCACGATGCCAAGTGTCCGACCAGCGGCTTGGTGTCGATACCGCGTAATTCCTCTTCACCTACAGAGAACGCCATCACTGGAATATCCGCAGCTTTGATGCCTTGGTTGCCCAATTCACGATAGAAAGGCACATTTGAATCACCATTAATGGTCGAGATCACAGCAGTCTTTTTCCCTGCCGCAAACTTCTTCACATTGCCCACAATAGTTTGATAGTTGCTATGACCAAATGGCGTGTATTCTTCCATGATGTCTGCATCGGCAATGCCTTTCGACTTCAAGAATGCACGTAAGATTTTGTTGGTAGTGCGTGGGTAAACATAGTCTGTGCCCAAAAGTACAAAGCGTTCTGCCTTACCACCCTCTTCACTCATTAGGTACTCAACAGCAGGAATTGCTTGTTGATTCGGTGCTGCACCTGTGTAGAAAATATTTTTAGATTGTTCCTGACCTTCATACTGAACGGGATAGAACAATAAGCCATTTAACTCTTCAACCACGGGTAAAACCGACTTACGAGATACCGACGTCCAGCAACCAAAAATCACGGCTACTTTGTCTTGGGTAATCAACTGACGGGTTTTTTCCGCAAATAGTGGCCAGTCCGATGCTGGATCAACCACCACAGGTTCTAGTTTTTTACCCAATACCCCGCCATTGGCATTAATTTCATTAATCGCCATCAAGGCCGTATCTTTAAGAGAAGTTTCTGAAATCGCCATCGTGCCTGACAGCGAATGTAAGATCCCGACTTTAATAGTATCGCCACTTGCTGCAGCCGCTTTTGGTTCAGATGCAGCACTTTCTGTTTTTTCTTCTGCAGGTTTTGAACAGCCCGTTAAAGCAATCGCCCCAGTCATCGTTGCCGCTAAAATACTTTTAGCAAATACATTGCGTTGAAACATTATTCACACTCCCAACCTAAGCTTGTAAGTCACATTTTTAAAATGCATTTGTTGTCTTTCATCACAACAGAGCAATTCAATAACTGTGCCAAGCCTTATTTTTTATTTTGATTGAGTGCTTTTATTTATTTTTAGATATTATTTTTCATATAGTTATATTCAAAAAAATTGCTTCTATTTTTTTATGGTTCGATCCAAACACCATAAAATCACCGCAAAGATGCATACAAACTTGTATCCAACATTTGACCTATAATTGAACAATTTTGCGACGTTTTTCAAAAAATACGGTGTTTTAGCACACAAATCATGCAGCTTTTCCTACATTTGAAGCAAAAAAAAACCACTTGCGTGGTTTTTTTCCTTATTGCCATTTTAAACCGCCAAATCGGCCAAATTACCCTTCTGTTCCAACCAATGCTTACGGTCTGAAGAGCGTTTCTTCGCCAATAATTTGTCGAGTAAACCTGAAGTAAACTGTACGTCATCCAAGTCCAGTTGCACTAAACGACGTGTATCGGGATCCATAGTCGTTTCACGCAACTGACTCGCGTTCATCTCACCCAAACCTTTGAATCGAGTAATTTGTGGATTTTTGGTTTTGCATTTTTTCAAAATGCTATTTAATTCTTCCTCATCCAGCGCGTAATGAACGTCTTTATTATCATCAATACGGAACAGT
Source organism: Acinetobacter sp. YH12023 (assembly GCF_013420135.1). Lineage (NCBI taxonomy): Bacteria > Pseudomonadati > Pseudomonadota > Gammaproteobacteria > Moraxellales > Moraxellaceae > Acinetobacter > Acinetobacter sp. YH12023. The sequence goes on from NZ_VOYU01000004.1 coordinate 231,735, forward strand.
GGTGGCATTGCCACAAACAAATGCCCTTCTTCCACCAAAGTTGGGAAGTGTTTAACGAACAAAGCACAAAGCAACGTCGCAATGTGCAAACCATCCGAGTCGGCATCGGCCAAGATACAAATCTTGCCATAACGTAGTTCTGACAAATCATCACTGCCCGGATCTACACCAATCGCAATCGCAATATCATGTACTTCTTGCGATGCTAAAACTTCGTCTGAAGACACTTCCCAAGTATTTAAAATCTTACCGCGGATCGGCATGATCGCTTGGAAGTTCTTATCACGTGCTTGCTTAGCAGAACCACCTGCAGAATCCCCTTCCACAATAAACAGTTCTGATTCTTCGAGGGTATGCCCCACACAGTCAGCCAGTTTACCCGGCAAAGCTGGACCTGAAACAATCTTTTTACGTTCAACTTTTTTCGCAGCTTTTAAACGGCGACCGGCCTTGGCAATCACCATTTCTGCCAGTTGCATAGCAATATCGGAATTTTGATTCAGCCACAGTGCAAAGGCATCTTTAGCAATATTTAACACCACACTAGAGGCTTCACGGCTTGAAAGTCGCTCTTTAGTTTGACCCGAAAATTGTGGCTCTTGGAATTTTAAAGACAGAATAAAGTTGACACCATCCCACACATCTTCGGCAGACAGCTTCATATTACGCGGCAACAAGTTACGTAATTCACAGAACTCACGAATCGCATCTGTCACACCCGAACGTAAACCGTTGACATGTGTACCGCCTTGCGCAGTTGGAATCAAATTGACATAACTTTCTTGAATCTGTTCGCCGCCTTCAACGTTCCAGCAAATGGCAAATTCAGCACTAGCACGTTCAGCTTCACCAGTCGCAACAAATGCAGGAACAGGAACAATGTCACGGTCTTGTAGCTCATCCATCAAATAGTCGACTAGACCATTTTCAAATTGCCATTCGATCTTTTCGTTGTTGATTTGATCGATATAAATAATCTGCAAGCCTGCCGCCAAAACAGCCTTAGCTTTTAAGTTGTGTTTTAAGGCTTTCAGCGCAAATTTAGGCGAATCAAAATATTTGGCTTCAGGCCAAAAATGCACGGTAGTACCCGTTGCACGTTTAGCGCATTTACCTTCCAACACCTCAAGCGGTGCCACAGGAACGCCATGTTCAAAGGCCATTTTATATAGATTGCCTTGACGCTGAACTTCCACTTCAACACGATCTGACAGTGCGTTCACCACCGAAATACCCACACCGTGTAAACCACCTGAGAATTGGTAGTTATCGGTACTGAACTTACCGCCGGCATGGAGTTTGGTCAGAATGATTTCAATCCCGCTTTGACCATACTCAGGATGAATATCAACAGGCATACCGCGTCCATTGTCTTCTACCGACAAAGAACCATCTTTATAAACCGTCACAGTAATTTTGTTGGCATGACCTGCAAGCGCTTCATCGACGGAGTTATCTATCACTTCCTGTGCTAAATGGTTCGGTCGTGTAGTGTCTGTATACATACCCGGACGACGACGTACCGGATCTAGACCAGATAAAACTTCAAGTGATTGAGCCGTATATTGCGTCACGTTGCAAAATTCCCTGCTTTTTTGGTTAAAACATTTCTTCAAGCGCTACAGTATATGCTTTTTTATTAAAATGCATATCTCTTGCGATCAGCCGCCATTTTCTTAGTCAATTTATGCGTCAATTCATGTCGTAAAGCTGCTTTTTTGTATGATTAAACTGATTTCGCTTTTCTTATGCCCGCTTATTTTTTACAGCATCTGCCAAAAACTGCAAGAGCATGGGTATTTTTTCTGCAAAGTTATCCATGCCATGCGTTCCACCCACCTCAGTGATCAGCATAGCCGTGCCGGCTTGAACCGCACTATAAAACCTAGTGGCATCACGATAATCCAAGGTTTCATCACCTTGTTGGAGCAAGACCAACAGTTGATCTGCATTTTCAACCTTAGATACAGCCAAAGCCTGCATTTGATTGAGCTGTGCATCATCCAAGCACCACGTTTCAGTCACCTGATAAGGCAATGCCGTGTCGCCAAATAAATCATGAAATAATTGCCATGGATAGACCGCAGGATTGATGAGCACCGCAGGAATCTGATGGCGTGCCATCAACTGCGTCGCATAAAAGCCACCTAAACTGCTACCGACCAAAACCACATTATCCAAACCTTCAATCAGCTCTGACATCTGCTGCATTACCTGTAGCGGTGGCATATTCAAATCTGGCAAATGCACGTGCACACCATTTAAGTCTGCGCAATAGTGCCGCAATATCTGCCCTTTCACTGAATTTGAGTTACTTTGAAAACCATGCAAATACACAATATTCATCATTTTGATTCCAAATTGATCTTTAAATTGCTTTAAAAGTGGCATATAAGTGCTAACTGCGTCACATTTTCTAAATTTGAATTTTTAGTAAAATTGTCAGACAAAAGGCATTCACCGACAGGTCTGTTATCGGTATTGTAAAAGCTGTTCGTGAGAATTTTATAAAATAAACAATGAAACTTCAGGTTATTCCAGTAATAAATACAATCGAGGGATAGCATTGAATGTAAGGATAGGAACATTATGCCTAGCTTAACACCATTGCATGAAACCTATTGTAAATGGGACCGCACGCCACCCAGTCAAGCAGATGTGCTGGAAGGTTTGGCACAACTCGTGACAATGCGTTTTAGTGATGTCGTGCATGACTTGATCAAAAACATTCAACGTGAAATTTTAATCAGTATTTTTGGAATGAGCGAACAAGGCTCGAAAGCCTTTCATAAGCAGCCGACCATTGCACGGATTTACGAATTTTCTTACAACACTTTTTTCAATTATGGCAATTATTTACTTGCACCAACGCTGCGTAGCATTATTGAAAAATTCCCACGCTTACACGACAAACCCCTCACCCCGTCTTTACATTTTCTAGTAGGTGCGCTGAATGGGGTGCTGGGTGACTATTTACTGAAATATCACAACCCGATGGCCTTACCGATGGTGGTTTACGACCATTATGGTGCGGTACAAAAAGGCGAATTAAACGGTCGTATTACCCTGTTAATTCATGGGCTGTGCATGAATCATCTGTCATGGTCGACAGCCAAATATGGCGGCATTGGTGAAAAATTACTTTCTCAACGTGACCATAACACCATGCTGTATTTAAATTACAATACGGGTCGTCGTATTTCGACCAATGGTCGCAGCCTCGCCAATACATTAGAAGATTTGGTCCGTCGTAACCCGGGTATTACCAGTATCGACTTAATTGGTCATAGTATGGGGGGCTTAGTGTCCCGTAGTGCCATTTTTTATGGCAAACAAAATATGTACCAATGGATTCATCAAGTCGAAAATCTAGTCTGCTTAGGCTCACCGCATCATGGTGCTGTGCTTGAACGTATCGGATTTCATCTGCAAGATCAATTGGGGCGTTTCCCTTTGGTCAAAATCGTGGGCCACGTGGTGAATATTCGCAGTAACGGCATTTTAGATTTGCGCTATGGCAGCGTGCGTGATGATGATTGGGAACATAATGATGTCCGTATTGGATTCATGGACGACAACCGTAAACCAGCCCCGATTCCATCGCATATCAATACCTACCTCGTGGCAGGGACCATCGAATATGAACATCGTCGCAATAAAACGCGACATGTGATTGGAGATTACTTGGTCAGTGTGAAAAGTGCGTTAGGAGAACACCCAAACCCACGCTACCAATTAAAAGTACCTGACTCACATAAAGCAATATTTTATGGCCTGAACCATTTTGAAATTCAGCATCATCCGCAAGTGGCCGAGCAAATCGTGCATTGGTTCTATCCAAACAATGACGATAAAGCTTGTGATCATATCTATGAATTTATGATGGACTTGGAAAGTGTGGAAGGCATTGCCCTAACCTAACGTACCCCCCATTCAGACTCATAAAAAAAGCCCTCAGTTGAGGGCTTTTTTTGCATCATAGAATTAAAATTTATCACGTAAACGTGGCACTGGTCTGCTTGGGTATTTACGTAATAACTGCCAAAGGCTAAGCAAAGTTAAGACCGCAAAAAACACCAATGACCAAACCGGTAATGATTGTCCCAAGAAGGTCCAATCCACTTTGGCACATTCACCAGAGCCGGTCAGTACTTGCTCAAAGACTGATTTTAACGGCAGCGTTTCTACCCAATAATCCAGTCCTGGGCCACAGCTCGGTACTTTGTCTGGCGGTAAATTTTGCAGCCAAATATGACGCGCAGCCACCCCAGCAGACCAAAGAATTGATAGTGTCCCTAACAATGCGTAAATGCGTTTACCCCAATTCGATGCTGGATTGTGAATCAATGCAATCAATGAAATGATGCCGAGTCCAATCAAACCAATACGTTGGAATACGCATAACGGACAAGGTTCTAAGCCTTGTACATGTTCTAAAAACAGCGCAAAAGACATACCGATCACACTGGCTAAAAACAACAAACCACTCACGAAGCGGAAACTCCATTTCATGGTAAATCCTCTTAAATTTTTTATCTAAAGTTTTTCAAATATTCTTCAAAACTCAAGGTGCAGTCTTGCTCAAGTTGAGCCTGTTTTTCTAAAGACTGCCCAGCAGCTTGTGCAAAGTATGCTGCAGTTTCAGGGCTCAAGACATGCTGCTCATACACTTCAGCATGTTGTAAGGCCATAAAGCTACCAAAGCCCCAAGTTCCACCTTGTTCTAAAGTATCGCTAATCATACGTGCCGACAATGTTTCATCGACTTCATCGATGCGTGATTGCATCACAGCCATTGCCTGAGTGTAAATATCTGTATTGTAAGAATCATCCAGCAATTCAGCCAACGGTTGCATCGCTGCAACATGTGTACGACACCATGTTTCAATTGGAACCGCTTGACCTTGCTGTAAAATCACTGCGTTTGGCGCACGACCACGGTTTACTACTTCAGCCTGATTTTTCTCAATTTCATTTTGTTCGGCATCTAACAATGCTGGGCTGTCTTGCAATAAACAGTATAAAGCCACCACTTCGAGCAAGCCTGCCGTGTCTTCATTGATCCCAATCGGGCTATAAGGATTGACGTCTACCGCACGTAATTCAACATAACCTACGCCACGATTTTGCAGGGCTTCAGATGGTGTTTCACCATCCTGTGGCACTTGTTTCGGACGAACCAAACTGTAGTATTCATTTTCAATTTGCAACACATGGTCATTAATTTGAATCGGTTCACCCTGTTCATCATTTAAACCTAAATGACTAAATGCGGCATACGGGGTATGCACCGCTTTTTGCAAACCTTCCAAATATGCCTGAATGTCGTTGTAGTGAATCCCTAACTGTTTTTGTGCTGAATTTTGATAGCCAAAATTTCCCATACGCAGCGCCGTTGCATAGGGTAAAAATAGCGTGCCTTTTAAGAGCGGTAACAGCTGATGTTCACGTCCAGTCATAAAACATTTACACACCGACGGGCTCGCCCCAACCAAAAACATCACCAATGGCGTTAAACGAATAAAATTCCGGATCAGGCCGAAATAACGATGACTGCGATAATCTTGTAAGCTCAATGCGTTGAGGGCGTCGTCAGTTTCGTGCTGTTGCAGTGCTTCAAAGAAATGATCTGGGAAAGATAAATTATAATGTACCCCTGAAATGGTCTGCATACGGCGACCATAGCGCACCCCTAAACCACGACGATACAAGGTTTTAAAGCGCCCAATATTCGAGCTGCCATATTGCGCTAAACGAATACTGTCTTCGTCTTTATCCAACATGCACGGCATCGACAACGGCCAAAGTTTCTCACCATGTTCCAAATGCGTATGCGCAACAGCATGAATATCTTGCAGATAGTTCAACGCCTCGGTAATGGTTTCTTTTGGCGGTGTGATAAATTCCATTAAAGCTTCAGAATAGTCTGTCGTAATATGCGGATGAGTCAAAGCCGCACCCAAGGCTTGGGGGTGGTCGGCCTGAGACAAGAAACCGTTGCTTTGCATACGTAAGCTTTCGCGCTCAATACCGCGCAACATTCCTTTAATCAGCGAAGAATCTACCCAAGTCGGTAAAATGTCTTGAGAGGTCGATTCGGGTTGACTCATTGCTATCTCGCTTAAATGGAAGAAACTACTAAAATAAAATCATCAGTTTATATCAGTATAACGCGATTTGAAGTGGGCATATGACCCACTGTATAGTTTTGAGACAAACCGTGATTTTATTTTGGCAATTTTTTATCACAAACTTACTCTATATGACATTTGAAATTTGTGATTTTATAAACAAATATATGCTAATAATGCTTAAAACTTATGAATTATCAAGATATTCTCGAATTTTGGTTTAACCCAGAAAATCAGCCCAATTGGTTCGCTAAAAGCAATAATTTTGATGTTTTAATCGAAAAAAAGTTTAAAGACATCCATCAAGCGGCCAGTCAAGCAGAACTGTGGCAATGGCGCACCACAGCCGAAGGTCGCTTGGCTGAAATTATTGTTTTAGATCAGTTTTCGCGAAATTTATTCCGTGACTCTGGCTTGGCTTTTGCCCAAGATGCACTGGCTTTGGCGCTTGCACAAGAAGCCATCGCGCAGGGTTTAGATCTACAATTAAGCCCTGAACAGCGCTCATTTTTATATATGCCCTTTATGCATAGCGAATCGACAAAAATCCATCAAAGCGCGTTAAAATTATTTGAGCAACTGGGCAATCCGATCAACTTAGAATTTGAAAAAAAGCATAAAGTGATTATCGATCGATTTGGACGTTACCCGCATCGCAATGCGGTATTGGGCAGAACATCTACAGCAGAGGAATTGGAATTTTTAACCCAGCCCAATTCTAGCTTTTAATTGACGGCTTTTGGCCAGTATCTCCCCTTGCCATGAACCGATTAAACAGGAGTATGCGCATGAACAAACTCATTATCGCAGCAGCCATAACCGCAGCACTCGGTTTAACTGGCTGTGCCACAACCCCATCAAAACCTTTGACCTTTGAACAACTCGGTCAATATTCTGCGACACCATTAAATGCTCAAAGCTATCGGATTAGCTTCCAAGCTAGACCCAATATGAGCTATGGTACTGCCGAAGAAATCACCTTGGTTAAAGCCGCTCAAACCACCCTACACAATGGCTTTCAATATTTTAAAGTCATGGATGACCCGAGTAATCGGAGTCAAAAACCGCCGCGCCAAGCGGTGATTTACCCAGACCCAATGCCTTATCCATATGGCTATTACCGTCGCCATCCTGGTTTTTGGCCAGGCCCGTTTTATGACGTTCCACAGGTGGTCACACTCGATCCAACTCAAGTTTCCTACAGTATTACTTGCTATAAAGATCGTGCCAAAGCCCCTCAGGATGCCTTTGATGCTCGCTTGATTTTGCAGTCACTCGGAGCTAAATATGGTTTAGACAGCCAAGGAAATCCTTTGCCTGTAGCCGCTGAGCCCACCTCTAAATAAGTCAACCCATAGAGACCCGATCATTGATGAGCCCAACTGAACAGCCCGCTGTTTCATCTAGTCTGCAACGCAGTAAACGCTTCGCCACCATTGCTTTGGTGGTGGCGGTGCTGGCGTGGATTGCATTGATGATCGCAGCTAAATTACTGCCCGAATATGTTTGGCTCATTCATATTTTGATGCTTTCAGCAGAAGCTGGCGTGGTTGGTGGTTTGGCAGACTGGTATGCGATAACCGTTTTATTTCGCAATCCCTTTGGTCGTATTCCGATTCCTAAATTTTTACGTGACCACACAGAAATTATTCCACGCAATAAAGCGCGCATTGCTGAGTCCATGGGCCGCTTTGTTCAGGAAAATTTTCTTTCACCACAAGTGGTTGAAAAAAGTTTAGCGGAGACGGATCTCTCTCTTGCCGTCGGGAAATGGTTGGCCAATCCGCACAATAATGCGCAAGTGACTCAAGTCATTCAGCAAACGGTACCGAAAATTTTCGAATTTGTCGGTCAGGAACAAATTGGACGATTTATCCAAAATAACAGCGTGCAATGGGTACGCAATACGCAAGTCAACCATCTTGCCAGTGAAATGCTGCGAGCAGTTTTAGAAAATGATTTCCATCAAGATGTCCTGCAACGTGGATTAGATTTAGCCCATGACTGGATGTTACAGCACCCTGAACAAACCCGTGATTTATCACGTCAGTTGTTTAAAGAACTCGGGGTTTGGAAGCTCGCCAAAGGTGCAAGCTGGATCGGCATTGATGTACAACAACGCACCATTGATTCATTGGTGAGCCGTGTCGAATCTATGTTGGCCGATCCAGAACATCCTTGGCGTCGAAAAATTGAAGAAATGGCACAGCAACTCATGCATGAGTTGGCAGACAATCAAAGTGTAGCCAGCCAACGTTTGAATAGCACCAAGGACGCTTTATTAGACAGCCCACAAATGCTTAACTTTTTAAGCGGCGCTGTTGTGATTTTATGTGATGCGATTAAATCTGATCTACAAAAGCCGGACTCAGGTATTGCACAAAACCTACGTGTCGCCATTCAACAAGTGGGCGAAAATATTGTCTCTAATGTCGCTGTACGCCAATTGCTGAATGAAAAAATGAGTGATATTGCCATCAATCTCTCCGATCAATATAGCGAAAAAGTCATTCGGTTTATCAGTGAACGTATACACGAATGGGACTCACGTGAAATGATCGATAAGATCGAAAACGAAGTCGGTGGCGACTTGCATATGATTCGAGTCAATGGTGTCGTGGTCGGTGGTTTTATTGGCCTCGCACTAGGGATTATTCGTGCCTGTGTAGAATGGCTGCTTTAGCCGCCTGCAGCAGTCCTCCTCAAAGGAGATTGGCCGCAGGTTTGAGCTTTATGCGTAGAACCGTTAAACTTTGCCGATCCGAAAATTTAATAGAACAATAAAATCTATGCATTTACCTGCCATCTATACACTACCATTCATTCTAATCATCAGTAGCTTAAGCGCTTGCCAGACCATTTCCAAAACCAGTAGCACAGTCAGCGACAAAGTGATGGGCATGCTCGGTAAAGAAAAAGCCCCTGAAATCGATAAAAAAGGCACTGTCGATATCAGCAAAAGTACCCAACAACAGTTAGAAACCCTACTGACCAATATGCCGAAAAATCAGTGGATCTATATTGAAAATGATCAACAAGGCACATCTACCCTCAAAAATAAATCGGCAGATAATTTCACCTTGAGCCTCAAATTGAATTGCAAAATCAGCACTCAGCGCCCAACTTTCAGTATAAGCAACGCGGATGGCCAAGAGATCCTAAAAGCACATGATACAAATGTGGGGCAAATTCAAATTCTGCTCGACAATAAAAACTTTGGAAATCCGTTTGAGACAGCCCATCAGCAAAAGTTCCAAAGCTTTAAAACCGCTGTCGCTCAGGCCAAAGTCATTAAAGTGTTTAATTCCTCAAAACTCTATACCTTCCAAAACAACAAAGCCGAATTACTCTCTAAAGCAGTAAGTTGTCGCGATAGCCTATAAATATTTAAAGCGAAATGCAGTAAGTCACCGTTTTACTCAACTGTGACTTACATGCAGGCTTATTTTGCAGGTGGCTGTGGCCCTGACATATCAACCAGCAGGCCTGTAAACTTTCGAACAAATGGCAATAAAATCAGTACAATGGGAAAAGCAATAGCCCAAGAAATCATCCAATTATGCAGCCATAGGGTAAGAAAACCCTCAAACCACCCTAAATTTCTGAGCATATTAATAAACGAAATAATGCCGCTCATGAGACAAGACAAAATAAACGGCACGATAATCAGCGCCCAGCGTGCAGCTAACTTCGGCACATTGCCAAAAATTTTAGGGGTGGGTTGTGACATGTCCATATACTCAAGCAGTGATCCTGAATCGCTAAACCACTTATATCGTTTTACTTCGATATAAGCAATGCTTCACTTTTATCGAATATTTTTTATTCGCAACAAATGGGTTCACCTAAAGAGTCTGAAATTTGCTATATTTACCGTTTTTCTGCGACATTTATTTTTCGACTGATTATGAATACGGCAATACAAGCAGCGCTCGATCATGCAGTGCAATCCCTTCAAGCTGAAGGTGTACTCCCAACTGACTGGAACAATACTAGCAATTTGACCCGAACCAAAGACCGAAGCCACGGTGACTTTGCGTCAAACATTGCCATGATTGCCTCTAAAGCTGCAGGTATGAAGCCGCGTGATTTAGCCGAAAAAATTCTGGCAAATCTTCCAGAAGTCGCAGATATCAGCAAAGCAGAAATTGCAGGTCCTGGCTTTATTAACTTCTTTTTAAATGCTGACCAACGTTTTGCTGTCTTAGACCAAATTCAAGCTCAGAAAGATCAGTTCGGTCGCACACAGGCCAATGCTGAAAAACGTGTTCAAGTGGAATTCGTTTCAGCCAACCCAACGTCTAGCCTACACGTGGGTCATGGTCGTGGCGCAGCTTACGGTATGACCGTTGCCAATCTTCTTGAAGCAACAGGTGCTAAAGTTGACCGTGAATACTATGTCAACGATGCTGGCCGTCAAATGGATATCTTGGCGACATCGACTTACTTGCGTTATTTAGAATTGACCGGTCAACAACTGGTCTTCCCTAAAAATGCATACCAAGGCGACTACGTTAAAGAAATCGCACAAAGCATTATCGACAAAGATGGCGATGCTTATGTACGCCCTGTTGCCGACATCTACAAAGATGTTCCAGAAGATGTGCAATATGCCGCTGAACTCGATAGCGAAGGCAATAAAGTCGTTGTTTCAGGCGATAAAGAAAAACACATTGATGGCCTAATTCATAATTCACAAAACCATTTGGCTGCGGGTTACCGTGTGTTCCATCAAGCTGCGCTGAAAGCCATTCTTGATGACATTAAAGATGACCTCGGTGAATTTGGCGTGACTTTCAATCAATGGTTCAGCGAAGCAACCTTGACTGAAAAAATTGATGAAGCATTACAAATGCTCGATCAACGTGGTTTCTTATACGAAAAAGATGGCAACATCTGGTTCAAATCAACTGAATTTGGTGATGAAAAAGACCGTGTTGTAAAACGTCGTAATGGTCAAACTACGTACTTCGCATCTGACATTGCTTATCACTTAAATAAACTACAACGCGGCTATACCGATATCGTGGATATCTGGGGTTCTGACCACCACGGTTATATCGCACGTGTGAAAGCAGCGATTGATGCGCTTGGCTATGATTCTAAAAAATTGACTGTGCTTTTGGTTCAATTTGTGAGCCTATGGCGTGGCGGCGAGATGGTTCAAATGTCATCTCGTTCAGGTCAATTCGTGACTTTACGCGACTTACGTAAAGAAGTAGGCAACGATGCTGCTCGTTTCTACTACGTCATGCGTAAATCAGAACAACACATTGACTTCGACTTAGACCTTGCTGTGTCTCAAAGCAAAGACAATGCGGTGTACTACATCCAATACGCACACGCACGTATCTGCCGTATGCTTGAAAAAGCTGCTGCGACAGACGTTCAATTCTCTACTGAAGCTGCACGTCAATTTGCAGCTAAACTTGAGTTAGAAGCTGAAACTGAAGTTCTTGCTAAACTTGCGGCTTATCCTGAAATTGTGGTGCGTGCTGCAAACAGCTATGAACCACACCAAGTGGGTAACTACTTGAAAGAGTTGGCGGCGTTGTTCCATGGTTGGTACAACGAAAATAAAGTCTTGGGTGATGATGCAGAACTGACTCAAGCGCGCTTATTACTGTCTGTAAATGTACAGCAAGTTTTACGCAATGGTCTTGAATTATTGGGTGTGAGTGCGCCTGAATCAATGTAAGCAATTCTTAGCATACGTTAGAATCCGTCCATGTATGACCATATACATTGACGCCTATACAGGCTCTTTATGAGCCTGTATTTTCATGGATATTCAGTCATCTTTTTATGAAAAATTGAAGATGTTGAAATTGTGAAAATTAAACATAAACAGCATGACAGTCATGTAATATATAATAATCAGAACTTGGTTTTGGGTCAGTTCCCACTAGGTTCGTAACAATTACAATTAAAGAGGTTTCCTCGTGTTTGGAAAAACGCAACGCGGTGTATCAGAGCGGCCGAATCAGCCTAAAAAACCATTGATTCCTGCATGGTTAGGTACACTTGTGATCATTTTAATCGTGTTGAGTTTCTTGGTGGCCTTGATGTTATGGAAACCATGGGAGCCGGTAAAACCGAAAGGTCAAATTACCTCTGAACACTACCAAGAAGAAACCAATAAAGATTACCGTTTTTATGATCTGTTGCCTCAGCAACAAGTCACCCCGATTCCAGATCAAGCTGTGCCTGAAACAGATACCAAAGAAACCGTGGTGATCGTTGAAGCACCTGAAACGGATACCACTATACCGACTGAGCCGGGTATTGAAGCCACAGAAACAACACCTGCCCCTGCAAGCTATATTTTGCAAGTGCGTAGCTATGATGACCCTGACCAAGCCGATGCCCGTCGTGCAGAAATTATTTTAAATGGCTTATCTGCCGATGTGATCCAAAGTAATGAAAATGGCAAAGTTTGGTATCGCGTCGTGTCTGGCCCCTATGATTCACAAGAAGCTGCTGTGATTGCACAGCAAACTTTACGTCATAGCAGTATCGACTCGATTGTCGTAAAACGCTAAATTTTGCAATTAAAAAAAGCGCCTGATGGCGCTTTTTTTATTCATTCCTTTAATAAAGGGAGGTTAGAAGGGATTCTTTTTTTGAATACATCCGCTTAGCTCAAAAACCTCTCCCTAACCCTCTCCTAAAGGGACAGGGAATTCATTAAATGGTATGCCCTAAAGCTTCGCCCATCACCACAGTCGAGTTGGCTTTAAAGGTCGCATCCCATTGCATTTTGTTTTCTTCAAACAACACAACCGCTGTTGAACCTAAATAGAAACGGCCCAATTCTGCACCTTTTTCTAAGAATAAATCGTGTTGATTCAGTTCCAAACGCCCTGTCGGTTTAACTTTACCTGTAGCCACGGTTTCAATACCTGCCACGATCATTGCACCTACCAGTACGACCGCCATACGACCAACTTCTGTATCAAATAAGCAGACCATGCGTTCATTACGAGCGAATAAACCCGGAATATTTTCAGCAGTGGTTTGGTTTACAGAGAATAATTCACCCGGTACATACAAAGTTTCTGTCAATGTCCCTGCAAATGGCATATGTACACGGTGGTAGTCTTTTGGAGACAAATAGACCGTAGCAAACTGACCATTTTTAAACGGCTCAGCCAATTGTGGATCGGCAATCAGGTTTTCAACAGTGAACTTCTGCCCTTTGGCCTGAAATACATCACCATTTTCAATTTTACCCAGTTGTGAAATCGCACCATCTGCGGGTGAAACAACACTGTTGGCATTTGCATCAACTACACGTACGCCTTCTTTTAAAGAACGAGTGAAAAATTCATTGAATGATTTAAATTTCAGGGCATTACTTTGCTCAGCAATCGACATGTCGATGCCATACTGTGCTTTAAATGCGGTAATCACAGCATTTTTCACCACAGGGTTTTCACTCGCAGCCAATTTACCGACGATACGTGATAATTTGTGCTGTGGAACAACACGCTGAGCTTGAATAAAAATTTGTTTTTTTAACTGAGATGTAAGGCTCAAGACGGCAACTCTCCGGTGATCACAGGACTATCGAGTCGGTTGCCCCACTCGCTCCACGCACCATCGTAAGCTCGAATATTCCAACCGAGTAAACGTCCTAGTATATAAGCTAGGCCCGACCGATGATGGGACTGACAATATACCACCACAGGTTCGTTTAAATTGAATCCCAATTGTTCTAAGCGTTGTTGTGTGCGTTCTAAAGGATGCAATTTTAAATGATTTTCTCGGTTAAGGGCAGTACTCCATTCGAAATGTCGTGCCCCCGGAATGTGACCGCCGCGTCGCGCTGCTAAACGTAAGCCTGTATATTCATCTTCGGTACGGCAGTCCCATACTTGGATCTGCTCCTGCTGTACACGAGCCAATAGCTCATCATAGTTTGTTTGATACTGAGCACGCGCCTCTGCACTTACTTCAACCAATGGGCTCACGGGTTCAAATTTCTCAATTTCAGACGAGGTCGGTAAGCCTGCCCCAAGCCAAGCATGGATGCCACCATTGAGGAGACTGGTATTTTCAAAACCGAGGCAATGCAAGTTCCAAATTAGTCGACCAGCCCATGCCCCACCTTCATCGTCATACACCACCACATGATGATCTGGACTGATATTCAGATAGCGAATGAGCTGTTCTAAGCCAGCTTGGTCAGGTAATAGCCCCATCGCTTGTTCTTCTTGGCGCACTAACAGTTTCGGCTGCACATGCAGTGCATGTGGAATATGCAATTGGTCATAAACCGAACGACGACTCAAATCGACGATCCGTAGTTTTTCATTGCCCAGATGTGGAACCAATTCTTCCGCTTCAATCAGCAGACCAAAATTCAGTGTAGATGCTGTCATCGTTGTTCGTATTGTATTTTGTGCGATTAAATTCGATCTTAGCATAAGTCATTTTCACTATTATTCTGAATTTTTGCATTCCTTTAGCAATATTTTAGATATAAAAAAGCCGAATCATTGATTCGGCTTTTTTAGTTTTATCTAATGCTGTGTTTAAGTGCTAACTTCAGAGATGTCAAACACCTGACGCAGATACGCCAAGAAAGTATCATTATCCGTCATGGTTTTACCCGGACTATCTGAAATTTTTGCCACAGATTGACCATTACATTCAACCAGTTTCAGTACGATATTCAGCGCAGTTTGTCCCATATCATTGGTCAAGTTGGTGCCAATACCAAAGCTAACTTGGAAACGGTCTTTGAAGTAATTATGCAAATCCCACGCTTTTTCGATATTTAGACCATCACTAAAGGTCAGCATTTTACTTTTGCTATCGACTTTAAGCTTTTTGTAATGTGCATAGGCTTTATCGCCCCATTCATACGGGTCGCCACTGTCATGACGTAAACCGTCGAATAGTTTGGCAAAGTACAAATCGAAGTCACGTAGGAACGCATCCATACCGACAACGTCCGTTAAGGCTATTCCTAAGTCACCGCGGTATTCCTGCACCCATGTTTCTAGCGCAGACTTCTGGAAGTTACGTAGACGAACATCAAGCGCTTGGAATGCTTGTAGGAACTCATGCGCCATCGTACCAATTGGAGTAATATTCAAGTCTTTGGCAATCAGAACATTACTTGTACCGCGGAAAATATACGGTGAAGCCTGATTTAATTCTTCAATTACATGCTTTTGCCATGCATAACTATAACGACGACGCGTGCCAAAATCAGAGACCAAGAATGGTGGATCATTTGGATTTTGCCGTGCTTCATACTGCTTCAGCAAGGCAATCTTATGTTGCAAACGGCGCTCACCTTCGGCTAAAACTTCGGGTGTACGAATACGTTGGAAATATAATTCATTGACGATGGCTAAAACAAAGATTTCAAACATCATCGCTTGAACCATTGGGCCTTCTACCCAAATGTCGAGTCGACCTTCATCATCAATACCCGCTTTAATAAAACGGCGTTTAAGCTGAAATAATTCAAGATAATCAACAAAATCGCTTTTAATAAAACGTAAACTGCGTAAATACTGCAATTCATCTTCTTTAAACTTCAACTGACAAAGCATGTCGAGCTGCATGTTTAAATCATCCAAAATTTCAACCAGTGGATAGGCTGTATCGTCCAAGTTACGGCAGCGAAAGTGATACACACTATGGGTTTGCGGAAATTTGTGTAACACCACCTGAAGCATGGTGAATTTATACAGATCTGTGTCTAATAAGGATTGGATGATTGGAGACATAAAGACTTTCAGTTTTTATCAACTCTTTGCATTAAAGCATACTTTATTGATAAAAAGCCGATTGATTTAGTGGAATAACTTATAAATCACCGCGATTCATCGACTTTTTTCAATTTTTTTGCTGAAGCTGAGCGCGATCAAGCTCACTATTTTTTGAGTAACTGTCGATATTTTTCTTCTTGACCAAATTCACGCGCAAACTGTTCTGCAGTCTTTTGCCCCGTTTTTTTGGCATTTGCATCGCAATCCACTTGGCGTAATTGCTTTGCAATCGCCCATTCTAATTTAAACATGGCACCCATCAATGCGGTGTTGCCTTTATTGTCACGTGCGCAGCGGTCTGCACCTTGTTCTAGCAAACGAGTCACAATATTTTGATGGCCATAATAGGTCGCCATCATCAGTGGCGTAAAACCCGAAGCATTGCGCACATCGACCGGAAAACCGTGCTTAAGAAATTCATTGATGACTTCTTCATTGCCAGTTTTGGCTGCGGCAAAGAAGATTGCGATCAATTCCTGTTGTGAGGTCATCTGATCGCTTGCAGTTGCTTTAGCTAGGGAGATATCTTCCGCGATTGCCACGTTTGCAAATGCGGAACCAAACGCTAGAAAACTGGCTAAAGTCAAATGTTGCATAACTTTCATGATGAACTCCAACAGAAATCGAATGTAGAATTGAATTAGAAATAATTCATTTCATAAAAATGAATATTTAAGGAGTGCCTATGAAACTCCCCCTAGGGTGCAGGAAAGGTATGGAGCTTCATAGGACTTTTTTGAGGTAACGTTCTAGACCCTAGTTACCAATCCTTCAGACTGATCGAAATTAGTCTTTCAGTTGTGCTGCTTTAGCTTTTACAGTTGCAAGGTTACCGTTTACTGCTTTAGTCATACGTGTACCGTAGTCTGCATCTGCTTTATAGAAGTAAGACAACATGATGTGTTTCGTTTCCGAATCTTTCACGTTGCCAAGGTCAGCCGCCAAGTTCATGATTAAGTTTTCTTTCTCTTTCGCAGAGTATGAACGATAAAGTTCACCCGCCTGCTTGAAGTTTTGCTCTTTCACGCCTTTTTGCTGAACTGTGCCAGAAAGCGGCGTTTCAACCGCACGCGCTTTCGCAGTCGCTGGTTTTGGCTCAATACGGCTTGGCTCGTAGTTCACATTTGATGAAGTGCCGCCAACATTCATGTAACCATCTTGGTTGTTGTTGTTTACAGCAACTAATGGACGGTTGACTGGAATTTGTTGGTGGTTCGCACCTAAACGGTACATTTGTGTATCTGAGTAAGAGAAGATACGGCCTTGCAGCAGACGGTCTTCTGATGGCTCGATACCTGGGACTAAGTTGCCCGGAGCCAATGCCACTTGTTCCGTTTCCTGGAAGAAGTTTTTCGGCATACGGTTCAGTGTCAACGTACCCACTTTAGTTTCTGGAACTAAGTTCGTTGGCCAGATTTTAGTTGGATCTAATGGATCGAAATCGAAGCTGTTGAGATCTTTAGGATCTAACACTTGGATATAAAGATCCCATTTCGGGAAGTTGCCCGCGTTGATGTTTTTGTAAAGATCGTTGGTTAAGTGGTTGAAGTCTTTACCTTGCAGCTCCATCGCTTCTTTAACGTTCAGACCTTTCACGCCTTGTTTAGAGCGGAAGTTGAACTTCACGTATTTATATTCGCCTTTGTCGTTGTACAGTTTGAATGCGTGTACACCGAAACCATCTTGCTCACGGTAGCTAGTTGGAACACCTTGGTTACCATACACATAAGTCAACATGTTGGTTGCCCATGGTTGGCTAGACAAGAAGTCAAATACGCGGTTCGCGTCTTGAACGTTGTCAATTGGGCTTGGCTTCATTGCGTGAATGAAGTCAGGGAATTTAATTGCATCACGAATGAAGAAGACTGGAGTTTGGTTACCCACTAAGTCCCAGTTGCCTTCTTGTGTATAGAACTTGATCGCAAAACCGTGCGGGTCACGTAAAGTTTCTGGAGAACCTTTACCATGAATTACAGTCGAGAAACGTAAGAAAACTGGAGTCTTAGTACCTGCTTTGAACAATGAAGCAATGGTGAGATCAGATAAATCTTTAGTTGCAACGAATTCACCATACGCACCTGTACCACGGGCATGTACCACACGCTCAGGAATACGCTCACGACCAAAACGTTGTAATTTTTGGATGAGTTGAACATCTTGTAGTAATACAGAACCGTTAGGACCTGCTGTAATAGAATTTTGGTTGTCACCTACTGGTGCACCATTGTCTTTAGTTAATGGCGCTGCTTGAGTCGCCGCTGTTGCTGTTGCTAACATCGCAACCAATAAAGAACGCTTAAACATCGTCTTAATCTCTCTGTTAAATACCTTTCCTGCCCCGCAAAGATACTGATATTTAATAAATAGATAAAACATATTATTTTCATAAATTCAATCGTATTATTAGATTCATAAAAAATATACAGTTCATTTTCAAATGGTTGAGCCCAAAATTTTCTAAACATCGCTTCGAAAGAATGCTGTCTTTGCTACAATCCCTGCCCTATGTTCAATTTTCTACTCGGAAGAATTTATGCGGGCCTTGTTACAACGTGTTTTGGAAGCCAAAGTGGTGGTCGATGGTGAGATCACGGGTGAAATCAATCACGGTATTTTAGTGTTTTTAGGACTTGGTAAAGCTGACGATTTAGAAAAGGGCAAAAAACTGATCGATAAGATCTTGAAATACCGTTTTTTTGATGATGAACAAGGCAAGATGGGCTGGAATGTCAGTCAAGCTGGCGGCGGTATCCTCTTAGTGTCTCAATTTACTCTGATGGCACAAACGCAAAAAGGCCTGCGCCCTGATTTTGGCCCTGCCATGCCGCCAAGCGATGCCAAAGCACTGTATAAACAGCTGGTCGATTACACCAAGAGCCAATATGACCATGTACAAACAGGTATCTTTGCTGCCGACATGAAAGTGCATTTGGTCAATGACGGTCCAGTGACCTTTAATTTAGAAGTTGAATAACCACTGAAGCATTAAAAAAAGCCCTCACAAGAGGGCTTTTTTTAAATTCTCCCCCTAAAGGAGGAGAACAAGGCGTAAATCTTACTTACCTGTTTTTTCTTTAATAAACGCACGTGCGATTTTGATTTTTTCTTTAACCGGTTTTGGAAGTTTAGGTGGAATTAACTTCGCCACTTGGTTAAACCAAACCAGTAGACCAAAATCACCTTCCATTTTAATACTGCCATTTTGCATACCCGTCATGAATGCAGTTGGGTCACCTTTCATCAGGGTTTTTACGCCCTGTTCGCTGTCCGCAAATTGCAAAATAAAGTCTGCTTTTTCAGCATCGCCTGAAACAGTATCAATCTGTCCATTATTTACAATAATTTGACGTGCAACACCTAAATCCGTGCCGATTTGAATACGGAATTGACGTTCATGAACCAATTCAATGAATTTAGGGCTAGTACGTGCAAGCTGTTTCATACGAAGCGCTAAACCTGCCACGAGTAAATCAAGTGGATCCGTACTGACATCAACTAAAGGTAGTTTTACGACAGGAATTGATGATAGTTTCATGACTTAAAGCCTATTGTAATTGTTGGAAAATTGACTGGTTTCATCCTACCATAACTTGGCTTTTGAGAAGTAAGGCTTTGTATCTCAAATCGGACTAATACGTTCATAAAAAAATGCGCCCTCAGGCGCATTTTCATTGAAATTTTGTTCTGGCACTTATCGGCTCGAACATTGCTGTTCTTCATCATATACAGGCGTGTGCTCTATACATTGGCGCTTTGCCATCGCGCGCTCTGCACGACGGTCTTCACGTAACAATACTAAAGTGAATACTACCATTGCGGTCATTAATGCCGTTAAATAACTATAAGTCACTGATAATTCAAACATGGTTTGTGTACCAAATCGAATTACTTCAATGAGTCCCCACACCAGCATCCCCGCCAGCATAAAACTTAACCAGCGACGATAAGGCGAGAAGAAAACAGCAATCACAGCCGCCGATACCAAGCTCAGGCCAACGATTGTTGCTAAATTCGCTGTTAACATAAAAACCTCCGTCATTTGACAGCTGACATCTCTTGTCTTACAGGATGCTGAGCCGTCTCACTACTGTATCTTCAGTAAATAGATTTGGTCGATCTCAATCTCTTGCAAGCATTATGCTGAGTTTTTTGCATAAAAAAAGTCTCGTTTTTTGTTAATGCGACACACCTTGTCGCAACATTATTTTGTCATTACATTTTTTCTTTTTAAAGAATTTCTAGAACAATGATGGCATCTCGTTTCGAGTGTCATTACAAAAAAAACAGCTGGTTTTAGGCTAAAAAAATTAATTTTTCGAATGCTGTTAATCGTTGTTTTTATCGACAATTTTCTTCTACCGCTCATCGGATGGGCTGAATTCTTGGCATAAAAAACGCAGCCTTTTGGCTGCGTTTTTTTGTATGAATTAAATGCTTTTAAGCACGATTCAAATCTTTATCATGCACACCAAGCAGGTAAAGAACACCATCTAAACCCACGCTTGAAATGGCTTGATTAGCATTTTGACGCACCAAAGGTTTCGCACGGAAGGCAACGCCTAAGCCGGCTAAAGATAACATTGGCAAGTCATTCGCACCATCACCGACTGCAATGGCTTGTTCTAATGAAATCCCCATTTCTTCAGCGATTTGAGTCAACAAGAAGGCTTTGCGAGCACCATCCACAATATGGCCTTTCACTTCACCGGTTACCGCGCCATCTTGGACGTCCAGTACATTGGCATGCACTTCATCGATACCCAGTTTTGCTTGTAAATATTCGGCAAAATACTGAAAACCACCTGACAAAATAGCTGTGCGATATCCCAGTGATTTCAGCGTTGAAATCAGACGTTCCGCACCTTCTGTAATGGTCAGACGTTCTGCAATTTTAGGCAATACCGAAGCATCCATACCTTTGAGCAGTGCCACACGTGCACGGAAACTTTGTTGGAAATCGAGTTCACCTTGCATAGCACGTTCAGTGATTTCAGCCACTTGAGCGCCGACACCCGCTTCAATCGCCAATTCGTCAATCACTTCTTGCTCAATCAGCGTCGAGTCCATATCAAAGCAGACCAAACGACGATTACGACGGTAAGCATTGTCCTCTTGAACGGCAACATCTACCCCAAGTTCGGTAGATAGACGTAAACATGCTGCACGCATTGCAGTGGCATCCAACATTTGGCCTTTTAAACCAAATTGAACGCAGGCACGGCGCGGACCTTCGCTTGATCCATCTAACTCTGGACGGCCAGATAAACGCGTCACAGTTTCAATATTGAAGCCTTGGCTCGACACAATATTTGTAACTGCCTGTAAATGAGACGCCTGTAATTCTGGCGCAAGTGCCGTAACGATATAGCGTGTGCGGCCTCCCTCATTTACCCATTGTTGATATTCTGTTGTAGAGATTGGTTTAAAGCGCACAGTTAAGCCAATATCATGTGCTAAAATCAACATTTCCTTCATGGCTAATGCTGTCGCAGTCTGGTCTTCCGACGAAACAACAATACCTAAAGTCAGCTGATTGTGGATGACTGCTTGTCCGACATCTAAAATCTGTAAGGAATGTGCGGACAAAACCTGCATTAATCGTGTAAATTGATTAGGTTGGTCAGGTCCTAAAAGTGATATAAGAATGATTTCTCGCATGAATTGACTCGGGTCTGAGCTACAACTAATGTAAGAATCATAATCTAAATTGAATAGAATTGCCTTGGAAGTTTACGTTGAATGCGCCTAGACAAGGGCTATTTGCTAGCCTATTAGTAGTTTGTTTTGCTTTGCATACCTTTTTATTGGTATTGGCAACAACCCACCAACTGAACGAAAACCGTGCCAGTCAGGGACAACTGATGACCAGTCAATTGGTTACAGACAGCCTATCTGAGCTTGAGCCGGCCAATACCGTATCATTAGCCTTACTTGCTGACCGCTATGCAACCAACCCGAGCGTGGCTTCCATCCGCATCTTAAATGCCAATAATCAAGTTTTGGCCACAGGCGGTTTGACCAAAACCCGTGATGGTGAAATCTTTGTTCGAGATGCGCTGCAAAACGAAAAGAAAGTCGGAACGGTTGAAATCACCTTAATTAAACCAAGTATTGGTGAAATCTTACGTACGCAATGGGCTGCGATTCTATTTTCATTATTCTTGCATGGCTTGTTATGGTTGGCGTATCGTGCCATTGCACGTCCAAGTCGTACTGAATATTTAGCGCGAATCAACAATGAATCACGTCTAAAACACGAAATTCAAACGCTAGCGCAGGCCTTAGAACAAGAAAAACATAATGCCGCTGTGGCGATTGCTCAAGCGCAGCAAAATGCGCAAGCCAAAGCAAAACAGCATAAAGATATGAAACCAGTGGTTCTCGACAGCAACAGCTTGGCATTAAATATTCAATTTTATGATCCGAAACAGCTTCTCGATAGCGTCAACAAAACCGTGTCTGTGCCGTATTTTAATCTCTGCCAAATTTTCTTGAATAAAACCACAGAACTCTGTGTTCAACATTATAAATTGAACAGTTCTGACATCAGTACGGTACATAAGTTTGATGAACATGGTGCAACCATCAGCATGACCGCTGACACTCCAGATGCGCTGCGTTGCCTCACCATGATCAGCTCAGTATTCCAATTGCTTTCTGATGTTTTATATAAACGCTACCGTGAAGAAAAACGTTTCGTTTTACAAACCCGTAGCGCGATTTCAAGCTCTGTCGAAGCCATGCAATTGTCTTCTGTACAAGCGGCTGAGCGTTTAGTCCAACAATTGGTTGCCAAAGAAAGTGCCATTCATGTGCCGACAACTTTGCTCAAAGAGATTTCAGATCATTTCCAATTGGTCAGCTTGCCAAATCCGACCAATGTGTTGACGCGTCATGCGTTTATGCTCAATGGTATGGACAGTGATGCCGCTGAATTGGCTCAAAACTTCAGAACTGAAATTTTAAAATCCAAACAGTCAAAAGCCTCGTAAAGGTTTGAGCGAAATCAAAAATCCCGACTTAAGTCGGGATTTTTTGTCTTAAACAGTCGAAATTTTCTGTGCAATCAAATATTTTTGCGCGTTATGCGGTTCGGTAGCTGCTTCAACCGCGACTTTCTCCCATTGCCCATTCGACTGCATTTCCCATGCATTTTGATTATCTTCCAAATAGTTAAGTAAACAATCTTTCATAATGCGTTTTTTCAAACGGCTTTCCAAAATGGGAAAACAGGTTTCGACCCGTGAAAATAAGTTACGTCCCATCCAATCGGCACTGGCACAGTACAATCGTTTTTCGCCTGCATGCTCAAAATAATACACTCGAGTATGCTCTAAGAAGCGTCCAACGATAGATCTCACATGAATATTCTCAGACATACCTTTGACCTGAGGAATCAAACAACAAATCGAACGGATAATTAAATCTACACGTACCCCTGCTTGCGATGCACGATACAAAGCAGCGATCAGTTGCGGTTCCGTGAGTGCATTGACCTTCACAATAATTCTTGCGTATTTTCCCGCTTGTGCGGCAACAATTTCCTGTTCAATCAGTTTCAGTAATTCAGTATGCAGGGTAAATGGTGCATGCAGTAAGGCTTTCAGCTTTGCCATCTTGCCCATACCGGTCAATTCCTGAAACATACGATGCACATCTTCGCAAATATCGGGATGCGTCGTCATCAGGCCATAATCGGTATACATCCGCGCATTGCCTGCGTGATAGTTACCTGTTCCCAAATGGGCGTAGCGTAACAACTGATTATTTTCACGGCGTACAATCAAAATCATCTTGGCATGGGTTTTATAGCCCACAATGCCATACACCACGACAGCGCCCGCTTCTTGCAATAAGTTGGCCACGGTAATATTGGATTCTTCATCAAACCGCGCCCGAAGTTCGATGACGGCGGTTACTTCCTTGCCGTTGCGTGCCGCCTCCGCTAAAACTTGTACGATGTCCGAATCTGGCCCACTACGATAGAGCGTTTGCTTAATGGCTAATACCTGAGGGTCTTTTGCAGCTTCACGTAATAAGTTGATGACCGGTTGAAAGGAGTCAAACGGATGATGTAACAACACATCTTGTGTTTTTAATACATCAAAAATCGCGGTTTGTTTACGAAAAACTTTAGGAATAATCGGTGTATAGACCGGATATTTCAGTTCAGGTCGATTAAAACTGGTACTGAGACGCGATAAATTGATCGGGCCGTCAATGCGATAGAGCTCCTGCTCACTCAAATCAAATTCATCTAACAAATAATCAATAATGCTTTGCGGACAATCATCTTCAATTTCTAAGCGAACTGCCCGACCAAAACGCCGTGAAGACAATTCATCTTTTAATGCCACCGCCAAGTCATCCACATCTTCAGCCAGAACTAAATCTGCATTGCGTGTCACTCGAAAGGCATAACAGCCCGTCGCTTTCATCCCCGGAAATAGGTCATTGATGTGTTGCTGAATAATGGCGGTCAGGAAAATTTGTGTCTCTGCACTGCCTTCAACCTCGGCGGGCATTTTGATTAAACGCGGCAATGAGCGTGGCGCAGGCACAATTGCCATTTCAATGGCACGACCAAAGGCATCTTTGCCTTCTAGACTCACAATAAAGTTGAGGCTTTTATTGACCAAGCGTGGAAACGGATGCGATGGATCTAAGCTAATTGGTGTTAAAACTGGTTGAACTTCTTTACTAAAATAATGGCTAATCCACGCCCGATGTTTTTCTAAAATATCTTTAAATTGAATAAAGCGAATGCCTTCACTTTGTAATGCAGGCAATACAGCATGATTGAGGGTCTGGTATTGCTCTGCAACCGTGTCATGAATCACTTGGGAAAGTTCATCTAAGACCACTTCAGTCGGAATGGCATCTGGCGTCCGTGCAATCGCATTCAAATCTCGTTGTTTCATCAGCCCCGCAATGCGAATTTCAAAGAATTCATCTAAATTGCGTGAAAAAATGATAAGAAAATTTAAGCGTTCAAGTAACGGTAAACTTGAATCAAGTGCCTGAGCCAAGACCCGCCGATTAAAATCTAAAAGCGACAATTCACGATTATAATAGGTCTCTGATGAATGCTGAAAATGTTGCATACCCTCTCAATGCTGCTTGAAACAGTCTATATCTAAAGTGGTTGCCGGCATGTTAGGCAGCGGAGATGACACTTATGTTACAAATAGCATTAATCAATTAAAAAAGCATGCAATTCCCTAAAACACTGTTCATCAAATCGTAAAATTTATTTTCGACATAAAAAAAGAGGGAGATTACCCTCTATTACTGAATTTTTTTGTTTATTGCACAGGCTTGTCTTGTTCCGATGCTTTGGGCTCACTCGTCCGTGCTGCCCAATAGGTTGCCAGTGCAGGACCCGAGATATTGTGCCACAAACTAAAAATCGCACTCGGCACAGCGGTCAAAGGTGAAACGGCAAAATGGGTCGCCGCCAATGCCACACCTAAACCTGAGTTTTGCATCCCGACTTCAATTGATACTGCTTTACAGTCTGCATAGGGTAATTTAAATAGGCGGCTGGCCCAAAAGCCCAATAGATAGCCCAAGCCATTATGTAAGGCAACTACCCCAAGAATCAGTAAACCTGATTGCAAAATCTGTGTTCGGCTACCCGCAATGATTGCCGCCACAATCGCCACAATTGCCACAACAGAAACCAGTGGCATGACCTGTATATAGGCATCCACTCGGTGCTTAAAGACAGTTCGAATCATTAACCCCACAATGATCGGAAATAAAACCACTTGTAAAATTGAAACCAACATCGATGCCGCATTAATTTCAATCCATTGGCTTGCCAGCAAATAGAAAATCGCAGGGGTTAAAACCGGGGCGAGTAATGTCGAAACAGAGGTACAGGCAACAGATAATGCGGTATTGCCTTTTGCCATATAGGTGATGACATTAGAAGCCGTTCCACCCGGACAGCAACCGACAAGAATGACCCCGATCGCGATTTCTGTCGGCAGTTGTAATAATTTACACAAGAAAAATGCCAATCCCGGCATCACAATAAACTGTGCCAAAACCCCGATCATCACAGCTTTAGGACTTTGCAATACACTTTTAAAATCTTGCAGTGTCATGGTCATGCCCATACCCAACATAATGATGCCTAGCATCCATGGGATATATGCTTTTAACCAAACAAATACATCAGGAAAAAACATGGCGAGCGCTGCAAACAGCACCACCCAAATCGCAAATGTTTTCTGCACAAATTGAGTGAATTTTAAGAAAGCCGACATAGGCATCTTCCATTTAAAAACAGGGACAAAAAAAGGCACACCCTTGTGCCTTTTCTCAACTGAGCCCACTGGGTCATGCCAAAGATAATGCCTGTGCATGCTGCTGCACAATATCTTTCAGGTAAATACGCTTCACCCCATTCGCCAACATGTCTTGCCATGCATGCTGAAGCGAACCCTGTAAATCGATCCCTTTGGTCAAATCAGCAATCACAAAAGTTTCAAAACCAAGCTTACGTGCATCCATTGCCGTCCATGCAACACAAAAATCCGTGGCGATCCCCACCACAAAGACTGTATCAATACCACGTTCGCGCAAATAGCCCGCCAAACCTGTTGAAGTTTTCTGATCTGCTTCCATAAAAGCAGAGTAGCTGTCGATATGCTGATGAAAACCTTTACGGATAATTAGCTGCGCCGTTGGTAAATTTAAATCAGGATGCAATTCGGCATCCTGTGTGCCTTGTACACAATGCGTCGGCCACAATACTTGCGTTCCATAATTCAGCTCTATGCTGTCATAAGGTACATGCTCAGGATGATTTTCAGCAAAAGAGATATGGTCGGCTGGATGCCAATCTTGAGTCAGCACAATATTCGTAAAGTATTGCCCCAGTTGATTAATCCCTGGAATAATTTGATCGGCATTGGCAACAGCCAACTGACCACCCGGGGTAAAACCATTTTGTACATCGACCACAATCAGCGCTGTATTTTTTTGCATATCTCTCCATCCGTTGTCATGCATTATCGGCGACTCTACTGATTCGCTCATATTTTAAAAACCTGAGTATTCAGTCCTGTGCGTAAAAATAAAATGACTGTCCTTCCTGACAATACCGATACTTGGGCAAATGCTCAACCAAACGTTGTGCAAAGCGTGGGTAAATACGGGCTTTTCGCCGAGTCGAAGCATGAAAATAAAAATATCGCGGTTGATGTTGAAAGATATATTTTAATAAATGGCTGCGTGTCTGTTGCATGACCTCAAATGCATTAATATTTTCAGCAACATCTTCTAGGGTAGGTTCATCGGCAAAGGCTAACCACGCATTTTGTCTCGGATGTTGGCGATGTCTTTGAAATACAGGTTTGAGTTCCAAGATAAATTCGTGCTGATGTAGATACAAACTAAATTCACGTTGATCAACTTTAAAAATTGCGACCAGTTTTCTTGCTGACATAGCCCCTCTACGTTGATTTTTTGTTTTCTCTTTCTACTGTATTTTTACATCAAATACGTTTATTTATCTTGGCTTAAAGCATTAGTGCGACTTCTATTGTCGCCATAAAAAAGCCCGCAATATGCGGGCTTTTTTTGATATGGCATGTTCCTTATGATGGAATACGACGTACCAATAACAACATAAATATTGCAGAGATTGCGATACATGGAATTGCCGCGGTAATCACCCCTGCCGCACCAAAACCTGCTGCCAATAACTGACCCGCAATTGCAGGGCCTAACATTGCACCGACACGACCAACGGCTGAAGCTACACCAACACCCGTACCACGTAACTGTGTCGGATACACGATACCACCGAAGGCATACAGTACACCTTGACAACCAATCACGAATGCACCGACTAAAGCTGACGCCATGTACATTTGAGTCAATGAACCTGCACCATTCAGCGCAAATAGACCTGCCAAAATACCGCCGTACATCAAAATGATCACATAAGCTTTCTTCCAACGGTCAGTCAACATACCTAAAATGATCGTACCAATGGTTGCACTCACCATGAAGTAGAACTGCGCAGTTGCACCATCTTTACGAGTGAAACCGAGTTCGGTGAACAACGACGGTAACCAGCTCAACATGATGTACACCACCATCAAGGTGAAGAAGTAGCTCACCCAAATTGAGAAAGTACGTAAACGGTTTTCTGTGTTAAAGAGGTTTTTGAAAGCACCTTGTTGCACTTCACCATTGGCAGTCGCTTGAACCGCTTGATCTTTGGCTTTCAAGAATTCACGCGATTCGGGCAGGAACCAAATCATCAATGGAATAACAACAATCGGTAATAAACCGCCTAAATAGAAAATATTTTTCCAGTTTGCACCGAAGTTCGTCATTGCAACTAATGACAAGATTGCCGCACCCACAGGCATACCACAGTACATCAAACCGACTGCACGACCACGATTTTGTGGCGTTACCGCTTCAGATGCCAAGGTAATTAAAATTGGCATTGCTGCACCTAAACCTGCACCTGCAAGAAAACGTACAGCGAGTAAGCTATGGAAGCTATTTACCCATACCGTACATAAGGTAAAGATGGCGAACATCCCCGTAGACCAAATTAATACTTTTTTACGGCCCATTCGGTCTGCAATCCGACCACCCAACAAAGCACCAGGTAATAATCCTAAAATACCGGCACTAAAAAACACCCCTAGCTGCGAGCTATCCAGCCCGAAATATTCACGAATCCCTGCTGCTGCAATACCTGCAGCCTGAATATCCAGACCTTCGATTACGGCAATAAGGAAGCAGATTGCTACCGTGACAATAGCATGCTTATTATCTGACTTTTCCATTGGAGAATCCTTGTTGTCATCAGCGTTCAAATTAAGTCGCATCATCGCTGAGCCTTATAAAGGATATAACTACCAATAAGTTGAAGCCTTTCGTCCAAAATTGGATTACGTGCATGGTGTAATAGTTTTTGTGCTTTAAGTCACAAAGTCGTAAAAACAATTAAAAATTTAAAATAAAAAAATATGAATCGTGCAATGAACAGTCAAATCAAGCGATCTTTTTAAACACTCATAAAAACATGTCTATTTCTATTAGATATAAAAAAGATTATTACCCAAGTTTTTAACAATCATTTGTAATAAAACCCGAGCGAATTGATATAGTTTTTAAATCTTTAGTCATTGTTATTTAATCTTAAATTCTGATTAAAAAGCACGGAATACACATAGATCAACCTTTTGCTGATGATTTAATCAATCCCATCAACCATGCCAACCCTCTCGATTGAATAACACATTTTCAAGATTCAGCCCTTGCTGAACAATTTTCAGGCTGCAAAAAAACCGCTATTTTACACTTGATTGTTTTAAGTTTGATTTGTATAAAGAATTTTATGGCTTTGACCAAAGCATATTGTTCTTATGCGTTTGATCAGTCATAATTTGCGTAAGCATTATTCAATTTGGGTATAGCCCAATGAACATGCTACAAATCAAAATTCGAAACCATCCAGAAATCAATATTTCATCTTGTCGGATGGACAAATAGGATAGCTTTTCAAAATGACTCAGCAAGCTCAGACCATTCAAGGTTCAATTGTCGCAATCGTCACCCCAATGTTTGAAGATGGCAGCGTAGATTGGAAGAGCCTCGAGAAGCTGGTTGAGTGGCATATAAAGCAAGGCACCAATAGTATTGTTGCTGTTGGGACTACAGGTGAAGCTTCTACCTTGAGCATGGCCGAACACACTCAGGTGATCAAAGAAATCATCCGTGTGGCGAACAAACGCATTCCAATTATTGCCGGCACAGGTGCAAACTCAACCCACGAAGCAATTGAACTCACCAAAGAAGCCAAAGAATTAGGTGCAGATGCGGCATTATTAGTTACACCATACTATAACAAACCTACCCAAGAAGGCCTGTATCAACACTACAAATCGATTGCTGAAGCGGTTGATTTACCTCAAATCTTATACAACGTACCTGGCCGTACTGGTGTAGATATGCACAACGACACCGTGATCCGTCTTGCTGAAATTCCACAAATCGTGGGCATTAAAGACGCCACTGGCGATGTTCCTCGTGGTCAAGAACTCATTGAAGGCCTTAAAGGCAAAGATATGGTGGTGTACTCAGGTGATGATGCAACAGCTTATCAGTTAATGGGTTTAGGTGCTAAAGGCAACATTTCGGTTACTGCGAACGTGGCGCCAAAAGAAATGAGCGAAGTGTGTGCAAGCGCTTTGGCGGGTGACGCAGTCCAAGCCGAGCAACAAAACAATACTGTTGCAAATTTACATCAAATTTTATTTTGCGAATCGAACCCAATTCCTGTGAAATGGGCACTTCATGAGATGAACCTGATTGAAACAGGCATTCGCTTACCATTAACACCCCTTGCAGAACAATATCGTACTCCGCTTCGTGAAGCACTCATCACTGCGGGCGTTATCAAATAAAGAAGAGCAAACATCATGCAATTACGTTTAGGACTTAGCCTGGCACTTTCAGTATTTACATTAGCCGGTTGTAGTTCACTTGCCTTTAATAATGGCACACTGGACTATAAACAAACCACAGATGTTGAACCGCTGAAATACCCTGAAGGGTCGATGGTTCGTCCTGCAACGCCTTTGTATCCTGCTCCATCTGTTGACCCACTAGCAATTGAGCATGCACCAAAGCTTGAAAATAAGCGTGGCAATCGCTATGCCCTTCCGCGTCCAGCCGCGGAAAAAAATAATGTCGTCGCAGATTCCTCAACAGACAGTACAAATATTAGCCGCCCTCAACTATTGGTGGATGGAAATCAAAATCCACTGATCAAAGTTGAAGGAAATTCTGCTACAATTTGGCAATACACACTTGCTACCCTCAGCAGCCTTAACCATACCATTGTTGGTCAGAGCAAAAACCGTTACGAAGTAACCGTCAAGGTCGATCAGCAGACCTATGTCTTAAGACTTTCTTCTGTAGGTTCAAGCAATAACATCGCTGTGTTCAATGCCGATAACAGTTTTGCAGACAAAGAAAAAGCTGCAGATCTGTTAGCTCAGATTTACCAAAATTGGCCAGCCTAGTCGTACTAGGCATTTTTTCTCGAAAAAGGTTCCCTCATGTTAAAACAAACCTTGCTCTATACTGGTAAAGCGAAATCTGTTTATGAAACAGATAGTTCTGACCACCTCATCCTAGTTTTCCGTGACGATGCTTCTGCATTCAACGGTGAAAAAATTGAACAACTGGATCGCAAAGGTAAGGTGAACAACCGTTTTAACGCCTTTATCATGGAAAAATTGGCTGCGGCTGGTATCGAAACTCATTTCGAAAAACTTCTTTCTCCAACTGAAGTTTTAGTGAAAAAATTGACTATGGTTCCTGTAGAGTGCGTAATTCGTAACTATGCAGCAGGTTCACTTTGCCGTCGTTTAGGCGTTGAAGAAGGTAAAGAACTTACTCCGCCAACTTTCGAATTGTTCTTCAAAGACGATGCGTTAGGCGACCCAATGGTGAATGAATCACAAGCGATTGCATTAGGTTGGGCGACTGCAGAACAACTCGCTCAAATGAAAGAATTGACTTATAAAGTAAACGAAGTACTTAAAGGTCTATTCGATGCAGGCAACATGCTGCTTGTTGACTTTAAACTTGAATTTGGCGTGTTCCACGACCGTATCGTACTAGGTGACGAATTCTCTCCAGACGGCTGCCGTCTATGGGACAAAGACACTAAGAAAAAACTCGACAAAGACCGTTTCCGTCAAGGTTTAGGCGGTGTAGTTGAAGCTTATGAAGAAGTTGCTGCACGTTTAGGTATCGACCTTTCTGATATCTAAATCGTCCATCGATTATAAAAACCGAGCTCTTTAGCTCGGTTTTTTAATGAAATATTACTCGATTAATCCATGATCGAAAAAACAAATGTTAACCATAAAAAACCTCTGTTTCACATTTACCCAAGTTCACACTAAGATAGCTACATACCAGGCAGCACGAGGATCTATAAGTTTCCAATGTGTATGCCGACCAGATTTTCCATCTACCCTCTAGGATGTATCTCCCCAAAGACATCCTATTTTTTCAGCCCAGCTCGCCTTGAGTTGGGCTTTTTTTTGCGTGAAATAGGCATAAAAAAGGCGCCGAAGCGCCTTCCCATTATGATCATTCAAATCATTGCTGCTGTTGTTGTTGCATCCAACGGCGTTGCTGCAAACGCTCACCTTCGACTTCACGTTTATTGCGTGCAGACTCATACAGCTTAGTGCCTTTCAGTTCAGGTGGCATATAGTCCTGCATGACAAAATGTTCAGGATAATTATGTGGATATAAATAGTCCACGCCATAGCCTTGCTCTTTCATCAATTTGGTTGGTGCATTTCTCAAATGTAGTGGCACAGGTAGATTCGAGGTTTTTTCAGCCAAATCTAAGGCTTTGTTGATGGCCAAATAAGTACTATTACTTTTAGCACTGGTTGCCAAATACACCGCACATTGCCCCAAAATGATTCGACATTCAGGCATACCAATTGCCTGCACAGATCGGAAACATTCTCCAGCCAACAGTAAAGCATTTGGATTTGAGTTGCCAATATCTTCAGATGCCGCAATCAACATACGACGGGCAATAAAAACAGGATCTTCACCACCTTTGAGCATTCGAGCCATCCAATACAAAGCGGCATCTGGATCACTGCCTCGAATCGACTTAATAAAAGCCGAAACTAGATCATAATGCTGTTCGCCCGATTTGTCATAGCGTGCAATATTTTGCTGCGCAACTTTGACTACCACCGCATTGTTAATGATATTTTCTAAGTCTGGCTCAAACGTACTGGCGATTAAATCTAAAAGATTTAATGCTTTACGAGCATCACCTGCGGCAAATTGAAATAAAGCTTCATATTCTTCGATTTGAATATAACGCTCTTTTAAAAACGAATCTTGCTGAATGGCTTGATCCAATAAGCGCTGAATTGCGTCATTATCTAGAGCATTTAAGGTATACACCTGACAACGCGACAATAAGGCATTATTAACTTCAAATGAAGGGTTTTCTGTGGTTGCACCAATCAGGGTAATTTTGCCCTTTTCAACTGCATTCAGTAAGGCATCTTGTTGTGACTTATTAAAACGATGAATTTCATCAATAAACACCACAGGTGTCAATAAATCTCCACCATCGGCGATGATTTCACGTAACTCTTTCACCCCAGTATTGAGCGCAGATAAACTAATAAATGGTCGGTCAACAGCCTGCGCCAACAACAATGCAATCGTGGTTTTACCTACACCCGGAGGTCCCCAAAAAATAATCGATGGCAAATGCCCTTGGTCAATCATCTGGCGTAACGGTGCATCTTCACCCAGAAGGTGATCTTGTCCAATAATTTGAGATAAATCATGAGGACGCATGCGTTCAGGAAGAGGAATTTGGCTGTCTGACATCTTATTATTTCGTTTCCGGCAATTGGGGACGTTTTTTCTATTCTAACACTGCCTTGGCAGAATCTTTGCTTTATTCGGTATTCAATTTAGGAGAGTGGTTTAATGTCGTTATTTAAGTATCTTGCATGTAAAAAAGCTTAGGCGAATGTTAACTATAATGTAACAAGACATCCTAGCCCTTATTGATCAAATTAAAGTATCATCGGCAAGATATCCCATTTTAGACTTGCCTGACCCAATTGGACAGATTGTATGAAGCAATCAACAAAGCAAAAGCGAATCGTTCAAGTTCAACAAGGCATTGATCTACCTATAAATTTATTTCAAAAAATGCCCCAAGCCAAGAATATACAATTACAAGATAATCAATTCGCTGAATTACGAGAAAAACTGAATAGTCGTAATCAAATGTTAGATGCTAGTGTCGACTGTATAAAATTATTAAGTCTAGACGGTCATGTTCTGCATATGAACCGCGCGGGATGTTTAGCTCTGGGCGTACCTCTAACTGAAACTGAGTTTGGTATGTCTTGGCATAAATTACTGCCTGAAGAAGTCCGTGACGCGTGTTTGAATGCTTTTGCCGAAGCCAAAGAAGGTAAAATATCTCGCTTTGTCGGCATGAGCCAAGTAGCAGATGAACCCTTGGCTTATTGGGATAATATGCTCAGCCCAGTATTCAACGAATCTGGCCAAGTCAAAGAAATCCTCTGTGTATCACGTGATATTACGATACAGCGACTTGCAGAAAATAAACTTCAACGCATCATTGAACGAGATGATTTAACAGGTTTATTAAACCGCCGTGCGTTTAGTCGAGTATTTAAAAGCCAATTAAAAGTGGCGCGAGAACATCAGCAACAACTGGGTTTGTTATTAATCGATCTAGATTATTTTAAGCATATTAACGACACCTTAGGTCATAGTGCAGGAGACCATTTACTGCATACCCTTGGGCAGCGTTTTCAGCAATGTTTTGATACAAATATTGTAGTTTCACGTTTAGGTGGCGATGAATTTGCCATTTCTATTCCAAATTTAAAATCGCAACAACAATTACAGAATTTTGCCAGCATCGCCTGTCAGCAAATGGACATGCCCATTTTCTATAATGGGCAAAGTATCAACATTGGTATGAGTATTGGCTGTGCGATCTACCCTCGCGATGCACAAAATACCT
This sequence comes from Acinetobacter sp. YH12023, assembly GCF_013420135.1. Classification (NCBI taxonomy): domain Bacteria; kingdom Pseudomonadati; phylum Pseudomonadota; class Gammaproteobacteria; order Moraxellales; family Moraxellaceae; genus Acinetobacter; species Acinetobacter sp. YH12023. The sequence goes on from NZ_VOYU01000004.1 coordinate 266,264, forward strand.
CCAATTTACTTAAATGTGCTGATATTGCGCTAAATGATTTAAAAAGCAGTGGTCGTGGTGGTGTACGAATGTTCAACCATACTATGTTCAAAACCCTTGAAAATACTACTCGCCAATTAACGCTTGCACGCAGCTTGATTAAGTCCAATCAAATTATTCCGTTTTATCAGCCCAAAGTTCGTCTTTCTGACAGTCAAGTTATCGGCTTTGAAGCCTTGTTACGTTGGTATGATAAAGACCAACAATTACAATTACCTTCTCAAATTTTTGCTGCATTTCAAGATTATGAATTAGCTTCACGCATTAGTGAAACAATGCAAATTAAAATCTTTCAAGATATTCAAAAATGGATTGAACTTGGACTGCAACCGCTACCGATTTCAATAAATGCTGCACCTGTCGAATTTTTACGTGATGACTATGCGGAAAAATTACTGAATCGCTTAAAGCAGTTTGGTATATCACCAGATATTATTGAGGTCGAAATTACCGAGCAAAGCCTGTCAGAACGTGGCTCAAATTATGTGATTCGCGCTCTCCATTTATTAAAAGAGCATGGCATACACATTTCTCTAGATGATTTTGGTACAGGTCATTCATCATTAACACGTTTGAGTAATTACCCTGTCGACTGTATTAAGATAGACCGTAATTTTGTGGAACGCATGCATACCGACTGTTCAGCACTTGCCATTGTCAAAGCGATTACACAAATTGGTGCGAGTGTTTCCCTGAATATATTAGTCGAAGGTATAGAGAAACCGGAACAGGTCGATACCTTAAAAGAATGTAATTGTCATACTGGACAAGGTTTTTACTTTTATCGTCCGCTCAGTTATGACCATGCGATGGAACTTTTGAGTCACTAAAACTTGTGGAGCATGACACGATGACACTGAAGTATTTAGTCAGTGCCTGTCTGGCAGGCCAACCCGTTCGTTATGATGCCAAATCGAATACACAACAAGCGATTTGCCAACTGATGCAGACTCACCAAGTCATTACGGCCTGCCCAGAAATGATGGGCGGCCTGAGCTGTCCACGTTTTCCTGCAGAAATTCAAAATGGTCAAGCCACTGATGTGCTCAATGGTACAGCTCAAGTTAAAGATGTTTTGGGGACAGACGTTAGTGCTGAATTTATTGCAGGTGCTCAACGAATGTTAGAATTGGCCCAATTACACAAAGTTGATGTTGTTGTCTTGAAAGATCGCAGCCCGTCTTGCGGCAGCCATTATATTTATGACGGCAGCTTTACCCGTACGAAAATTGAAGGCTATGGGGTAACCACAGCACTCCTCAAACAGCACGGTTTTCAGGTTCTGTCAGAACAAGACTTTCTGGCTATGATACAAGATCAACTCTAGATCCAAAATTGAGCGTATCTGTGTCCTTTAGCGTACCCAACGCACAATATAATCTTCAATATCGTCAGGGTTGACGTCTTCTTCACTGATGCAACGCCCTGCGGCAGACTTTCGTGCCTTCAAAATACTGTCACGATTTCCCGTCACTAGATAATGCCAACGTGGTAAATCTTTACCTTCAGAAATTCTACGATAAGCACAGCTCGGTGGTAGCCAATGAAATTGGTGAATCTGATGTGGCGTCAGCTGTATACAGTCTGGAACATGTGTTTGACGATTTGGATAATTGGAGCAAGATGCCTTTTCACAATCTAAAAGTTTGCATGCCACTTTGGTGTAGGCAACCTCATGAGTATCTTCATCTTCAAGCTTAATTAAACAGCAAAGCCCGCAACCATCACAGAGTGACTCCCACTCCAAATGGGTGAGTTCAGTCAAAGGATGCTTTTTCCAAAAATGTGGGCGTAGAGTATCGGTCATCTTCTCGCTCGCAACAAAGGTGGCAGGCATATTAACTGAACCTGCACATTAATTCCTTGTTTAAGTTACCGAATATTGAACATTAAATAAACAAAAGACTACAGAGTAGGTTTTTTTAGCCTCTTATAATGAGCATACAGAATAAAAAATCACATGGAGATAAAACTATGTTCCGCTGGGCTATTATTTTCGCTGTAATTGCATTGATTGCGAGTCTGCTAGGTTTTGGTGGTGTGGCAGGCTTATCCAAAGACTTTGCTGTTATTCTTTTGGTTATTGCAGTTATTCTCGCAATTGTTGGTTTCCTCTCTCGAGGAAAAGTTTAGGCGACGGATTGTATGTCGTTTTAAACTACAAATTACCCCCTTAGACTTATGGATATGAAACGTACGTTTTTATCATCTTGAGTGTCAATGAAAAAAATAAGAGCCTATGGGCTCTTATTTTTTTACATCCACGTAAACTTACTACGTTATATGGTTTTAGCTTTATGGTTTTAAATGACGTGGTCTAAAGCCTGTTGCAATTAAGGCAATACCATAAGCAGCAACACCAATCACACATAAGATGATCACTTCCGCGACACGCATCCACGCAGACACATCACCGTTGTACCATGTTAAGCCATACCACAGAGCAGCAATCATCACAGCATTGGCAATCGCAAACTGAATCACCAGTTTTTTCCAATGCGCACCAAAACGGAAAATATTGCGCTTATGTAAATAAAAATACAGCATCCCTGCATTCACTAATGCGGAACCAGAGGATGCCAATGCCAAGGCCATATGCTCAGCATGCCAATCAATCAGTTTAAAGAATCCAATAAACACCACATTAAGAATGGCATTGGCTGCGACCGCCATTAAACCTACACGTACTGGAGTTTTGGTATCTTGTTGCGCATAAAACCCTGGTGCAAACACTTTAATGAGCATGAATGAAATCACACCGGCACTCATACATTGCAATGCCAATGCGGTCATCTGTGTATCTTCAAAGCTAAATTGACCACGTTCAAATAAGGCCTGAATAATAGGTGTAGAGAGCATGAAAAGCGCAATACTGGCAGGCACACCCACCAAGATAATGACCTTAGCTGCCCAATCAATCATACGGCGGAATTTGTCCTGATCTTGTTCAGCGTGGCGTGCAGACAATGACGGTAAAATCACGGTACCAATAGCTACCCCAATCAAACCTAAAGGTAGCTCGGTCATACGTTCAGCACTATATAGCCATGATACTGAACCATCTTGCATAAAAGACGCCCAAATGGTGTTCAACAGTAGGTTGATCTGCGTCACTGAGACACCAAACAGTGCTGGCAGCATCAACTTCATGATCCGATCAACACCTTCGTGTTTGAAGTCAACTTTCGGTGGAATCAGTAATTTTTTACGCCACAGCTCTGGAATCTGAATCGCCAATTGCAAGAATCCTGCCGCGACAACAGACCAACCCAAAGCCATAATTGGCTCAGCCATATAAGGGGTTAACCACAGCGCACCGGCAATCATCGCGACATTGAGTAACACTGGAGCGAACGCAGGTGTACTGAATGAGCCATAACTATTCAAAATACTGCTGGCAAATGCCGTTAAAGACATAAACAGTAAGTAAGGAATCGTTAGGCGGAACATATCGGTAGCTAACGCAAACTTGTCTGCATCACCATGGAAACCCGGTGCATAGATATAAATAATGGCAGGTGCCGCCACCATCGCGATGAACGTCAAACTAGTCATCACCAGACCTAAACAGCCAAAAACACGGCTAATCAGAATCTGGACTTCGGCATGGGTTCGACTGGTTTTATATTCAGTCAATACAGGAATAAAGGCTTGTGAAAATGCCCCTTCTGCGAATAAGCGCCTAAAAAAGTTAGGAATACGAAAGGCAACCACGAAGGTATCGAAGTCTTTACCTGCACCAAATACATTTAACAGGACAATATCCCGTACCAGTCCCAATACACGGGACAACATAGTCATTGCACTGACAATGACTGTCGAACGCCAAAGCGCCATCGGTATTTCTCACTTTTGAAAGTGCGCCTATTGTAATGAAACTCGTCAAGGAATTTCATTGGTTTATTAAACGCAGTATGTATTGTTTATTTGTTTTTAAAATGATGCAGCTGTTGACGAAAAGTGTTCCACTCAAAAAATGGACCTGGATCAGTTTTACGTCCCGGTGCAATATCTGAATGCCCTGCAATATGTTGTTGAATTTTAGGATAAGCCTGTTGTAAACACGCCACGACCTCTGTCAGCACGGCATATTGTGCAGCTTCAAAAGGTAAATCATCACTTCCTTCGAGTTCGATGCCTATCGAATAATCATTGCATTCTTTTTGTGCTAAATAGGTTGAGCGACCTGCATGCCAAGCTCGATCATTAAAATTGACAAACTGTAGAACTTCGCCTGTGCGCAGGATCAATAAATGTGTCGATACTTGCATCCCTTCAATAGTTTGAAAATAAGGATGTTTCGACCAATCCAACTGATTTTGGAAAAATTGTTCGATATAACCACCGCCGAACTGAGAAGGTGGCAAACTAATATTATGAATGACGACAAGCTGAATTTCGGTATCTTCAGGACGCTGGTTAAAATTCGGTGATGGAATTTGACGCGCACCTAGCAATTGCCCATCCTGCACCTGAAATGTTGTTGCTTGTGACATAAAAAAATCCTGTATCTAAGCCGGCCTGCAATGCTGCAGATCAAAACGCCGAGCCCTACTTGAAAGGTTTAATGCTAAAACTTTCACATTGAAATCTCAATTCAAGTCTGTGAAAGGAGTTAAAAATCGCTCATTTTTCATGAACAATGCTAATATAGCGCGCACATTTTCTCGGGTTAAAAAGATACGGAATTTCTTATGAGCATATCGCAATCTTTGCTTGAACAATCTATCCAAATCAATATTCAACACGCACTACAAGAAGATATTGGCGAAGGCGATATCACTGCCCTTTTAACTCCAGAAGATGAACAGGCCACTGCAACGATTATCAGCCGTGAAGATATGGTGCTAGCAGGGCAACCGTGGGTCAATGCGCTCATTCAAACTTTTGATGCAAGTGTACAAGTCACATGGTTGAAACATGACGGTGACCGTGTTGCCGCAGGCGAAGCCTTTTTAAAACTCGCAGGTTCTGCGCGTAGTTTACTCACGGTTGAGCGTCCAGCCTTAAATTTTATACAAACATTATCTGCAGTAGCGACTAAAACTGCTGCCTATGTCCAGCAGCTTGAAGGTTTGAATACTCGTTTACTCGATACCCGTAAAACCTTACCAGGCCTACGTATTGCACAAAAATATGCAGTTGCTGTCGGAGGTGGTCAAAACCATCGCTTAGGTTTATTTGATGCCTTTTTGATTAAAGAAAACCACATCATGGCTGCTGGTGGCATTAGCCAAGCTATTGCTAAAGCGCATACCATTGCACCGGGCAAACCTGTGGAAGTTGAAGTCGAAACTTGGGATGAACTCAACCAAGCGTTAGAAGCAGGTGCGGATATTGTGATGTTGGATAACTTTAGTCAGCAACAAATGATTGATGCCGTCAAACATGTGAATGGTCGCTGCAAACTTGAAGCCTCAGGCAATATCACCATTGCAAACTTACGTGAAGTGGCAACGACAGGGGTCGATTATATCTCGATGGGTGTGCTTACCAAAGATGTCACAGCGATTGATTTATCGATGCGCTTTAATGCCTAAGCTCTAGGCTTACTCTAAACATAAATAAAGGGTGCTGTCGCACCCTTTTTTCTGCTTAACCTCTAGCATGACTTAATCATCATCTTGCTGTTGTTTTGCACCTCGTTGATCTTCATGTTCAGAGTCCTTTTCATGCTCCGCATCGTCTTCATGCTGCTCGCGCTCATCTTGATCATCGTCCTGATCTTTTGAGTTTTCACTTTGTTCAGAAAAACGACCACCTTCACGCTCTTGATCCTGATTCCCCAAAAAATCACAACCACTGATCAAAAATACGCTGAATAAAGAAAAATACATCATCCAATTTTTCATTTTTAGTCCTTCAAAGCATTCTGATCCTATTAATTTGAGTCAAAGACACGCTACTTAATAGCCGATTCTTGTTGGATTTTCTATATTCAGCGCATAAAAAAACGCATCCGAAGATGCGCTCTTTATTCAGTTTAAACTGAATCAAACAACTTACCAGCCTAAAGCTTCTTGTTGTTTTTTGATCAATTCTTGAATGCCTTTTTCAGCCAATTCAAGCATTTCATTACACTGTGCACGCGTAAATGGTTTGTCTTCAGCTGTGCCTTGAAGTTCAATGAACTCACCTGCTTGTGTCATGACCACATTTAAGTCAGTTTGGCAGTTTGAATCTTCTTCATAGCAAAGATCAAGTAATGCTTCATCTTGATACATACCTACAGAAACAGCTGCAACTAAGCCTTTAAGCGGATCTTGTTTGATTTTTTTATTTTCAAGCAAGACATTCATCGCATCGACCAAAGCAACAGCTGCACCTGTGATTGATGCTGTGCGTGTACCGCCATCTGCTTGAATCACATCACAGTCGATGCTAATTGTATTTTCACCCAATTTTTTCAAATCGACCATCGCACGTAAGCTACGACCAATCAGACGTTGAATTTCTTGAGTACGACCGCTTTGTTTACCACGTGCCGCTTCACGGTCAGTACGTGTATGTGTTGAACGAGGTAACATACCATATTCAGCAGTCACCCAACCCTGACCTTTACCTTTAAGGAAACGCGGTACTGAGTTGTCGACACTTGCAGTACAAAGAACTTTTGTATGACCAAATTCGACCAATACAGAACCTTCCGCATAACGTGTGTAGTTACGGGTAATTTTTACTTCACGTAATTGATCTAATGCTCGTTGGTCGATACGCATGATGAGTCCTTAATCTGACAAAATTGATTGCGGTACATTATAACAGAAGGTACAGCCAGATTCGGGACGCATTCGTGTGCATTTACAAAATCCATTCAACCAAGTTTTGATAGGACCGTCGTACGTCATCAGGAAATTTGTTAGACTGAAGCCACGCAATATTCAGGACGAATTGCATGTCGATACGGGAAGAACGTAAGCAACAAAGTCGTAAAGCTATCCTTGATGCAGCGCTTGCATTGAGTACCACAGGCCGTTCTTTTAGCAGTCTGAGCTTACGCGAAATTTCCCGTCATGTTGGCTTGGTCCCCGCTGCATTTTATCGCCATTTTCAAGACATGGACGAACTCGGTTTGGAACTAGTCGACCAAATGGCCCTGCACCTTCGGAATGTCCTCAATCAACTGAGTCAGCAATGCTTTCAAGCACCAGATGCACGCACACGACAAAGTCTGGATTATTTATTTCATGCCGTTGAGCAATTTCCTGAGGCATGGATGTTTCTTATTGCTGAACGTTGGGGTGGTTCAGCATTGTTAAGACAAGCCATTACTCGTGAGTTTAATTTTCTCAGTACCGATTTGGCCCATGCACTGGCTCAAGTTGAAGCGACTCAACATATTCAATCCGAACAAGACCTCAAAGTATTGGGACAAATTTTGTTTGAATTGGCCTTAAGTTGGGCAATGCAGTGGATTGACTTACATCGACATATTGACCTTCCACAACGTACTGATGCGCTACAACAATTTCGCCGCCAAGCTCAGACTCAAGTTCAGCTCTTATTTCGTGGCATCTTACATTGGGATCGATCTTTGGCTCAAATCTCTGATCCACAAAATTTATCGCCATAAAAAAGCCGCATCGAGTGCGGCTTTTTTATGACATCTGTTATTTCGCTTTGCGTTCTTTATCAACAAGGAATTTCACGATTTCAACGGTACGTGCATCTTCACCTTGTACGATGTATTTACCATTGACGGTAATCGCAGGCACGCCGCTCAATTGATATTGAGCCGCTAAGTTTTTCGCTTGAGCAATTTTTGAAGACACAGCAAATGATTTAAATGTGCTGTTAAATTTCGCTTCAGGAACACCATAACGGGTGTAGAACTTAGCAAATGCGCCTTGTTCTAAGATATTTTTTTGACCCACATGAATGTCATGGAACAATTGTAAATGTGCTTTTTGACGAACACCCAGTGCTTCCGATGCATAGTAAGCACGCGCGCCTTGTTCCCAAAGTGGATTCATTGCTGCAGGTGTACGGACAAAACGTACATCTTTAGGCAATTGCTTTAACCACGTTTGCATATGCGGTTCTAATTTAAAGCAATGTGGGCAACCGTACCAAAAGAACTCACGAACTTCGATTTTACCCGGACGTTCGACTTTAATCGGTTTTGGAATAACTGTGTAATCAGTCCCCGCGACAAATTGCGCTGCCATCGCACTGCCAGAAAAAGCCAAAATAGCTGTTGTAATCGTGCCTAAAAGGAATTTTTTCATTGAACTTATCGTCCTCAAAATCATTATGATTAGTTTATGGCAACACTATAAATCAAATCTGTCGATTTCGTTTTCATTCTGTGAACTTTTTTAAGGCTTTTATCGCTTTTTTTTCAGGACGCGCTACACTAACTCCCATAAACTTTTTTCTAAAATATAAAGACTTGATTGAGGTGCAACCGATGTCGCAATTGAATGTTGATCCACAAGAAATTGCCAAATTTGAAGCTTTCGCAGCCATATGGTGGGATCAGCATTCTGAGTTCCGCCCTTTGCACATGATTAATCCCCTGCGTTTGAACTGGATTGATGAGCATTCAAATGGTATCACTGGCAAGAAAGTATTAGATGTTGGCTGTGGCGGCGGTATTTTAGCTGAAAGCATGGCACGTCGCGGTGCGCAAGTATTGGGTATCGACATGGGCGAAGCGCCATTAAATGTTGCACGCCTACATGCCGAACAAGAAAATGTGCAAAATATTGAATATCGCCAAGTGCCTGTAGAGCAATTGGCAGAAGAACAAGCAGGTCAATATGACGTCGTTACCTGTATGGAAATGCTCGAACATGTACCTGATCCAGCATCAATTATTTTAGCGTGTCAAAAACTGGTAAAACCGGGTGGTCATGTATTCTTCTCCACCATTAACCGTAATCCTAAAGCCTATTTGTTTGCGATTATTGGTGCGGAATATGTTTTACGCATGTTGGCGAAAGGCACTCATGATTATTCCAAGTTTATTAAACCTTCAGAATTAGCTCATGATATTCGTCAAGCCGAGTTAAAACTCAAAGATATGACAGGTTTACATTATAACCCGATCACCAAACGCTATTGGCTCGCACCGAATGTGGATGTGAACTACATGGTTCATACGGTGAAAGAAGCCTAATGAAAGCTGTACTCTTTGATCTTGACGGTACACTGATTGATACCGCGGCTGATTTTATTCGTATTATTCAAGACATGTGCCGTGACAAAGGCATTGCGGTGGTCAGTGCAGAAGATATTCGTGTACAAGTATCTGAAGGCGCGCGTGCGATGGTCAAACTGGTCTATCCAGAGTTAGACGTTGAAGATCCTGTCTTTCTGGCACATCGTCAACGCTTTCTAGATCTGTATGGTGCTGATATTGCAGTTGATACCGATCTATTTGAAGGCATGTATCCACTACTCGCAGAGTTAGAACAACATCAAATTCCGTGGGGCATTGTCACCAATAAGCCACGTTCACTCAGTGAAGCGTTGCTCAAAGCGTTGAATTTAACTGAACGCTGCTCGGTATTGGTTTGCCCAGACGATGTCAGTAAAACCAAGCCAGACCCAGAGCCGATGTATTTAGCAGCCAAGCACATTCATCTAGATGCTCAAGACTGTATCTATGTCGGTGATCATCCACGTGATATCGATGCCGGTCGTAATGCGCAGATGTACACAATTCTTGCGGCTTATGGCTATTTACCTTTACAACACAAAGATGACTTAACAGCTTGGCATGCAGATTGTATAGTGAAGACTGTTGCTGAATTGCATGAAGTCATTCATGATTTGGTTATCAAACCGAAAACGCTAAACACAGCGACTTTATAACGATAGAACACAACAAAATAAAACGAGGAGGTACGGATGAAATATTCAGAATATCAACCTCGCCCCGATCTGCTCAAAGATCGCATTATCCTGATTACAGGTGCGGGCGATGGTATTGGCCGTGCGGCTGCCCTCAGCTATGCCTTACATGGCGCAACCGTGGTTTTACATGGACGCACACTGAATAAACTAGAAGTGATTTACGATGAAATTGAAGGATTGGGTGCCCCCCAACCGGCGATTTTACCGCTACAACTGTCTAGTGCCTCTCCTCGTGATTATGAGCTGTTGGTCGATACCTTAGAAAAGCAATTTGGACGCCTTGACGGCATTTTGCATAATGCCGGGATTTTGGGTGAGCGGACTGAACTAGAACATTATCCTGTAGATGTATGGGATGATGTTATGGCGGTGAACCTTCGTGCGCCTTTTGTACTGACTCAAGAGCTAATGCCATTACTGCAAAAATCTGAGCATGCCTCAGTGGTCTTTGCCAGTTCGGGTGTGGGACGTGAAGCCCGTGAACGTTGGGGCGCGTACTCGGTCTCAAAAATTGCCATTGAAGCCGTGAGTACATTGTTCGCCAAAGAAAATGAACACCCCAATATTCGTTTTAACTGCATTAATCCCGGTGCGACACGTACTGCCATGCGTGCAAAGGCGTATCCAGACGAAGATCCAAAAACTTTGCCTACGCCTGAAAGCATCATGCCTGCATATTTATATTTAATGGGTGACGACAGCTTGCATTTAACCGGTGCTAGCATAGATGCCCAAGATGAATAGGGTGAAAACCCAATTTAAAAAGGAAGATCGCGCTTCCTTTTTTTATGTCTTGAATCTTTACAACGCATCATTAACCGACTGATTTTGCAGTGACCACGCGAAAGTCGACTTGAGTTTTTAGCAAATTTGCCGATACTTGGGGCATTCTTTAAAAACATTGGATTGATACATGTCTGACTTTAGCAATATTACAGTGACTCCAACTGAGGATGGCATGGTTAACCTACTGGTCGATGGTCAACCGATTTCAGCAAAATATGGCATGAAATTCGACCCGAGTATCGTGGACGATTTAAAAGGCTTAGACGTCGGTCAAAATGCAAAATTATTTGAACAATTTATTTTTTCGCATACTGACTTAAACTTTGAGCATGCCTATTTCTATGTCACTTGCATTCAAAAGCAAGAAGCAGGCTTTCAAGTGATCACTAACTTTGTTTATCGCATCATTGCGCAAGATCAAGCACCGTTTGAGCATGTGATTACCAAACAAGGTGCAGCAATGACACCTGAAGATATTAATGAATTTATTCAAGCTCATATTCAAAAATCATTAACGGATTATACCGACCTGAAATACGCATACTAATTACGTTCCAAGTGACACATTTAGAACTAAAAAGGGCCATTTGATGCCCTTTTTTTAAACTCTTAGATTAGCATTTGAAATTCAACAAGCTTTGATCAATAGACAGCTTCATTACCCAACCTGCCATTGATCGTATTTTTAAATTATTTTTATAATAATATTCGGTTTTTCAAATTAAATATAAAAGCATAGACTGCTTGCCATGACATAGACCGACGGCAAGGAGACCCAAATGGCTGATCAAACACGCAAAATTGAAACCATTCGTTCAATTGAAAACTTACAACTGACTGAAAATTTGATCTCTGCAATGGACGATGCCGAGCAAGCTGAATATGTGGCTCAAGCAATTTATTCACTCCAATGCCTAAACGAGCAGTGGTACTAAAACCCGAAGTTACTCAACATTTTCAGTCTTTCATCTCTCCCCTCATTTGCCTGTCAAGACTTGATGGGCTGTTTTGATCGTGCTTACAATAGACCTCAAATTTAATCAAAGCTGAATTGCAAGGATAAAAAGCGCGCATTATCGGACCATCTCTTTCAAGATGGAAAGATTGTTCTCAGCGCGAAATTTATCGCATAATATCCGCAATCTCTTCGTTTTATTTAAAGAAATATTCATCTTTCTTCACAGTTTCTCTGCATTTAATGCGTACAGTAGTGATATTGAAGATAAATTACTCATGAGGGTTGAACATGAAAAAGATTTTGCCAATTTTGGCTATTTCTTTCAGTGCTTTAATAGCAAGCAGCATCACGTCTGCAGCGCCTCACTTCAAGAACGATGAACGTGGCTTTGATGGCCCACGCGGCAATGCATATGGTCAAATGAAAAAAGATCGTGATTTCCGTGGTTATCAGGACGATGACGATCTTGAAGATCGACGCCGTATGCGTGAACAACGTGGAGTCAAACGTTTGCAACAACATAAATGGCAAACGGGCTATGTGATGCCACAGCATTATCGTGGTAATGGTTATAAAGTCGATTATAAAGACCATAACTTACCTAAACCATCGCGTAATCAGCAATGGTATAAAATCAATAATGACTACATATTGGTCAACTCAGATAGTAACAGTATTCTGAAAATTTTAGGTATGTAAGCCGTTTTGAATTTAATTTCGCCATATTTTTAAAGCCCAGATCAACTCTGGGCTTTTTTTATGAGGTTTTTTTAATGTTTAACCGCAAAAGCTGATGCTGCCTAACGTTCAGATCATTTACACACCTTCAAATTTCCTCCATACATTTCACAATTCAACTATATTGCCCCCACGCTTTCTCTGAACTTTCTCGCTAATTTTGAATCATCGAAAAACAGATTAGAAATGTATAGAGGTGTCCCATGAACAAAATCGTATCGAGTTTAGTTCTTTCCGTATCGGCTTTGATGGTAACAACAGCAGCCATTGCTGCGCCAGACCATCGTCAAGATGACCGCCGTTACCATCCGTCATACCAACATCAAGACAACCGTTGGGACAAAGATCACCGTCCGAGCAATTGGAATAACAACAACCGTTATGACAATAATCGCTACGACCGTAATGACTTTCGTCGTGTAAATCCAAGCCGCGATTGGCGTGTCGGTCAAAGCTTTCCTCGTTATTTCGATTCAAGCCGCTACAAAGTGAGTGATCGTGAAGCGCGCCGCTTACCGAACACCGGTCGTTATCAACAATGGTACAAAATCAATGGTGACTATGTGTTAGTCAATGATCGTACCGATCGTATCATTCGCATTAAGAATGGCTAATCATTCGACGATCTCTTAAGTCCCTTTCCCAACACCTGAACACTGTTCAGGTGTTTTTTTATATTTGCTTTCCGCTGTCATATGTTTTTGTTTAGAATCATCCATACCAAAGCGAATAAACAGGCATAGGCATGCAAACGAATATCACTGAACCATCTTCCAGCACAACCTTACAGTATGTGCATTGGTTCCGTCATTCTGCACCCTATATTAATGCGCATCGCAACAAAACCTTTGTCATCATGTTTGATGGTGAAGCGCTGCAACATGAAAATTTTCAACACATTATTCACGATATTGCCTTATTACACTCGCTTGGTATTCGTCTAATTTTGGTGCATGGTGCCCGTCCGCAAATCAATCATAATTTACAAAGCAGCGGCATCCAGACACCATTTCATCATCATCGTCGCATCACCACTCGCGAATCTTTACCTGCTGTGATGAATGCTGTTGGCTCCATTCGTCTGCAAATTGAAGCCCTCCTATCTATGGGTTTAGCCAACTCACCGATGTACGGCGCGCGTATTGATGTGGTCTCAGGTAATTTAGTCACGGCAAAACCGTATGGCATTCGTGACGGTATCGATTTTCAACTGTCTGGTGAAGTTCGTTCCGTCGATATCGATGCAATTCAACGTCATTTAGAGAGCCAAAACATTGTGGTGCTTGGGCCGACAGGTTATTCCACTACAGGTGAAGTGTTTAATTTATTGGCTGAAGAAGTTGCGACCAAAACCGCCATCAGTTTAAAAGCGGATAAGTTAATTTTCTTGGGCAAACAACACGGTTTGCACAATGAACATGGGCAGCTACAACGCGAAATTACACCTCATCAACTTGATCAGCATATTTTGCAATATCAAGATTCTAATCCCGATATTGCCCTGCATTTAAGCGTTGCTAAAGATGCCTCGTTACAAGGCGTACACCGTGTTCATCTTATTTCATATGCCTATGATGGCGCATTGATCGAAGAATTGTTCACACGTGACGGTTCTGGCACCATGATCACGGATGCGCATTATGAAGAAGTGCGTACTGCCGATATTCAAGATGTGGGTGGCTTAATCAATCTCTTACGCCCTCTCGAACAAGAAGGTATCTTGGTTTATCGCTCACGCGAACGTCTGGAAAATGAAATTGGACAATTTGCAGTGATTGAACGTGACGGTACGATTTTGGCTTGCGCTGCGTTATACCCGATTCCTGTCACAGGGAATGAGAAACGCTCTGCTGAAATCGCATGTGTGGCTGTGCATCCAGGTTATCGAAAATCGAATCGTGGCAGCCAAATTTTGCATTATTTAGAAGAAAAAGCGCGAGATTTAGGTATTGAACAATTGTTTATTTTGACCACACGGACAGCGCATTGGTTCCTTGAACAAGGTTTTGAACAAGTCAGTGTCGATGACTTACCGAATGCCCGTCAGGCCTTATATAACTACCAAAGAAACTCATTGGTTTGTAAAAAGTCACTTTAAAGTGGCTTTTTTTATGCGCTGAATAGCATTATTTTGCATAAGGTTATGCCGAATCCCTTGGCTATCCCCTCAAATCACTTTGCAAGCCATAGAATAACCATATCTACCATTTAAATAACCCAAATAAATAAAATAATTTCAATAACTTAAAATAATACTTCGACACATTATATGTTTTTCTAAAATCATAATTTCTCATAAGTTTTGCTGATATTTATTTATCTTTTTTCCTGATTTTAAATTTAAGTTTTCTTATTTTTTTCGAAAAAGAAAACTCTTTAGCTTATGTGTTCATAAATCAACAGTTCTGCAAATTTAGACCTTTATAGGAGCAACACATGCGTACGCACAAAGCAAAACTTTGGACAAAAACACTTGTACTGTCTACAGCTGTTGTGGGTGCCATGATGATGTCGGGCTGTGGCAAAAAAGAGGCTGAAGAAAATGTCACCTTAAATATCGGCTTCCAAAAATATGGCTTATTGCCAATTTTAAAAGAACGCGGAACCTTAGAAACAGCCTTAAAAAGCCAAGGTGTAAATATCAAATGGGTGGAATTTCCTGCGGGTCCACAGCTGCTTGAAGGTCTCAATGTGGGCAGTGTTTCATTTGGTGAAGTCGGTGAAGCACCACCTATCTTTGCTCAAGCTGCTCAAACCGATTTGGTTTACATTGCCAACCAACCTGCTGTTCCAAAAGCAGAAGCATTAATTGTGCAAAAAGATTCGGCTATTCACAGTATTCAGGACTTAAAAGGTAAACGTGTGGCCTTAAACAAAGGCTCAAACGTGCATTACCTGTTGCTCAAGTTGTTGGAAGCTAATCAGCTTAAATTTAGCGACATCAATGTCGTGTATTTACCGCCTGCCGATGCACGTGCTGCTTTTGAAAAAGGTGCCGTTGATGCATGGGTAATTTGGGACCCGTTCCTTTCCGCCGCTGAGCATCAACTTAATGCTCGCACCATTGCCAATGGCGAAAACTTGGTGAAGAACTACCAGTTCTATTTGGCCGATCGCAAATTTGCTCAGGAAAATCCAAAAGTCCTGCAAGCTGTGGTGAATGAGTTGAATTTGACCACGCAATGGGTCTCAAAAAATCAAGATGAAGCGGCCAAGTTACTCGAAGGCAAAACCGGCTTAGGTCTAGATGTACTTAAAACATCAATTTCTCGCTTAGGCAATCAAGTGACGCCGATTACTGCACAAGTGGCGCAGGAGCAGCAGCAAGTCGCTGATGCGTTTTATAACGAAAAATTAATTCCAAATAAATTAAATATTGAGTCGGCCATTATTAAATAAGCCGACTACAGCATAAGGGCGATGCCATGCGTATTCTAAGAACATTTTCCATACTGACTTTAGCCACTTTGGGCCTTGGACTCAGTGCCTGCCAAAAACAAGAAACAGCACAGCAGGATGGTGAAAAACCAGCTGAAACAGCCGTAAAAACCTTGGTTATCGGTTTCCAAAAATCAGCCTTAAATTTACTGGTTGCCCGTGAACAAAAGCTCTTTGAACAACAATTTCCCGGCGCTCAGATTAAATGGAAGGAATTCCCTGCTGGCCCACAAATGTTAGAAGCCCTTGCCGTCGGTGCGGTGGATTATGGCTATGTCGGCAACACCCCGCCTATTTTTGCCCAAGCTGCCAATAAAGACCTGAATTATATTGGCTATGAAGTGGTGCCTGAACAGTCGCTTGCTGTCGTGATTCCAGCGGATAGCTCAATCAAAACCATTCAAGAATTACGTGGCAAACGCGTTGCTGTACAAAAAGGCTCGAGTGCACATGAGTTATTAGCCAAAACTTTAGAAAAAGCCGGTTTGACTTGGAATGACATTCAACCGATTTGGATTCCACCAGCAGATGCACGGGCCGCATTTGATAAAAAATCAATTGATGCATGGGCCATTTGGGACCCGTTTTTATCTGCAGCGGAGTTGGATGCTCAGGCTAAAGTGCTGATTCAATCTGGTGATTTTCCAAAGACCTATTCATTTTATGTGGCAAATCCAAAAGTCGTTCAAACGCACCCTGATGCCCCAGCTAAATTTTTAAAGGCCCTAGACGCTTCCGATCAGTGGATTGTGAAGAACCAAAATGTGGCTTTAGAGGTTTATCAAAACAGCACTGGGCTGCAAAAGAATATTGCTGCGCAAGCCTTTTCTCGCCGATCCAAACCATCTCCTGTGCGCCCACTGACACCCGAGGTCATACAAGCACAGCAAAATATTGCGGACTTATTTAAACAAGTCCAACTGATTCCAAACAACATTCAAGTCCAAAAGCAAGTTTGGACACCTTCATCACATTGATACCCGAGCCATCAAAAATACAAGGAACTGAACATGAAAATTTTCTGGTTTATCCCTACCCACGGTGACAGTCGCTACTTAGGAACAAGTAAAGGTGCACGCCAAGTCGATCATGCCTACATGAAGCAAATTGCAGTAGCGGTGGATAATCTTGGCTATGAAGGCGTTCTGATTCCGACAGGTCGTTCATGTGAAGATCCATGGCTTACAGCTGCAAGCTTGATTGATGCCACTAAAAATCTAAAATTTCTAGTCGCGCTACGCCCAGGGGTGACAACGCCTGCACTGACTGCACGTATGGCTGCAACATTTGACCGTTTATCTAGCGGTCGTATCTTACTGAATTTAGTTACAGGCGGTGATGAGCAAGAACTCAAGGGTGATGGTGTCTATGAAGATCATGCGACGCGTTACCAAACTGCCGCAGAATACACCACGATTTGGCGTGAAATTTTAACCCGTTCACATACTGGTGAAAGCTATACCTTCCATGGCGAACGCCTGAGTGTGGACGACGCAAAATTACTTTATCCACCGGTACAAAAACCGTATCCACCACTATGGTTTGGCGGTTCTTCAGAGGCAGCTGTTGAACTGGCAACGGATCAAGTTGACACCTATTTAACTTGGGGTGAGCCACCTGCTGCGGTAAAAGAAAAAATTGCAGTGGTGCGTGAAAAAGCCAAAGCCAAAGGACGTGAACTGAATTATGGCATTCGTTTACATGTCATTGTGCGCGAAACCAATGAAGAGGCATGGAAAGCAGCTGAAGAGCTGATCCAATATGTCGACGATGCCACCATTGCAGCCGCGCAAGCCAAGTTCAAAACCATGGACTCTGTTGGTCAACGCCGTATGGCTGAACTGCACAACGGCGAGCGTAGCAAATTAGAAGTATCGCCAAACTTATGGGCGGGTGTTGGCCTGGTTCGTGGTGGTGCAGGTACGGCACTCGTTGGTGATCCTGAAACGGTAGCCGCACGTATCCAAGAATATGCCGATCTAGGAATTAGCACCTTTATTTTCTCTGGTTACCCACACCTTGAAGAGTCTATTCGTTTTGCAGAATTGGTGTTCCCACTACTGCCATTGGAAACACGTCAGAAATTGGTTCAACCTAACTTAACAGGCCCATTTGGTGAGATCGTCGCGAACAACTACACCCCAGATGAAAATAAAAAAGCTGAAAAGATTCAGGAGCCGGCCTAATGTCCAAAACTGTTTCTGTTGAAACCTTCAAAGCACCGAAGGTTTCACGTGGAACACAACTCGGGCAGCGTTTGCTGCCTTGGTTGTTTCCTATTGCATTAATTATCGGGTGGCAAATTGCCTCTGTTACAGGGCTGTTAGAAAGTCGCATTTTGCCTGCGCCAAGTGCGGTGGTGGTGGCCTTTTGGAATTTACTGATCAGTGGTGAACTGTGGAAGCATGTTCAAATCAGTGCGGGTCGTGCTTTGGTTGGGCTTTTAGTCGGTGGTGGATTAGGTCTTTTTTTAGGGCTGCTGAATGGTTCATCCAAAACAGCATCGACGCTACTTGATACCACGCTGCAAATGATCCGTAACATTCCTGCTCTTGCCCTGATTCCCTTGGTGATTTTATGGTTTGGGATCGATGAATCGGCCAAGCTTTTTTTAGTTGCTATTGGCGTATTCTTTCCCATTTATATCAACACCTATCATGGTATTCGCTCTGTAGATCCTCAACTGATTGAAATGGGCAAAAGCTACGGTTTGAGTGGCTGGCAACTGTATAAAGAAATCATTCTGCCGGGAGCGATGCCGTCTATTTTAGTTGGTCTGCGTTTTTCACTCGGGCTCGTTTGGGTTCTGTTGATTGTGGCAGAAACCATTTCTGCACAAGCCGGCATCGGTTATATGACCATGAACGCACGCGAATTCTTGCAAACCGACATCGTCTTGGTCGGGATTTTATTGTATGCCCTACTCGGTAAATTGGCCGATGTACTGGCTGTTGCCTTAGAAAAATATTTACTCCGTTGGCACTCGGGTTACCAAAAATAAGGAGCATGTGATGACCGATTTAAGCATAAGCCGTCATGCAGACGACTCAACCCAACCTCAGCGTTCTTCAGTCGAGGATATCAACCCCCATGCGGTGTTGGGCGCAGAGATCCTGATTGAACAACTACACAAATTTTATGGCGATGTTAAAGTCCTTGAAGACCTTGACCTACATATTCAACCCGGTGAATTCTTGGCGATTGTCGGTCGTAGTGGCTGTGGTAAAAGTACCCTGCTTCGCCTCATCGCCGACTTAGAAAAACCGAGTTATGGCGAAATTAAATTTAAGTCTGCACGTCATATTCGTGAAGGCATCACAAGTGATGATATTCGTGTGATGTTCCAAGACCCTCGCCTCCTGCCTTGGCGTAGCATTGAGAAAAATGTGCAACTCGGTTTAAGCAAAGACCAACATGCCAATGCCACAGCACTCCTCGAGAAAGTTGGTTTAAAAGATAAAGCGGGGCTTTGGCCAACACAGCTATCAGGGGGGCAACGTCAACGTACTGCACTGGCACGTGCTTTGTCACATAAACCACGCATTTTGCTGCTAGATGAACCACTGGGTGCGCTCGATGCCTTAACACGTTTAGATATGCAGAATTTGATTGAAAAACTCTGGACTGAACAAGGGTTTACCGCGATTTTGGTCACGCATGATGTAAGTGAAGCCGTGCAGTTGGCAGACCGTATAATCTTGCTCGATAAAGGCCATATTGCCAAAGAATTTAGTGTCGATTTGACCCGCCCACGAAAAAAAGGCATTGAATTTACTGAACTTGAACAACAAGTCTTACAAGCGGTCTTGGCCACTTAAGCTGTACTTGTGCAGGAAATCATCACTTAAACCGTGTGACTTCCTGTACTATTCAAGAACAATATCGCAACAAAACCATGTTTAGCATTGAGGGTAGATTTATCGCCTGTTGACAAATACATCACAAAAATTACGACAAATCATATAAATCCATGACTAAAAATAATGATTTATTTAAATTTCACCCTAAAATGATTATTTGAAATATTATGGCATTCGTCGTATTTATTTGACCGTTGAACAGAATAAACTGCCAAAATTCATAAAATTAAAAACGATGATTGTGCACAAATCTGTTGATTTGCCGTACAATTCAATATTCCCTTTTCATTTTCTTAAAAGAGCTAATGGAACAAAAAAAGAGTACCCAGAAACGCCACCAGTTGCTTAATGCAGCACTGGATGTCTTTTCCCTGTATGGCTTCAATGGCGCCAGCTTGGATGAGATCGCACAGATTGCAGAAATGCATAAATCGAATATTTTCTATTACTATGAAAATAAAGAAGCGCTTTATGTTGAAGTTCTGACAACGGTTCTACAAAAGTGGCTTGCTCCGCTACAAATGTTGGAAGCAGACCTTGAGCCCGAAGAAGCGATCACCAATTATCTATTGCAGAAAATTGAAGTATCACGTACGCAACCGAAAGCCTCACGTTTGTTCGCACTTGAAGTCATTCAGGGCGCACCACACATTCTTGAAATTTTAAAAGGCCCACTAAAAAAATTAGTGAAACGCAAAGCCAAAGTCATTAGCAACTGGCAAGAACAAGGCAAAATTTCAAAAGATATTGATCCAGAACTTTTAATTCTGAACATTTGGGCAATCACGCAAAACTATGCTGACTTTGCAACCCAAATGGAAATGGTCACTGGAAAAACCTTACGTAATCGCAGTATGCAACAACGGATTATTCAACATACCGTCCATATGATGCTTTACGGTGTAATTCCACGCCCAGAAAAGTAAATTGAATTGGGTCGAATTGGCATACGACCATAGCATTCTATGGTCGCCGACCGAAATTAGCTGAATGCCTTATTTTACTGTTTGATATAATTCCAATAATTTCTTTGCGCCGAATAATAAATTTTCTTCCCAATCCAGATGTGCTGTGTCATTCGCACCATCGGTAATATATTTTACCGACACAAAGCGAACACCCAGTTTTTTACATACTTTAGCGATTGCGTAGCCTTCCATATCGACAAGATTACACGGTACTTTCGGCAGCCCAGTTTCAAAGCTGTCGCCTGTACCACAAATTCCTTTAGGCAAATGACTAAACATGCTCTCTGGCTGAATTTCAGCAGGATGATCGGTATCCATCGGGGTCACCCCGACATCAAAACCCAAAGGCGATACATCCATATCCCGTTGTACAAATTGAGCTACTTCAACCAAAGCATGTGCATCAAAATGTGAACTTCCCGCAGTGCCCAAATTCAGCAAAGTATGACATCCGGTTTTTTGAATCACATCAAAGGCTTTAAATGCGGCATTGACTTTACCAATACCACTGTAATGCACTTCAATGCCTGCAGCTTCAAATAAGCCTTTAGATTCACTCGGCAGTGCCATAATTAAAGCGATTTGCTGACGCATAGCGGTCTCCTCAAATTAATGCCTTCATATAGCATACATTTGCACGTGCGCAGAAAAAATCATCTTCAAAAATCACATTGCTCAGAAAAATAAACTCCTCAAGCAGATTCAACTGCTATCAAATTTGAAATTGCATCGGACGTTTGCCAATAAAAGATGGTGCCAATTGTTGGTCGTGACGTAAGGCATCTAAAATCTTCTCTAAGGCAATATGTGCCATATCCCCTCGTACACTATGCGAATGGGTCATCGGCATATGCTCGATGCCAGCTCTTCGCGCTGACAAAATTTTAATGTCTTGTTTGTTGACCACCCAAGTATAGGCATTCACAGCCGGCATCAATGCCTTAGACAACAATTTTGGAATCGGAAATTTATAACTAACACAGGTATAAACCCTTGACTCATACGGTCCCACAGGGCTAATCAGACTATTAAACACCATACCCGACGGCTCTCCCCAATGGTATTCCACCAAGGTAATATTCGGTGCGATAAAACTGTCGCGGTGAACCTGTTCAGCACCATGCGGATTGGTCAGCCATGGCATCATGCCAACATCTGCATCATGGTCATGATAGTCAACGACTACTTTGCGCGGCCCGACATCTATGGTGGCATCTACGGCTTTTCCGGACTCTGAACGAAACCAGCCTTCATGGACAAATATAGTATGGGTCACATCCATAATATTTTGTGCAACAGCGCCCATCTCACCATCATAACTGCCGACCATGTAATAGCTGACCCAGCCGGCTTGATCATAAAACGGTAATTTAAATATTTCTGGGCGTTCCTGTTTGGGCTTTTCACCGAGATAAATCCATACCACCCCATCTTGCTCACATACATCAAAACTACGCTGTTTAAAAGGATGCGGTTTTTCTGGAAAAAATTGTCCATTGACACTAGGAATATGCGCCACATACCCATCGCCCTGATACGACCAGCCATGATATGGACACGTCACGCAGCCATCAGTCATTTTACCCTGAGACAAAGGCACGCCACGATGTACACATTGATCGAGCAATGCAGCAGCTGTTCCATCTTTTTGTCGGAACAGAACAATTTTTTTACCATACAGGGTGGCTGAAAAAGGCTGATCTTTTTTGAGTTCTTTAGAGGTACAAGCGACGTACCATTCTTCTAATAATCCTTTGGCATCATCCCAAAAACTGGTTTGATTACACATAATTCGATCCTTATTTTTATCTTTTTTGTTTTAATCCATAATCCTTACTCTAGCACCTACACTACAAGCAAGTTTATATCTCGAAGCCAGTTGATCTCTCGAAAATACGCGCAAATTTTATACATGAATGTTTTGCTTGGATAGCAAAATAACGTAACTGCATCACACGCTTGCAGAAGCTCTATATTTGTTTGCTGAAATCCGTCAAAGCCAACGCGCTATATTTTTCTTCAACGGATTTACATTCACCCAACATCAATTAAGATGCGCGCTGAGCATCACAATACGCTTTTAAACACGGAGAAAAAAATAAGCTGCCGCGATAAAACCCTTGTATGGTTTTCAGCATTACCAATATCCAAAGCGTAAAGAGCAATACTGCAAAAAAAGTACTGAACTGTTCAATAGCGTGTAACTGCGTTTGTTTCGCCAAATGGATGACCGCCAAATTAAAAACGCCGAATGGAAACGTCATCGCCCACCACCCGAGATTAAAGGGTAAATCTCGCAAATGTTTTAGCGTGATGAGTATGGCGATTCCGAACCACCATACACCAAATCCAAGTAGAACAAGGGCTGCGAACACGCCGCCTTGAAGCAACACCTGTCCTAAATCTGCCAAGTCTACTGCTGTCAAAATACGTGGGGCTTGCTCGCCCAAAACTAACAGCGCTAAAGCCCCTGTCCCAATCGGTCCTAAGGCCAACCAACTGCTGATCGCCATATCCTTGCTTGGCAATTGATGTAAAGCCAGACGCAGCAACAAAATGCTTAAGATGGCAAATGCTGGAAATACTGAGATCCCCCAAAGCAGATAACTCCCCAGCAAAATATGGACAGCATGGGCCTGTGCAGGTAAATGCGCCAACAATAAACCGCCTGAACTGGCAGCCACCTCGCAAGCCACTATCGGCAATAACCATACTGCGGTCATGCCTTGCAGCGCATGTTGCTGACGACTAAACATCAGAAATGGAACACACCATGCAATCGCAATTGCCATCAACACATCGACATACCATAAATATTCAGCCCATGTGATGATGCTTACGCCCAAAAACTCAGTGTACAGCGTGGTGCCAAATTTCAATGCGCCATTGATCAGGGTTGCCAGTGCCATGGGGATTGCCCCAAGAAATAAACTCATCACCGGATGCTGGAAAATCTGCTTGGCTTCTTGTGGATACAAGATCCATCGGCTGAGATACATCCCACTAAACAATATGAACAACACGATGCTGATCTGCCACAACCCTGCTCCGATGGACCACATCCACTGCGGCGCCAACGCTATAGATGGTAAAATGAGGGCCACCACACCTGTGCCCATCACCACCGTAAACCAGTTTGGGGTGAAATGACGAATCAAGTCTTGTTTATGCTGGAGTTGATAAAATGGCATTTTCATCGCATGATGCTCATCAAAATGGAATGTCTATAGTTTAAGCACACCATTAAATAAGAAAAATTGATTAATATTTATTTTTATAATTTATTTTACTGATAACAAATTCATCTCTGCATAAAAAAACTTGAGTAAAAACACAACAACAAGACGAACGCAGAAGATTATGGCAATATATAGCCCTCAAACATTTTCAACAATTGATTCGCCCATGAAGCTGCTCCGTCTGAATGCTTTAGCGCCCCACTTAGAACTCCCCAAAACTGCCGTGACCATTGGCAATTTTGATGGCGTACATTTGGGTCATCAAGCGATGGTCAGCCAGCTCAAAGACATAGCACAGCAACAAAACTTAAAAACAGCTGTGATGATTTTTGAGCCACAACCACTTGAATTCTTTAAAGCTTATGACGCTCCACCTCGAATCAGTTCACTACGTGAAAAAGTCGAATATTTAACTGAACTGGGTGTCGACTATATTGTGGTGGCGAAATTTGACAATGCCTTTCGTAATCTCAGCGCTGAAGAATTTGCCGATATTTTAAAAAATAAACTCAATACACAAAGTTTAGTTTTGGGCGAAGATCACCACTTTGGCAAAAACCGTCAAGGCAATAGCGAATTTTTACGCCAATACGGCTTCCAAGTCACAGCCCTGCAAAATGTCGAAGTCGATGGCGAACGTGTCAGTTCAACACTGGTTCGTCAGACATTACAAGCAGGCGACCTTGCCCATGCCGCAAAGCTTTTAGGTCGTCCTTATAGCATCACAGGTCGTGTACAGTATGGCGATCAAATCGGTCGCACGATTAATTTTCCTACCATTAATGTGCGTTTAAACCGTCATAAACCTTGTTTAAATGGCATTTATGCAGTCGATGTCATTTGTGAAACCGAATCTTTAACAGATAAAGTAAAAAGCGAAAATGCTGACAAATTAGGGGTTGCAGGTTATGCACCCTCTGCCCTGTTTGGTGCAGGGCATGTTGGTACGCGTCCCGCGATTAAACAGGAACATCCTGAATGGCGATTAGAAGTACATTTTCCTGATGTTTCTGCTAATCTGTATGGCCTGTTAATGCGGGTGACGTTCTTGAACTTTTTACATGGCGAAAAGGACTACCCTTCGCTTGAAGCACTGAAAGCCGGAATTGATGACGACGTCGAAAAGCTCCTTGAGTTTCGAGGTCAGCACCCTCATTTCCCCTTTTAAACCCCGATTATTTATTGTAAAACGCGTCAGTCAACGGGCTGATAAATTTGGAAGACAACTTGCATGAGCGATAAGCAAACTCCTGAAAATGCAGTGGATTATAAAGCCACGCTAAACCTCCCAGGTACTGAATTTGCGATGAAAGCAAATCTCGCAGTACGTGAAGCGAAATGGTTAGAAGAGTGGTATGCCGACAACATTTATCAGCAGATTCGTGCATCGCGTATTGGCAAGAAAAAATATGTGCTTCATGACGGCCCTCCATACGCAAATGGCCAAATTCACTTAGGCCATGCGGTGAATAAAGTCCTCAAAGACATCATCATCAAAAGCCGTGTAATGGACGGTTTTGACGCACCGTATGTACCGGGCTGGGACTGTCACGGTCTTCCAATCGAACTGAAAGTTGAAGAAAAAGTCGGTAAAGTCGGCGTGAAAGTAGATGCCTCCACTTTCCGTAAAGCGTGCCGTGAATATGCTTACACCCAAGTCGAATTACAGAAAAAAGACTTCGTGCGTATGGGCGTATTTGGTGATTGGGACAACCCTTACCTCACCATGAACTTCAAACAAGAAGCCGACATCGTTCGTTCGCTCGGTGAAATTGCTAAAGC
This sequence comes from Acinetobacter sp. YH12023, assembly GCF_013420135.1. Lineage (NCBI taxonomy): Bacteria > Pseudomonadati > Pseudomonadota > Gammaproteobacteria > Moraxellales > Moraxellaceae > Acinetobacter > Acinetobacter sp. YH12023. Next base: position 291,933 of record NZ_VOYU01000004.1, read on the forward strand.
AGGCCATATTGAGCCGGGTCTTAAACCTGTAAACTGGTGTTTGGACTGTGGTTCTGCCTTAGCTGAAGCTGAAGTAGAATACGAAGACAAAAAATCAGATGCGATTGACGTTGGTTTTAGCGTTGTTGATTTAGCTGATTTATCTGCACGCCTAGGTGTTACAGTTAGCGATTCTACAGATATCGTAATCTGGACAACCACGCCTTGGACTATGCCTGCCAACCAAGCGGTTGCTCTACATGCTGAGCTTGAATACCAATTGGTGAAAGCAACTGGCGAAGACAAAGCAGCGCAAAACTTCATCCTTGCAAAATCATTAGTTGAATCTGCAACGCAGCGTTATGGCTTTAACGCAGTTGAAGTGATTGCTGAGTTTGCAGGTGCAAAACTTGAAAACCTAGTACTACAACATCCGTTAATTGCTGAACGCCAAGTGCCAGTAATCTTAGGTGAGCATGTCACAGACGGCAGTGGTACAGGTGCTGTACATACCGCGCCAGGCCATGGTGTGGACGACTATAAAGTTGGCTTACAGTACAACCTAAAAGTCGACAATCCAGTTGGCGGCAACGGTGTGTATTTACCGACTGCACCAATTTTTGCAGGCGAGCACATCTACAAAGCTAATCCAAAAATCATTGCTGCTTTAACCGAAGCAGGCAAACTTTGGGCACATGTGGTGATCAAACATAGCTATCCACATTGCTGGCGCCATAAAACACCGATTATCTTCCGTGCAACACCGCAATGGTTCATCAGCATGGATGCAAAAGGTTTACGCCAAGGTGCATTGAACGCGATTGAAAATGACATCAGCTTCGTACCGGATTGGGGTAAAAACCGTATCCAGTCGATGATTGAAGGTCGTCCAGATTGGTGTATCTCACGTCAACGTACATGGGGCGTGCCAATTCCATTCTTCGTGCATAAAGACACCAACGAACTTCACCCGCGTACGCCTGAGCTGATCGAAGAAGTGGCGAAGCTGATTGAACAAGAAGGTATTGATGGTTGGTATAACCGTGATGCGTCTGAGTTTATCGGTGCAGATGCAGAGCAATACAATGCAGTTCGTGACACTCTAGACGTTTGGTTTGACTCTGGAACAACACACTTTGCAGTATTGCGTGAACGTGAAGAATTGCAAGACCCTGCTGACTTGTACCTTGAAGGTTCTGACCAACATCGTGGCTGGTTCCAGTCTTCATTGTTGACGTCTATGGCGATTAATAACCGCGCACCTTACAAAGGCTTATTGACTCATGGCTTCGTTGTTGACGAAAAAGGCCGCAAAATGTCGAAGTCGATCGGTAACGTGATCACTCCACAAGACATCATCAAAGACATGGGTGCAGATGGCCTACGTTTCTGGATCGCGTCTGCAGACTACCGTTATGAAATGACTGCGGGTAAAGAAATCTTCAGCCGTGCATCAGATGGTTACCGCCGTATCCGTAACACATTGCGTTTCTTGTTGGCTAACTTGAATGGCTTCAAACCATCGACTGATGCTTTGCCTGTTGATCAATTGATCGCGCTTGATCAATACATCTTGCAACGTGCTGCGGAAGTGCAAAAAACTATTCAACAAGCTTATGAAGATATGAACTTCCATATCGTGACCAGCGCATTGACCAACTTCTGTATTAATGACTTGGGTGGTTTCTACCTCGACATCATCAAAGACCGTCAGTACACCACCAAAGCCGACTCTGCGGCGCGTCATTCTGCACAAACTGCGTTGTATCACTTGGTTCAAGCCTTTGTCCGTTGGATGTCTCCAATCTTGAGTTTCACCGCACAAGAAGCTTGGCCGCTAATTCCAGAGCAATCTGAGAAATATGTATTTACTGCGGAGTGGTATGACATTCCTGTAGCCTCTACAGCGAATCTGGTGACTGAAGCTGAATGGCAAACCTTAATCACTGTCAAATCTGCAGTGAACAAGTTTATTGAAGCTGCACGTACTGCAAAAACTGTGGGTTCAAACTTGTCTGCCAAAGTTGAACTTTGGGCCAATGCTGAACTGAAAGCTGTTTTAGACAAATTCGGTGAAGAACTGCGTTTTGTCCTCATCACTTCTCAAGTGATTGTCAATGAGTTTGATGCAGCGCAAGGTGAAGCCTCTGAGCTTGACGGTTTAAATGTCAAAGTCTCTGCTGCTGACGGTGAAAAATGTGCACGCTGCTGGCATGTACTGCCAGATGTGAATACACATCACGAACATCCAGGTCTTTGTTCTCGTTGTATTATTAACCTTCCTACAGGTCAAGGCGAAGAGAGAAAATATGCCTAATCCACAAGAAAAAAAGGGCTTCTTTCAATTCTACCCACACAATTTAGTGTGGGTGGGCTTATCCATTGTTGCCATTATTTTGGATCAATGGACCAAATGGATTGCAAGTACACATTTGAACTACGCAGATCCTGTACCTGTCATGCCCTTTTTAAATTGGACATTACTACATAACTATGGCGCTGCCTTTAGTTTCTTGTCCGATGCCGGTGGATGGCAACGTTATTTCTTTACTTCACTCGCAGGACTTGTGTCTGTCATTTTTGTATTTTGGCTCATGCGTATGCCAAAAAACGTGAAAGTCCTTCCGATTGCCATTGCCCTGATTTTAGGCGGCGCAATCGGCAACTTAATTGACCGTGTATCTTTAGGCTATGTGGTGGATTTCATTCACGTGTATTACAACAACAGCCACTTTCCTGCATTTAATATTGCAGACAGTGCCATTACTTTAGGCACGATTTTACTTCTTATCGATACGTTTTTCTTAGAAAAACACCGAATTCAACGTGCGGAAGCGCAAAATGACTGATTTTATCAATCCTAACGAGGAAACTCGTATTGAAGAAGGTTCTAAAGTAGACCTTCACTTTTCCGTTGCTATTGAAAATGGCGTAGAAATTGACAATACCCGTAGCCGTGCTGAACCTGTCAGCCTTGTCATGGGTGATGGCAGCTTATTACCGGGTTTTGAGAAAGCTTTATTCGGTTTACGTGCAGGTGACCGCCGTACCGTGAGCCTTCCTCCTGAAGATGCTTTTGGTCCATGGAACCCAGAAAACGTACAAAAATTTGATACCGTCAAATTTGAGCAACGTCCTGTTGAAGGCCATATGATTGAGTTTGAAGATAAAGCCAAACAAAGTCTGTATGGAGTAATCAAAACCGTAGGTGAAGACATTACCGAAGTGGATTTCAACCACCCTCTAGCTGGTAAAAATATCACCTTTGAAGTTGAAATTTTCAAAGTGACCCCTGCCGGTCAACAAGGCGTAAAACTGATCTAAGTTTCAGCAAATAAAAAGCTCCTTCGGGAGCTTTTTTTATCACTATTTTTATAACTATCAATCGACTCGATACATTTTCTGTATATGCAACGGACCAAATTCATATTAATTTAATGCAAGACTTTAAAACAAGACAGGAAATACGATGAAACTTCATATTATTGTCGGCAGTGTCCGCGAAGGCCGTACGGCAATTAAGATTGCAAACTGGCTTCTTTCAGAAATTGAAAGCTATGACTACAGTACCGTAGAAACTGAAATTGTCGATTTAAAAGAATGGGATCTGCCTATTTTTGCAGGCGCACATCCACCATTAACCGGGATTTATGACCAACCCAAGCAGCAAGCATGGGCAGATAAAATCGCGCAAGGCGACGCATTTATTTTCATTAGCCCTGAATACAACCACGGCTACAGCCCTGCGCTCAAAAATGCATTGGATTACCTCGGTAAAGAATGGGCCGGAAAACCTGCGGCATACGTTAGCTATGGTGGCACCAATGGTTCACGTTCGATCGATCAGATTCGTCAGGTGGCAACACAGTTAGGGTTGATTGACTCGAATGCTGTGGTTGAGATTCGCGATATTTTCGCACGTAACCGTGCTGAAACCTTTGAAGGTAATGAGTTTGATAACAAAGCTCTAAAATCTGTGTTTGATAAATTGGTGCAGTATGTCAGTGCTTAACTCATGTCATGCGTTCGATGTAAGAAAATGCTTACAGCAGATGGCGTCCTTGACCACTATGCTAATTGAAGCACCTTATTTATAGTTAAACCATACAGAGACAGGAAGTTTCTAGAATAAAAAGAATGGAACATGCAGGAAGCTATTGATTTGACAGGAGTTGAATCTTAGCAATATACGAAAAAGCCCCAACAGGACGTTGGGGCTTTTTCATTTCGTTCTGTATGCTTAATCATAATGAAGCCCACCTAGGTAGGCTCCTTCTAATCATTGCGATATAGAATATTATCTTGCTTTCGACACATCCACAATTAATCGTGTTGCCAAATACAAACGCGGAATAATACTGTCTTTTAAAATATATTCTGCATTGCTTGAGTGAGCCCCATCTCCTGATAATCCCATTCCCTCAATTACAGCAGCTTTCGACTTTACTCCAGCAAAAGCAGCATCAGTACCGCCTCCTGTTGGAGTCAAAGAAACAGTCAATGGAATGTTTAACTCATTTTTATAGATGTCTTGCGCTTTTTCAGCCAACTTTTTAGAGGCATCATTTACAGCCAACGGTGGACGGCGGACTTCAAATTTCACACTGACTTGGCTATCTGATAACTTTTTATTTTTGATTTTCTCATTCAACGTTTTTTCCACGGCCTCAAAGTCTTGGACACGTAGTGCTCTGACATCCGCCTGTGCAGCAGCATGTTCTGGAATGACATTGCGTGTTTTACCCGCTTCCGCCACAGTCCAATTCAGCTTTAACCCAGTGTTAGGATCAGATAGATTTTGCATTTGTGCGATTTGGTGAGAGAGCTCAGTGAGTGCATTCACCCCTGCCTCAGGTTTCACACCGGCATGTGAAGATTTTCCTTTAATTTCTAAATAGGCTGCGCCAATGCCACTGGTTGCCAGACGTAAGTTACCATCTTTACCGCCCCCTTCAAAAGACAACACCACATCCTGATCTTGTGCTGTTTCTGTAATCAACTTACGTGAGGCAGGTGAGCTGATTTCCTCATCTGAATTCATCAAAACAGTGATCGTACCATAGTCTTTATAATTCAATTTTTTAAGGGTATTCAAAACATGCAAAATTGCAGCTACCCCTTGTTTATCATCAATGATACCTAAGCCATAGACCTGATTACCGTCAATTTTAAACGGTTGGTTTTTAAGCATTCCCCGTTCATAAACCGTATCCATATGCGCGATCATCATGATTTTACTTTTACCTTGACCTTTCAATACCCCTTTAACTATTGGTCCCATTTTCTCAGGTGTATCGTCCATGCGATAAATATCTGTACTTTCGATCACACTCACTTCAGCACCGACATTCTTCAACTGATCTGCCACCACTTTGGCCATTTGATTCAGGCCTTCAAGATCCTTACTGCCGGATTCAATATTGACCAAGGTTTTCAAGGTCTCTAAATAACTTTGCTTTTGACTTTCCGCAATTTGCATAATCTCTTGTGGAGATGCTGCCCAACTTGCTGCAGCACTAAGCGCAATGACGCAGCCTAATGCGAGCTGAAGTTTTGATGTCGTCCGTTGTTGTGTAAGTGTTCTTAGCATCGATCTTATTCCCTGTATATTTTTCATTATGAATTTTTAATGTCTGATAAATTAGTTCACCATTCAACCAATTAATCGCAAAAATATGTAACACCGCTGATGAAGATTTTAATCATATCAAAACCAGCTTCCCGCTGTTTTAAAACAGGTTTAGATCGATTTGGGTCAATAGTTCTATCGGTCGATAGCCTATCTGCTATGCAATACATTGACGCGACGGACAAAATGATAATTTAGGTGTTGTACGTTTTGGCTTACATCAGATGCGGATAATAGACACTATTCACGTTATTGAATTACTTTTATATTAAGGTCATACAGCGACAGGATGTCACTGAACATAAAACAACAATGATAAGACAATGAGCAGGAAGCTTAACGGTAGGACAGGAGTTATACCGCTAGAATGAATCCGAAAAAGCCCCGACAGGATGTCGGGGCTTTTTTCGTTTAGGCTCCGTAAAAGCAACATTCCATGTATTTGCACAGACTAAACATCGACCTGAAAACCTAACTCGACATCACAGGCGGCTTGACCACCTCGTATCCCCCAATTTTCTAGAGGGCTTTCACGTAAGGTAATGATGATATGGTCGGCCGGAATGCCAAATTCCACCAAATTCTGCACCAGTAATTGATATAACTTACGCTTGGTTGCTAAGGTTCGTCCCGCAAAACAATCAATGGTGATATGCGTAAAGCGCTCAGGCTGCGTCAAATGATCAAACACCTGAAACCGATGTGGCGCATGCACTTGCAAACGTATATTGCGGTCATATCGAGGCAATTGAAAACTCTGTTGTATGGCGTCAAAGACAGCATTTATCAGCTGTTGCTCTTGTTCTATGCTGTATTGCACCCGTATATCGATTTGTGTTGCAGGCATGCGCGAAACTCATTGTTGTTATATCCATCACTACACTAACAGGATTTAGCGGCGTTCTGCTGTAGGCATTTACCTACAGCGCTTGCAGTATTTACGCCTATGGCCTCAACAGCAACGCGTCTATAGTAAGAACATACAGAGACAGGATGTCTTGCAATAAAAATAAATAATGCACATGCAGCAGGAACGCTGACCGGTATGACAGGAGTCATATCTTTAGAATGAATCTAAAAAGCCCTCGATAGGATGTCGAGGGCTTTTTTCATGTCGTCATTCATTCAACGATCGCACTCTATTCGTCGAAAAATCGCAATTTATCAACAATACTTACATCGCAACAGTAAAACTGTACTTATAATCGGCAGAGAATTTAGACAGAATAACGGCTGCGAGTTCAGCAGCTCGAACTGTCAGCGCTTAGGGATTAGGCGACAACAATAAAAATTGAATTAAAAAATTAGAGAATGACCTATGCAATTGCAACAGCAACAACTGAATAGTTTTACCCGCATTTTTCATGCCGCTCCAGAACACAATAGCCCGCAAGATCTTGCACAATATATTGGCGCGCATCGACAAGAGCTTTTACAACAAATCCATGAAAATGGCATCTTACTGTTTCGTGGTTTTAACATCGAGCAACCCGAACAATTTAACCAACTGATTGAACAATATTTCCAGTTTACCCCATGGAATGCATTTAACCCCAATATGCCCAGCTGGGTTGCATCATGGATGCGAAAATACAGCGAGAAATTGCTCGGCGCAGGCGACTACCGTCGTTATATAGATCGCAACACAGTGCAATTAGGTCCAGTCGAAAACTCAGTACAAGGTCCGCATGTTGAAGGCGGCGTGCGTTCAGAACGCTCGCGTTATATCGCCTTATTTTGTCAGGAACCTTCGACGTATTTAGCAGAAACTGGATTTAATAACTTAGAGCAAATTTGGGAGAGTTTTCCGAAACATCTACAAGAAAAATATCTCGGCGCATGGAACCATTTTTCTTATGTTTCGGCACGTGAGGTGGGACTATTTGACCGATTATTGCTGAAAAAGAGCCCGTTTAGTTTAGAGATTCGACAAGATAAAAAAGCCAAACTAACCTTGCAGCGTTCGCCACTGGTGATTCATCACCCCGATACAAAAAAGCATGTCATTCAGCCGTGGGCTTTTGCCAATAATACCAATCCATTTGCCCATCAGGCGGCCAAAAATTGCTTTGAAAATCGCGGGGAGATTGAAATCGATTCAACGGCTGACGGCATGCAACTGACATGGGGAATTTACACGCCAGAAGGTCAACAAATTGAATGGAACGATGCTGAAAAGCAGCAATTTTTTGATGCGATGTATAAAGATGCCCTGCTTTTACAGTGGCATAAAGGCGATGTTGCTATTGTGGATAATATTAAAATTGCGCATTGGCGGATGAATGGAGAACAAGGAAATCGTAAATTAATTCAAATTCAAGCCAATGCATTTAATGCCGATGAGCACTATGCGGCTTAGCTGACGTATTTAAAATTCGTGCAGGCCTGTATGTGAGAAGCCCCGTAGGGGCTTTTTTTATTTTTTGAATTTTTTGTTTATTTTTTAGCCACTATTTTGGCTCAATTTTGAATAACCATGCTTTTTCACCGTCCTCAATGCCCCAAATGGCGCCATCTTTGGCCTCAATCAAGCCGCGGATCCGCTGTTTCATGTCGATGCGCTGGATTTCTGTTACTGGTTGATGTGCTGTGTCCACAATCACGATTGCTTGAGACGACAAACCACCAATCAGCGCTTTATTTTTCCACAACGGGAACTTTTGCTCTTGGTAAAACATCAAACTTGACGGTGAAATCACCGGTGTCCAACTGATGGCAGGCGCTTCAAATTCAGGCCGAGTATGATGATCAGGAATCGGTTGATCATCATAATGATCGCCATTCGATACATGCGGATAGCCATAGTTTTTCGCACGCTGCACGAGATTTAACTCATCACCGCCTTTCGGGCCCATTTCGGCCACCCACAGCTGCTGTTTTGCATCAAATGCCATGCCTAAAGGGTTACGGTGCCCGAAACTCCAGACTTGCTTTGCAACCTCGCCTTGGGTTTGAAATGGATTATCCGCAGCAGGTGTTCCATCACTATTTAAGCGCAGCACTTTACCCAAATTTGACTGTAGATCTTGTGCAGGATCAAACTTTTGACGTTCCCCCGAACTCACCCATAATTTTCCATCTGTACCAAACTGCATTCGGTGTGAATAATGGCCTTGACCTTCTGCTTTTGGAATTTGCCTCCAAATGATTTTCCGCTGTTTTAAACTTGGTGCAGCTTCATTGAGGTTTAATATGGCTTTTTCGATGACAGCGCCATAACCGCCCTGTCCTGCTTCTGCATAGCTCAGATATATCTGATGATTTTTTTCAAACTGCGGATCAAGTGCAATATCACCTAAGCCGCCTTGTCCACCATAGGCAACTTTGGGAAGGTTTTTCACCTGTATTTTCTGCTGGTTTTGAGGATTAAAGATGATCAGTTGACCTTTTCTTTCTGTCAGCAATAAACGTCCGTCTGAGAGCGGCTGGATGGCCCAAGGCTCATTAAATTGAGCGATTTTTTGTATTTTAAAGCGCTGTTCTTGCTGGATTTGTGCCGTTTTTTGAGCTTGGCTTGGTGTTTGATCTTGTGCTGTAGTTGTGGTGTTTTCCGCATGGCATGCGGCTGTCATCAGGATGCCAACGATGAGGCTAGGCGTTCGAAAATATTGTATGCATTGTTTCATTTACTGTTCCCTTCCCTTTTATAATCATTTGATTCTAATAAATTAATCAGATGATTTTTCTTTGGAAAGGTAACAGAATAATTTTGTACGTTTTGGCTTACATGACATGCAGAAAATTGCGGCTTTCCAAGTTTCAGAAACAGGCCTAATCTACAGTTATCAGGAGACAGGAAGTTTCCGAAACATAAAACAATAACAATAAGTTTCTGCATCAGGACGTGAGATATGACAAGGAGTTGTATCTAGAACACGAAATACGAAGAAAACCCCGACAGGATGTCGGGGTTTTCTTTTTTCTAGCTGATTTTTTAAAGAATTCGCCCTAATCTAGAATTTTCGAATAATTTCTCTGTCAAAACTTCTTACACTTTCCTGCGAAATTATTACATACCCAAATCCGTCAAGTTGCTAGCGTGGTAGACAATCCTCATTGCAAGGAGTCAATCATGACTTTAAAAGCTTTAGTGATAACGTCAAATGTCGGTGTTGAACATGATGAGCTGATTCAACCCTTAAATTATTTAAATGAAAAGGGAATTGAAGCCATTCATGCCGCTGTTAAACATGCTGCGGTCCAGACAGTAAAAGCAGACAAAAAGGTCGAAGCTGAAGTCCAACCCAATGCCCAATTGAGCAGCGTAAATGCTGAAGACTATGATGTCTTAGTAATTCCGGGCGGAACTGTCAATGCAGATCATCTACGGATCGATGAAGATGCGCTGCGGCTCATTCAAAACTTTGCTAACCATCAAAAACCTATTGCTGCAATTTGTCATGGTCCTTGGGCGCTCATTAATGCTGAAAGAATTCGTGATAAAACTCTGACGTCTTATAAAAGCATTCGTTTGGATTTGGAAAATGCGGGTGCACATTGGGTCGATGAGCAGGTGCACCGCTGTAATACGGGCGGTTGGGTGCTCATTACTTCTCGTTGTCCAGATGACTTGCCTGCGTTTAATCAAGCGATTCAGCAGGAGCTTGAGCAACAGCAACAGCAACAGCAACAGCAACAGCAACAGCAACAGCAACAGCAACAATAATTCTAAAATGAAAATACCCGCATATTGCATGCGGGTATTTTATGAATCTACTTTATAAGATGTATGGCTTACAAATTTTTTAAGTATGCCACTACATCATCATTGCCTGCCATTTCTGCAAGCTCTAATGCTGTGTATTGGGTCTTATGCTGTACATTTGCACCTTTCTCTACCAACAGCTTCACTACGTCTAAATAGCCATTTTCTGCTGCTGCATGCAGTGCGCTATAGCCTTCGTCATCGGCAGAGTTTACGTCTGTGCCATTTGCCAAAGATTTATCGACTTCTGCAAGTTCACCTAAAGATGACCAATACACCAGTTCAGGCAAATGCAGTTCTTCATCGTCTTCAGGGATTGGGGAGATGGAATTAAATTGCATAATAGTATTCCCTTCATTAATTAAATACTTAATGAACCTTTTTTAAGTCAAAAAAATAGTGTTTTAATTGTGCCAGCAAAAGTAATACAACCAACTAATGAGGCTATGAACCAATGTTCTTTAGCTAATTGGATGAATACTATTGGATGAATCCCATTTCTATCTAACCAATTTGCTTGAGTTTTAATTGATCCATCTAACACTCTTTCAAGTAAATTTGACATTACATCTACTTTCCTTAAAGTGGATTGATGTAACTTAATATATTCCTTTTCTTGAAATGCTAAAGCCTCTTCTTTACCAGTAAGCATATCTTTAGCTTTGATAGAATTCATACTGCAAATTGTATGTAGCCGCCCATGCTCACCATGAGAAGCGTATCTAACACTATAAATATTTATCAGAAGTTTGGCTAAATCCACCTTTCGATCATCTTCAATAATATAAGGTTTACCACCCAAGACTTTATAACGATGCTCAATCGCCTGAAAACCAAAATTAATATTTCTCATATTCCAATGAATATAATTATTTCCTCGATGATCAGCTAAATAATCAAAAAATTCCTTGAGCATTCCTTTTTCTAATTCATCGTACTTATCATCGATCATTTCAAATCCAATTTTCTTTTGTTCTGCCGTTTTATGGATTGAAAAAGAATGTGTTTGATTGGATCCTAAATTAGCAATTGCTACTGAAGTAATCCGAGGTGTTCTACCGTCTTGAATATCGTAAAAAGACTCACAAGAGTAATGTATTAAATAATAGTTTTCTCGTTTCTGATCTATCTTCTTAATTATTTCTTTAGCATCTTTACGTCTTTTTAGTTTTACTAACTCTGAAATCATACAGTCCCCCTATGCAAGCCACATTATATATTATCGAAATCAAACATAAAAAAAGCCCCCTTTCGGAGGCTTTTCTTTTTAAAGAATCACAACTTAAGCTTTGGCTGTAGTTGCCTCTTTAACATCAATTTTATCACTGTCGTTTTCATGCATGATCAATGCAACCGCGATCGCAGTAATCAGTACAGGTAAACCTACCGCCATAAAGTTGAAATGCGCAGGTAAATTCATACCGAGCAAACCACCAATCAGAATCGGCCCTACAATCGCGCCCATACGACCAATCGCAGAAGACCAACCAATTCCTGTCGAACGTACAGCAAGTGGGTAATACTGTGCCACATAGCTGTACAGCAGCATTTGCGAACCAATAGACGCAGCACCTGCCAAGAACACCAAAATGTATAGCAAGAACTGATTTGACTGGAAGCCCATCAAGCTCATCACAATCGCGCCCATCATACCCAAAACCATCAGCACAGGTTTTAAATGGAAACGGTCAGCCAAAATGCCACCGCCAACAATACCCACAACTGCGCCCACGTTCATGACCATCATGAACATTAAGCTGTTATCCATAGAATAACCGGCTGCCATCATCAGTTTTGGTAACCAGCTGCTTAGCGCATACATGGTCAATAGGCACGTAAAGAACGCCACCCAAAACAGCAATGTATTTACGGCACGACCACGGCGGAACAAACTCACCACGTTAGCAGCTTCAGGTACATTTTCTTGCGGTAAAGTGAACACTGTATTTTCAGTCACTTTCACTTCAGGCGCTAAGCGCTTCACGATACTGCGGGCTTTTTCCTGTTTGTTTTCTTTCACCATAAATGCCAAAGATTCAGGTAAAAATTTCCAAATCACAGGTAAAAGGAAAAGTGGAATACCTGCAATAAAGAACATGATTTGCCAACCAAAATCAGGGGTGAACCATGAACCTAAAAGTGCCGCCATCACACCACCGACTGCATAACCACTAAACATCGTCGTTACTAGTGTACTACGCATCTTCTGCGGCGCGTATTCCGACGTTAAAGCCACAAGGTTAGGCATTACACCGCCAATCCCTAAACCAGCCAAGAAACGCAAAATACCAAATTCTGTTGGATTCGACGCAAAACCACCGGCAAAGGTCAAACCACTAAATAAAACAATACAGATCATGATGACTTTTTTACGGCCAATCTTATCTGCTAAAGAACCAAAGAACATGGCACCAAACATCATGCCTGCGAGCGCAGTACTGGCAAGCATCCCCGCTTGCATTGCAGTTAAGCCCCAGTCTTGCATCAATAATGGTAAAACCACGCCATTAATCGCTAAATCGTAGCCATCAAATAAAATAATCAATAAGCACCAAGCCACTACATTGAAGTGGAACGGGGTAAATTTAGCCTTATCGACTACAGAATTTATGTCTATTTTTTCCGTTGTCATCGTTCTCATCTCCCATGAGTACTTGTCCATAACATTCATTGAATTTTTAAGTAAAATTCAACAGCCACGGAATATACGGAACAGTGTTTTCTAGGGATATTAGACGTATGTTTAATAAATCGAATCACTTATAAGTACATGTTAATTGTGTTATTTTTCATGTTTTAGTTTAATTATTAAACATTATCAATATATGATTATTTAGCTGATTTTTATAAATCATAATGTCATTATTTTCAGGTCAAATTCTTCTATTCTTTCATTAAACTTCAGAACGACAGACCATCATTTATTTCTATCTTTAGTTTAGAAAAATTTTAAATGTCTAAAAAACAAACGTAACCATATATATAGAAAAGCTCGTTTGAACACTCTTGATTGTTTTAAATGCATTGATAGCACTGAGACTAAGCAATCACCAGCTTACAGCGAAATCCACGAGACACATAATATGACTGCGCGCCATTATGGTAGCTAAATACATGATCGTAACGTCGGTCACAAAACAGTGCCCCGCCCTTTTGCCGAATATCCGCTGGCGTTACGATCCAACTCGAAGTCTTTAAATCGAAATGAAAAACTTGCTGTATCACTCGATAGTCTTCTTCCGTCAGTAGCTCAGCACCGATGTCTCGAACCATGTCTATAACGTTATTTTTGGGAGGATGATCCTTGCGATTATCCAAGGCATCACGGTCATAACACAAGCTTCGTCTAAGCTTTGGTGACTCTAAGCTGCAATCATAAAATATCAGATCATGAGATTGCCGATTCAGCATAACAATATCTGGCTCACCGCCTGTTTTTTCCATTTCGATTAAAATTTTTAGTTTTGAGGGCTGTGCAATCAATTGCTTTTTAACATCATCCCAAAGCAATTCTGGATGACGCTGCATATTTGTCTCAAAGCGTTGCTGCAATATCTCTAAAATAGAGACTTCATCGATATTTTGGAGCATACGTACATCCTATTCTTTTTATACATTGAGACCGTACTTCACTATAAAGAATATAAGCTCACCTTGATGTAAATTTTTAGCATTGTTTTAGCCTTATTCTTTTTAAATATCTATCATTTCCCAGTTTGTCCTTCTACATTTCTTCTTTCCCTTTTCTCCGCACATAAAAAAACACCCCCTGCACGAGTCAGGGGGTGTTTAGAATAATGAGCTGGCGATGACTTACTCTCACATGGGTAACCCCACACTACCATCAGCGCTAAGAGGTTTCACTTCTGAGTTCGGGAAGGGAT